>CADDYS010000044.1 GCA_902810715.1 bacterium | reverse complement strand
TTCGCCTGATAAATCGGGCAACTACACTATCTCACACAGTGCACTTAAGAATGCATCGTTTTCCTTCGGCGTCCCGATGTTTACCCGCAGGCAGTTCTCTAGGAGGGGCTGGTTGCTGCAATTTCGAATTAGTATTCCCCTATCGAGTAGGCCCTGCCATACATCAGCCGCCAACTTTTCCGTTCTAAAGAGGATAAAGTTTGAATGGGTTGGAAAAGCTTCTATCCCCTTTATTTTAGACATCTCGCCGGATACACGCCCGCGCTCTTCAAGTATCTTCTTTATCTGCTCATCGAATATATTGCGGTTGTTGAATGCAATCTTTGCTATGGCTTGCGACAGTCTGTTAAAGTTAAAAAATAATTTAACTTTAAGCAAATTTTCAATTACCCCTTCGCTTGCAAGAAGATATCCGGCCCTCAAACCTGCAAGCGAGAACGCCTTTGAAAACGTCCTTAAAATCGCCAGGTTTTCGTATTTTGATAAAAGCGGTATCGCCGTCCGGCCGCTGAACTCGCCGTACGCCTCATCGACTACAACGAGGGCCTCCGTGTTTTGCAAGAGTTCCTCAATCCTATCCAGGGATACCATATCGCCTGTTGGATTATTTGGGCAGCATAAAAATATGAGCGATGCATCCGTCCCATAGGCCTGCGGGATAACGTTCTCGGCGGTAAAATCTTTCGGATCGCGAAGGATGGGGACTATCTCGGTCTCGGTCACACGCCCGGTTATCCCATAGATCTCAAACATCGGCTCGAAGGTGACCGCTTTTCGTCCCTGCCCCCCGTAAGCAAGATACAAGTTCTGGATCACCTCATCGCCGCCGTTTCCGACAAAGACATTTGCGGCGTGGAGACCGTAGGCCGAACCAATGAGCATCCTGAGTTCTAAAGACATTGGGTCTGGATAACGGTTATACGCAATGTTATCAAGCTCATCTTTTATCTCGTCTATAATCGCTTGCGGCAGGTTGTAAGGGCTCTCGTTTACGGATAGGATAATGCTTGCCTGTACATTTGGCAGGTGGTATGGCTTTGTTGCTGCAACCTGCGGCCTTGGGCCGATCATCTTATTCCTCCATCCTAAAGCGGACCGACTTTGCGTGCCCGGTTAAGCCTTCGCTCTCGGCTATGTTGATTGCCGATTCGGCAGCATCTCCAAACGACTGTCTTGAAAAGCTTAACACGCTTGACCTCTTTAAAAATGTGTAGACGCCAAGCGGCGAGTAAAACCGCGCCGTCCCGCCCGTCGGCAATATATGGTTGGTCCCGGCAACATAGTCGCCTATCGCCTCGGGTGCGTAAGTCCCCAAAAATATCGCACCGGCGTTTTTTACCAACCCCAGAGACTCAAGCGGACTTTCAATCATCAACTCGAGGTGTTCGGGGGCGATTATATTTGCAAGCCTTATCGCATCGGCAATTGATGCGACTAAAAATATCCTACCATTCTCTTTTATGGATTGCTCAGCTATTTCTTTGCGCTCTAACCTGCTAAGTTGCAGATCAACTGCAACCGCCGTCTCTTTTGCGATATCCTCCGAGTTGGTGATAAGTATCGCGGTGGCATCCGGGTCGTGCTCGGCCTGCGCAAGCATATCCGCAGCGATGTAGGTCGGCTTGGCTTTTGAGTCTGCGATTACAACAACCTCGCTTGGGCCTGCCAGCATATCTATATCGACATAGCCCACAACCATCTTCTTTGCAAGAGTAACGTAGATATTGCCCGGGCCCGATATAACATCGACTTTTGGGACCGACCCGGTGCCAAATGCAAGCGCGGCTATTGCCTGCGCCCCACCGATCTTGTAGACCTCGGTTACCCCTACCTCGGCGGCTGCCACCAGAACCTCGGCGCGTGTCGCTCCCGGAACCACCATCGCTATCTCACTAACACCGGCTACTTTTGCCGGGATGGCGTTCATTAGAACAGATGATGGGTATGCCGCCCTGCCCCCCGGCACGTAGATACCAGCCCGCTCAACTGGTCGAACAAGCTGACCAAGAAGCATCCCACCCTCCGTGGTAAACCAGGAGTTCTCCTTCTGCTTTGCGTGAAATACAGTGATTCTCCTGATAGCCTCTTTAATGGATCCTAAAAGCTCGCTGTCTATCAGAGAGTATGCAGCATCAAACTCCTCGGGGGTTACCATCATGGTCTCGGGAGTAAGCTTTATCTTGTCAAACTTCTCTGTGTATTCGAAAAGTGCTTTGTCGCCACTGCGCTTGACATTTTCGACAATCTCACGCACGGCGGCCTCAACCTCAGGCTTTTCAAAAAGCGGTTTTGCTACGAGCTTTCGCGCTTCTTCCTCATTAAAGCCTGCGCTCAGTTTAATTTGTGTCAGCAAACTTATCACTCTTCCAATAATCGCCTAGTAACTTGTGCCTCTGACCTGCTAAACCGCTTTGCTCAAACACATTTTACCAAAACAATGTAACAAATCGGTTAATTATCTTTATATCGACCAAAAAACCGCTAAAACTGATTATATTATGAAAACTTAGGATTTGCTAAATTTTGCTATCTACTGCTTACTTTTGCTATCCACAGCTTACCAGTGGATATTATACACCGTAAGCGCGCTTTAGTAAAGTAAAGCGTTAAAGTATTAAATTAGAGGTTGGATGGCGGGGATTTGCAGGTTCGAACTTTAGATTCACAAGTGCACACTTTTTTGCTTAGCCTATGCTATTATAGCTGCTAGTGAGATTGGTCGGTGTCTGACACCAGTGCTGAGCACCTTAAAGTGCTCTAGTAGAGCATTCAAATTTTTAGCTTCACAAGTGCACACTTTTTTGCTTAGCCTATGCTATTATAGCTGGCAGTTGATTTGACCGGTGTCTGACACCATTTAAGCGATAGTATTGGCTGGCCTTACCTCAACCGCCCCTTCGCCGGCCAAAGCCTTAAGCTCAGCGAAAAGACCGTTTCTAACGGATACGCTATATCCTTCGGCGAGAGCCATCATGACCGGCTTGCCATTTTCTAATTTGAGGAAAATAGGAGTACCACCTGGGTGGGACCTTAATATCGATTTTAACCTATCTACAAAGGCTGCTGTCATCATGGATTTCTTAACCGTTAGAATTAAAATGGAGTTTTCGATAGTTTCGGCACCGTTGGTTTTGTTGCCATCTGCCTTAATGCCATTGATGCGTCCATTTGAGTTACCGTTTTGTTTAGCCTTGCGACGTCCATTACCGTTACCCTTAGCCTTAGAATCGAACTCCTTTACTTCCTGGGCTAATAACTTAACTTCATCCTCTTTGATATCCAGCTTGCCTTTGATAAGCACTAACTTATCCACTGCAATCAAGTCTTTATATTTTTCAACCGTACTTGGGAAGACAACGACTTCGACTGTACCATCCAGATCCTCAAGATCTAAGAATAGCATTAAGTCGCCCCTCTTGGTGTTTATCTTCTTGATGTTGGTGATTATGCCGCCGATCCAGCCAATCGTTCCATCCTTTTGCTCTTTTAACTCGGTTGTTGAAAACTCGGTTTGATTTAAAAGCGCGTCTTCTAGACCAAGAAGCGGGTGGTCGGATACATAAAGACCGAGCATCTCCTTCTCGTACGCAAGAAGCTCGTGCTTCTCGAACTCGGGGAGTTTCTCATCCCTGGGATCTTCTACTTGCGAGGCTGAGCCTGTATCCCCTCCATCCCCAAGGTCAAATATAGTAAACTGTCCTGCCGCCTTATCCTTTTGACTCCGCGCACCTAAATCAACCGCCTTCTCATAAGTCAAGAGAAGCTGCCGGCGGCTCACATTGCAAGAGTCAAACGCGCCGCCTTTAATCAAGCTCTCAATTGTTCGCTTGTTTAGAATGCCCATCTCGACACGCCGGCAAAAATCATATATCGATTTAAAGGAACCGCCGTACTCGCGCTCGCGAATTATCCCCTCAATCGCACCCTCACCGACGTTCCTAACAGCCGAGAGACCAAAGCGGATTGACTTGCCCACAATCGTAAAGTCGCTATAGCTCTCGTTGACATCCGGCGGCAGTATCTCTATACCCATGCGCCTGCACTCATTGATATACTGGGCAACCTTGTCCTTATTGCCCATGATGCTGGTTAGAAGCGCGGCCATGAACTCAACTGGATAATTCGCCTTAAGCCATGCCGTCTGATTGGAGATAAACGCATAAGCAGTCGAGTGAGAGTTATGAACGATTAGACCATTGGCTACAAAGTTATGGGTATCCTCAACTTCAAGATCGTAGGTCTGCTCAACACCCATATATTCTATTGATTCGATTCTGTCCCAATAGATGTCAGAGGTTGCATGCTTCATTAACTCATCTGAACTAAAATAATACTCCCTCATAGAAAGGCCGCTATCATGCTCTATCTGTTTCCACCCTAAACCAACGCGTTCTTTCTCTTGCTGGACTATGGTTTTTACCGCAAGCGGGATGATATCTTTGCTAACTTTATCGTCCCGAACCGACTCATAATAGGTACGTAACTCTTCAAGCTCTAATTCTCGGCCTACTATATGACGACCGACAACATTTATGAATTCAAGGATGCCCTCCCTGCCCTGTAAGTATATGGCATAGCCAGGTCGCTCTTGATCTCGGTACTTAAATGTTTTTTCGATTAGACGGCTTAGAATTCCAAGTCTGAGAAGCAGGTGCTGAAGCTGCATCGCAAGCTTTTTAGATGATGTAGCATAGAAAGGAACTTTGTTTGTACCAGTTGAGATTAGAAATCCATCCCCAGCCCAAAGCCTGCCTATAAATAATGCAAGCGAATCGCGGTCTAGGAAAAACACCTCAGATGGGATAAATTTCCTAGTTGCGCCTTTATTAAGCCAACTTGTACAGCTAAATGCAGGCAACACTCTCGGAGTCGCCACCCTATCTCCCACGCTAATATCCTTTAACTCCTTCCATCCATCAAACGTCAAGAATGGGTGGTTATCTGTTACGGTAATTTCGTAACCTAACTTAGTTTTAACTCGGTACACCGGTTTGTGGCCATTGGTTACACAATCAACAATGGGGCGACTGACTATCTTGTAATCGTCATCACAGCTTAAGGTGTTGATGCGGCGGCCTGCTCGAAAGAGTTCTTCAACCGTTACTAATTCTCCAGTATCGGCATCTATAATCTCGGTTGCGCCAACAACACATTTGTTGAAGCCATACCCTGCGAAGTGCACAATCAAGTCGAATATCTTGCCGGCGATGGCCGCATCGACTCCGTTTGCAATTGAGCCGTTAACGAACTTCTCCTTTTGCTTGGCGAGCTTCTCGGGCTCTTTCTTGGACATGGCTTTTCTTAAAATATCGGCTTCACCCATGCTAAAGCCCGCCATGGTGGAGGCAATGCGCATGACCTGCTCCTGGTAGACGATGACTCCGTAGGTCTCTTTCAGGACATCAGCCAGAGAATCGTGCAGGTAACTTATCGGTTTTTTACCATGTTTGCGCTCGACGAAATCTTTAACCATGCCAGAGCCAAGCGGGCCGGGCCTAAAGAGTGCAAGCAAAGCAATAATATCTGAGAATACTGTCGGCTGAAGGTCGCGAAGTAATGCGCGCATCCCTGAGCTCTCAAGCTGGAACACACCGATACTCTCGCCTTTTTGTAGCATCTCATAGGTCTTGGGGTCATCAAGCGGTATCGCATCGATATCTATATCTATCCCGTGGTTTTTCTTTATGTTCTTTATCGCATTGTCGATAACGGTAAGCGTGCGTAAACCTAAAAAGTCCATTTTGAGAAGACCGATCTTCTGTATCGCGCCCATGTCGTACTGGGTCACGATTTCGGCATCGCCCTTCTTCTGCACCGGCGTGCGGCTGGTAAGCTCCTGGTCGGATATAACAACACCCGCGGCATGTATTGAGTCCTGCCTTACCAATCCCTCTAAGTTCTTAGCCATATCCAGGATGGGCTTTGTTATCTCGTCATCGCTGTCGTAGGCCGCCCTGAGCTCGGGCACATGCGCAAGAGCGGCATCAATCGTCCAGGGTCTTCCCTCGTTAAAGCCCTCGGGAATCATCTTGGCTATTTTGTCCACCCTGCCGTATGGGATGTCAAAGACGCGGCCCGCATCCCGAATAGCCGCTCTTGCCGCCATCGTGCCGAAAGTTATAATCTGGGCAACCCTATCCTCGCCGTATTTTTGCGTGACATAATCGATAACCTCCGGGCGGCGTTCGAAGCAAAAGTCTATATCAATATCGGGCATGCTTATGCGCTCGGGGTTCAAGAACCTCTCAAAGAGGAGGTCATATGTTATAGGGTCGATGTTGGTAATCTCAAGACAGTAGGCGACGATACTTCCGGCCGCCGAGCCCCTTCCCGGGCCCACCTTTATTTCCTTTGACTTTGCATACCTAACAAAATCATGCACCACGAGAAAATACCCGGGAAACCCCATCTGCTTTATCATCTCAATCTCATATTCCAGTCGGTCTATATGTTGTTGTGTCGGATTTGGATAACGGTTTTCAAATCCCTCGCGGCATAACTTTTCGAAATATGAGTCAAGCGTGTAGCCCTCGGGTATCTCGTAATTCGGTAGCAGATACTCGCCAAATCTTAATTCAACGTTACAGCGCTCGGCGATTTCGACTGTGTTCTTCAAAACATCCGGCCTATCCGGGAAAAGCTCTGCCATCTCTTCGGCCGACTTAAGATAGAACTGGTCGGTATCAAATTTCATCCTGGTAGTATCGGCTAACGTTGAGCCGGTCTGGATACAGAGAAGGACGTCGTGAGCCGGCGCGTCTTCCTGGTTAACATAATGGATATCGTTGGTCGCAACAATTGGGATGCCTGTCTCCTTGGATAGTTTAAACATCCCTTTGTTGACTAACTTTTGCTCAGTAAGACCGTGGTCCTGGACCTCCAGATAAAAATTACCCTGTCCAAATATCCTGTTAATCTCCAGCGCCTCTTTTTTTGCCGCCTCGTAGTTATCCTGCATAAGATACCTTGCAACTTGACCGGCAAGGCATGCACTCGTTGCAATCAGCCCTTCATGGTTTTGTTCAAGAACCTCTCTATCAATACGCGGTTTATAGTAAAAGCCATCGAAGAAACTTATGGTCACAAGCTTCATTAAGTTGCGGTAGCCCTGCTCGTTTTCAGCAAGCAGAACTAGATGGGTATACGACTCCTCCCCCTTGGTCTTATCAAAGCGGCTGCCCGGCGCGACATAGACCTCGCAGCCGATGATCGGCTTAATGCCTTTCTTTGTAGCCTCCTCGTAAAAGTGTACGATGCCGTACATAACCCCGTGGTCGGTTAAGGCAATAGCGGGCATCCCCAGTTCTTTCGCCTTTGCTACCAGGTCTTTTAACCTCGAGGCTCCATCAAGTAGCGAAAACTCGGAGTGTGTATGAAGGTGGATAAACTCAGACAATGTTGCTCCTTGGAACGCAAGACTATGATGACTAATTGTATACCCAAGTAGGCTAGCGTTTAAAGTTAAATAATGGTAAAAGCGGAAGATGGGTGAGAGTTTATGGCGTGGTAGTTGGCAAATGGATTGATTAGTATTTCTAAGTAATTTACTTAGAAAATTGGATTGGATACCAAATTAGTTCTTAAGGTGCGGACCAAAAACATCACTGCGGATTGTTGGAATTGGGAATTGGTGGGAATTGGTGCCTGTCTTGAATAATTGAATAACTCAGCAATCTTTCAATCTTTCAAGACAGGCACCCTTCTTTCCAACACAAAATAGGGATGACTAGGTCATCCCTATTTTGTGTCTGGGGCCAGGGCAAGCCAATATATTACAGGAGCTTCTGCCTGTCAATTCATCACTTACGCGAGATGGCAACGATCTTCTTTTAGATTCTGGCAGTATATCGATCTATGCTCTGACCCCACGCCTTCAATCTCATGCTCTTTCCTGCAAAGCTAGGTCGTCTTTATTCCCTGACCAAGCTTTTTCAAAAAGTAGACCAGAAAACCGGTGGCCCTTTGGACATCTTTGTCCCTCATCGCCGAGAGCAGCCCAAACGGCGATACCGGTTTAATATCTTTTTCGCTTACCTCATGCATTGCGCCGGCCGCTGCTATAACCATATTTTGTACAACCGGAGTAGCAGCTATCTCGGTAAGCTTTAAGAGCGAGTCTATAGGCGTCTTGACTTCGGCGCCTTCTCCATCACCGTTGGTGCTACCGCACATGCAATCCATCAGTTGCACGAATGGGGTCTTAAGCGTCTGCATCCGCCCGATCATGCCGACAAACTCGTCATCTTGTGCGAGTTCCTGCAGTGTGGTAAACAAGGTCTTCACCAGCTCGATGGTTTTATCATTTTCTGCAAACGTGCGGATTGCGTTAACCGCCGGACTTGCCTCGTGCATGATTTTCTTAAGCTGGGGCTCAAGCTGGTTCTTTAAGTCGTTAAAGGCCTCGAGATAGGAAACCATCTCGATAAGCGTACCTGTGTTTGCCGTCAGCCGCTCAATCAACAAGAACGTCTCGTCTTTATCCAAATTCGTCTTGATGGCGTTAACTATCGGAGACGCTTCTTTCATAATTCCCTTAAGCTGAGGCTCAAGCTGATTCCGCAGGTCATTTAGTCCTTCGAGTAGCGAAATCAGCTCGAGCAAAGTCCCGGTGTTTGCTGTGAGTCTTTCTACAAGTAGGAGCGTTTGATCGTTGTCGAGATTTGCTTTGATTTTGTTTGCCACCGGGCCGACTTCAGCCGTGATCTTTTTAAGCTGCGGCTCAAGCTGATGCATAAGGTCTTTCGCCGCTTCTAGATAAGAGACAAGTTCAAGCAGTGTGCCGGTGTTTGCAGATAGCCTCTCGACAAGCAAAATCGTCTCGTCGTTGTCGAGGCCAACCTTGATTTTGTTTAGAACCGGCGATACTTCTTTTGAGATGCTCTTGATCTGGGGCTCTAACTGGTCTACGAGATCTTTTACGGTTTCTACAAAGGAGACCAGGTCTTCGTTGATAATAGCCAAGGCCTTATCGCTTAACATGACCTCCTTTTCTTCAATTGTGTTCTCAACCATTTACTAGAGCCTCCCTCTGAGCATCAAACTCCAGTACAGCGGTCTTAACATGTAGACTTTCAGAATCCAGCTCGACCACATCTCTTCAGCCGGAGAAATCGACTTCTCATAGTCAAACTCTGCGAACAAGGCTTTCCCGAACCTTGTAAGGACCGGTCATATGACATGGCCGGTATATGAGGCTTTACCCTCCTGGCCCCTGATCCTTGCGGCCAAGTTGTGCGCGAGGACCTCGGCCTGTTTCCTTGCACCGGCCCCCGTCTTTGATGTCGGGTAGTTCGCACAGTCGCCGATCGCGTAGATATTATCAAAGGCATCCGATATAAGTTTGTGCTTATCCGCCTTGATAAAGTTACTCGGGTCGGCAACCGGGGTATCCTCGTAAACGCTCTCGCCCTCATTGTGCGGGATAACAACCGCCATATCGTATTTGAGGGATTTTCCTTCCCAGGAACTAACGGTTTTGTTCTCCGCATCGAGTTTGCCGGGGTTAAAACCGGTCTCTACGTGGATGTTTCTGTTCTTGAAGATTTCGGTGAGCTTAGTCGCATACGGCTCGCGGGAGAACACCGAAGGAAGTGCGGTTGTTAATGTAACGTTGGTTTTGTTTCTTATGCCTTTTCTTGTAAAGTAGTCCTCCGCCATAAGCGCCATCTTCATCGGAGCACCGGGGCACTTAAACGGCATCGGGGGCTGGACGACAACAAACTCGCCACCCTCAAACTCCTCGATAGCTTTCTTTGTGGCAACGGAGCCTTCAAGTGTGTAGAAGGTGTGGACGCCGTCCTTGCCAAGGTTGTCTTTTAGACCTTCGATTTCGTCCCAGTTCAGCTTCGCGCCGGTTGCCAGAATCAGATAATCGTACTCAAGTTTCCTGCCGCCTTTGGTCTCGATAGAGCTGCTGTCAGGGTTAATAGCAGCAAGCTCGTCGTTGATAAAAGTAACACCAGGCGGTATTACGCTTGCCATCGGCCTCACAAGATTTTCCGGCTCATCGAGGCCGAATGCAACCAGGGTAAATGCCGGTTGATAAATGTGCTTATCGCTTGGATCAATAATAGTGATTTTGGCTTCGTCCATAGATAAGGTGTTACGAAGCCTCGCGGCTACCATTATACCGCCGCTGCCGCCGCCAGCAATTACAATTCTACTCATACTTATCCCTCCGCGTGACTAAAAATTGTACGTGCCATTTTTAATTGACTTTTTTTAATTGACTTGCCGGTTACCAAAGAAACGCTTTACTAATCCCCCTTTCACAGCTAAGGATTATAAAACCTAGCAGTAGTTTGATATGAAAACAGTTAATTTATCTAAACAACAGGCTTAAAGCTAACCCTAAATGCCAGCCTATACCTTAAACAAGGTAAGCCTGCTAATTATATTCAAATTTTTACTGTTGCTACGTCTATGCGTTAAATGAGGTGTTAAAGGTCTGTATTACGGTCGAATACCCCTGAGAAAACTTCATAATATCCTATATATCCACTAGGATATATTGTAACAAATGTATCAATCGTTCTACCTATTTGTCAAGCCATTAATTGAAAAAAGTTTAAGAAATTTATAAACGGCTGGTTATTTTTATGGGATATCGGTTAAATTTAGCAGTTTAGCCTTCGTTGTCTTTTATCCTATCAAGAACAAGCCTATAGCCATCTGCGCCGTACTCGAGATATCTTTTGACTCTTGAGATAGTAGCTGTGCTTGCACCCGTATCTTGCGCAATATCCTGGTATGTTTCACCAGCGGCAAGCTTTTTGGCAACAGCCCATCTTTGGGCCATGGATTTTATCTCAGCTATCGTGCAGAGGTCCTCGAAGAACTTATACGCCTCTTTTCTATCCTTAATAGAAAGTATTGCATCAAATAGCTCGTCAACTTGGTCTGTTTTTATCCTCTCGTCAATTGCCATCTTAAGACACCTCCAGAGGCTTATCTTTTTAACACGTTAAGTATTTATTATCTTAGCACAGTAGGACAGTAGGGGACGTTGTTCATTTTCTCCAAATTCTCGCTACTCCAGCTATTCATGCATATCCCCCTGGCCCTAGTTTCACAATTGCACACTTTTAAAAATTGAAGCACTAAAACCGCTGGTAGTTAACGCGGGTGGTGTCTGACACCATTTTAATAACTTTATTCCGCAATGTCCCAATGCCTTCTATTGTTACCTCTACCTCATCCCCCGGAGCTATTGGGCCGACGCCGGGCGGGGTCCCGGTTAAGATAATATCGCCCGGGCAAAGGGTCATGATATGCGAGACAAAGGATACGAGAAACTCGGGCTTAAAGTGCATATTAGAGGTGTTTGAAGACTGCTTGACTTCGCCGTTTAGTTTCAGTTCGATGTCGAGACGATGCGGTTCGATATCCGTTACTATATACGGCCCAATCGGGCAGAAGGTATCAAAGCCCTTTGCCCTGGTCCATTGTCCGTCTTTTTTCTGAAGGTCGCGCGCGGTTACATCGTTTGCGCATGTGTATCCGAGAATATGGTTTAAGGCTTTTGTAATGGGCACTTGCCTTGCCGTATCCTTTATAACTATGGCAAGCTCGGCCTCATACTCAACCCACTTACTCATAGCGGGATAAATTATATCGTCGTCGGTGCCTATTATGGTTGATGGGGGCTTTAGAAAGATCAGCGGCTCCTCGGGTATTTGCATACCGATCTCACGTGCGTGATCAGTGTAGTTCAAGCCGACCGCCACTACCTTTGACGGCCATACCGGCTCAAGAAGCCTCACCTTTTCAAGAGGATACATTTTCTCGGTGGCTGTGAACGGGTTAAAAGGAGTCCCATCAATCAGCCTGATGTTTTCATCTTCGAGAATTCCGTAAGCAACCGGCCCACCGTACGAGAACCTGGCAAACTTCAACTTCAACCTCCATATTAGCTCACAGCTCACAGCTCACAGGGTGAGGGTAAGAAACGTGGGCATTAATCTTTTCCTGTCAGCTGTGAGCTGTGAGCTGTGAGCTATTTTCTTCGTGGACTTTTTTATGCATAAGGCCGTACTCTATACTGTCAACAAGGGCCTGCCAGCTTGCCTCGATGATGTTTTCCGAGACACCGATCGTGCCCCAGGTTTTTTGCCCATCGCCGCTCTCAACAAGAACTCTGGTCACGGCAGCGGTGCCTTTCTTCTCATCGAGCACGCGGACCTTGAAATCGTTTAGCTCGATGTTGGCCAGCGTCGGATATACAGATTCAATAGCTTTTCTTAAGGCCTTATCAAGCGCGTTGACCGGACCGTTTCCCTCAGCGGTCTCGATAACCTTCTTGCCGCCTACCTCAAGTTTAATTGTAGCCTCTGTGACTACCTTGCCGTCCTCACGCTTTTCCATAATTACCCGAAATCGCTCCAGCCTAAAGAATTGGGGATATATGCCCAGCGATTTTCGTAAAAATATCTCAAGGGATGCATCGGCCGCCTCAAAATGGTAGCCGACATGCTCAAGCCCCTTTATTCGATTAAGAATATCGTTTACTTTGTGAGGCTCATCGGAAAGATCGATGCCAAGTTCTTGCGCCTTCAATACAATCGTGCTTCTACCGGCAAGCTCCGAGACAACAACCCTCTGGATGTTGCCAATAAGGCTTGGGTTGATGTGGGCATAGCCGCGCTCCTCGCGCTCAACCGCGCTGGTATGAAGACCGGCCTTGTGCGCAAACGCGCTTTGTCCAACATACGGCTGGTGGGGATACGGGCTTAGGTTTGCTATCTCGCTTATGAAGCGCGACACCTCGGTTAACAATTTTAACTGCTCTGGTGTTACCACCTGAATCCCCAGCTTTAACTGAAGCGCGGGGATTACCGAGCAGAGATTTGCGTTGCCGCATCGCTCCCCGTAGCCGTTAATCGTCCCCTGCACCTGAGTAACGCCTGCCTGCACGGCGACTATAGCGTTGGCAACCGCGCATTCCGCATCGTTGTGCGTATGTATCCCAAGCGGCGATTTTATCTTTTGCCTTACCGCCTCAACGACCTCTTTTATCTCAAACGGTAGTGTCCCGCCGTTTGTGTCGCAAAGCACCAGCCAATCCGCACCGGCATCCTCAGCGGCTTTAAGTGTGGCAATCGCGTAATCAGGGTCGTCTTCATATCCATCGAAGAAGTGCTCCGCATCAAAGAACACCTCAAGCCCCTTACTTTTAAGGAAGGCGACCGAGTCGCTTATCATACTGAGATTTTCCTCAAGGGTTGTTCTTAGCGCACGCTCGATGTGGATAGTCCAGCACTTGCCGACTATACATGCGCCGGCCGTACCCGAATTTGCAAGTGCTTTTAAGCTGGGGTCTTCTTCTGCCTTAATGTTTTTTCTACGGGTACTTCCAAAGGCGACCATCTTGGCGTTTTTTAGTTTTATGTCGCGCACGCGCTCGAAGAACTCGGTGTCTTTGGGATTAGCCCCCGGAAAGCCGCCCTCAATATATTGGATGCCGAGCTTATCCAGCTCGCGAACTATCTTAAGTTTATCCGACACGGAAAATGATATTCTCTCCCGCTGTGAACCGTCTCTTAGTGTTGTGTCGTATAGTTTGATCTCTAGCATATGCTCGTTCCTCGCTAGCTCACAGCTCTTAGCTAACAGCTCACAGCATGAAAGCAAGAGATGCGGGCAATAACTTTTGATATTTACTGGTTCACCCGTTCACCTGTAACCGGTTCACCTGACTTAATATACTCCAACCAATGCGAATATTTATCGTCTTCGCCTTTTACGACCTCAAAGAACTTCTTTTGCAAGGCAACTGTTATTGGGCCGGGTTTGCCGATCTCCCTCTTATCCACTTCGCGGATCGGGGTTATCTCAGCAGCCGTCCCTGTTACAAACATTTCATCGGCTAAGAAGAGATCGGACCTTACCAGGTCACGCTCAACCACCTCGTAGCCCATATCTCTTGCCAGCTCAATAATAGTATCCCTGGTTATTCCTTCCAGGATGCTGGACGCCATCGCCGGCGTATGAATAACGCCGTTTTTAACCACGAATATATTCTCGCCGGTACCCTCCGAGACAAACCCCCTGGAATCAAGAAGAATCGCCTCTTCGTAGTTGCTGTATAAAGCCTCAAGCTTGGCAAGGATAGAATTTATATACTGCCCTGTCGCCTTTGCGGCAGGCGGTAAAGAATTCGGGTCTATCCTTCTAAATGAGGATATCATTGCCCTGATGCCGTTTTGCAGGCCGTCGTCACCAAGATACGCTCCCCAAGACCACGCGGCTATCGCGACATCAACCGGCGAGTTTAACGGGTTTAGCCCCATCTCTCCGTAGCCCCTGTAAGCGATGGGGCGAATGTAGCAGCTTTTGAGTTTGTTTATGCTGATTAGCTCTTTTGCAGCCTCAATTAGCTGCTCAACCGTATAAGGCATCGGCATCATGTATATCTTTGCGGAATCCAAAAGCCTTTCCATGTGCTCTGTAAGACGAAATACCGCCGTGCCCCTGGGTGTCTCATATGCCCGGATGCCCTCAAACACACCCGAGCCATAATGCAGGGCGTGGGTTAGTACATGCACCTGGGCTTTATCCCAATCCACAAACTCGCCGTTTATCCAGATTTTATCAACTTTCTCTATAGGCATTTCGTTTTACCTCCCAATTCTTGTGCACAACAACCGTAGTCTTGATTTACTGATTTGTGCCCTACCATCCGTTTAGGCCAAAAGGCCACTTTAAAGTAGGTCTAGAGTGAAAGTACGCCAAAAAGCGAAAAGGGGATTTATTTTCTTTCACCTTTTGGCCTTATGGCCTTTTCGCCTTTTGGCCTTTTCGCCTTCCCTCATTCTAGACCTTCATTACAAACTCCGCGACCATATCACCGACTTCAGATGTGCTGTAGCCCATCTGGCCGGCGGCAAGGCTCTTGAGTTTCTCCGAGGTCACTTTCATAACCGCCGCCTCTATCCTTTTCGCAACTTCCTTCTGCCCAAGATGCTCGAGCATAAGCTGGGCCGCCGAGATGGCGGCAAGCGGATTTATTATATTCATGCCCGCATATTTCGGAGCTGAGCCGCCGATCGGCTCAAACATCGAGACGCCTTCGGGATTGATATTGCCGCCCGCGGCAATGCCCATCCCACCCTGGATCATCGCACCAAGGTCGGTAATGATGTCGCCGAACATATTATCTGTTACCACAACGTCAAACCACTCCGGGTTCTTCACGAACCACATGCAGATCGCATCGACATGCGCATAATCCGGCTTAATATCCGGATATTCCTTCGCTACATCGTAGAACGCGCGCTCCCAGAGGTCAAATGCATATGTCAAGACGTTGGTCTTGCCACAAAGCGTGAGCTTTTTGTCTTTGTTACGCTCACGCGTATAGTTGTATGCGTAGCGGATACAGCGCTCAGCACCCTTTCGCGTGTTGATGCTCTCTTGAACGGCTACCTCATCGGGTGTACCTTTTTTTAAAAAACCGCCCGCACCGACGTAAAGGCCTTCCGTGTTCTCGCGAACCACAACAAAATCTATATCTTCGGGGCCTTTGTCTTTGATCGGTGTGTAAACGCCCGGGTATAGCTTAACCGGCCTCAAGTTAATATACTGGTCGAGCTCAAACCTGGTCCTTAAAAGTATGCCTTTCTCCAGAATCCCCGGTTTAACATCGGGGTGCCCAATCGCACCGAGAAGGATCACGTCGAGTTGCCGAAACTCCTCAATTGCAGAATCGGGCAGGATTTCGCCGGTTGCCAGGTACCTGTCACCTCCAAAATCATAGTGAACAAGCTCATACTTGAAGTTTGCGAGCTCGCTTGCAACCTCTAAGACTTTTAAGGCTTCCGTTATAACTTCAGGACCGGTCCCATCGCCGGGCATAACTCCAATCTTATACAATTTATCTCCTCCGTCTTTATAAATCCTATATTAAGGTATTCCGGCACTAGCTTGTTTGAGTTTTTACCTTCTCTTTTACATAACTTATTAAGCCGCCCTGGCGGATGATGTTGCTTATAAACTCCGGAAACGGCTTCGCCTGATAAACCTTGCCTGTTGTGAGATTGGTTATCTCGCCCTTTTCAGTATCTACCTGGACCTCGTCGCCGGCCTTTATACCATCCACCGCGTCCGGGCTTTCCAGAATAGGAAGCCCCATGTTGATCGCATTGCGGTAGAATATCCTGGCAAACGACTTGGCGGTTACGCATGAGATACCGGCCGCCTTTATCGCAATCGGAGCATGCTCCCTCGACGAGCCGCAGCCGAAATTCTCCTCAGCGACGATGATATCACCTATATTTATTTTGTTTACAAAATCGGGGTCGGCATCCTCCATGGCGTGCTTGCCAAGCTCGGCCGGATCACTGGTCTTTAAGTAACGTGCCGGTATGATTAAGTCTGTATCGATATCCCTCCCGAACTTCCACACATGTCCTCTATACTGCATAAGATTGTCCTCCAATACATCTCTCTATCAGCAATAATCAACGTTTTGGCCAAAAGGCCACTGATACTGGGGTCTAGATTGTGGGTCCGCCAAAAGGCCATAAGGGGATTTTAAATTCTTTTATCTTCTCACCTTTTGGCCTTATGGCCTTTTGGCGAACTTTCATTCTAGACCTACTTTAAAGTGGCCTTCCCTCATTCTAGACCTTCGTTACAGATGTTCGGGGCTGATAATCTTGCCTGCGATAGCCGAAGCTGCGGCCACTGCCGGTCCGCTTAAGTACACTTCGCTCTCGGGGTGTCCCATGCGCCCGACAAAGTTACGATTGGTGGTAGCAAGGGCCCTCTCTCCCTTGGCCAAGATTCCCATATGCCCCCCGAGACAAGGGCCGCAGGTAGGCGTGCTAACCGCTGCCTTGGCCTCAATAAATATTTCCAGCAGGCCCTCCAGCATGGCCTGGCGATAAATCTCCTGCGTGGCCGGGATGACGATGCAGCGCACATTTTTGTCGACCTCGCGGCCCTTTAGTATCTGCGCCGCAATCCTTAAATCCTCGAGCCTTCCGTTAGTGCATGAGCCGATAACTACCTGATCGATTACAATATCACCGACATCGCTAATGCCGCGCGCGTTTGACGGCAGATGTGGAAAGGCGATCTGTGGCTCGATATCCGAAACGTCCCACTCATATATTTGCGTATATTCGGCATCGTTATCGCTCTTATAGACAGTAAACTCGCGGTGGGAGCGATCCTCGACGTAATCAAGGGTCTTTTGATCCGGCCCGATAATGCCGGATTTTCCGCCCGCCTCAATCGCCATGTTGCACATGGACAGGCGCCCGTCCATCGAAAGGGCCGATATCGCCTCTCCCGTGAATTCCATTGCCTGGTAAAGCGCGCCATCCACGCCGATCTGACCGATGGTGTAAAGGATCAAGTCTTTGCCCGTAACCCAGGGATTTAGATGACCGTTAAAGACGAACTTAATAGATGACGGAACTTTGAGCCATGTCTCACCGGTCGCCATCGCGGCGGCGATATCGGTCGAACCCATTCCGGTCGAGAATGCCCCAAGCCCACCGTAAGTGCAGGTATGGGAATCCGCACCGATGATCGCATCTCCCGGCAGTACAAGACCCTGCTCGGGAAGAAGCGCGTGCTCGATTCCCATCCTTCCAACTTCAAAGTAGTTGGTGAGGTCTTGCTCGTGGGCAAACGTCCGAAGCATTTTGCACTGTTCCGCCGAGTCGATGTCTTTGTTTGGTGCGAAATGGTCGGGAACCATGACGACTTTGTTTTTATCAAAGACGTCTTTGACGCCGATCTCTTTGAACTGCTTAATTGCAATGGGCGCGGTGATGTCGTTACTTAGAACAAGGTCGAGCTTTATATTAACCAGATCTCCTGGACTTACACTGTCTTTTCCCGCATGAGCTGCAAGGATTTTCTCGGTTATCGTCATCCCCATAATAGTTACTCCAATCCGTTTATTATCACTAAGTCGGTCTAATAACTGCCAACCATTATCTCTTTCCAAGCTTTTGGCCAAAAGGCGAAAAGGCCAAGGGGCCAAAAAGGGTTTAAGTTCTTAATTCTTTTCACCTTCTGGCCTTTTGGCGGACCCACAATCTAGACCCTCGTTTCAGTGGCCTTTTGGCGAGCCCGCTTTCTAGACCCCAACGTTAGCTGCTCAAGGCCTTATTAATCGCATTCAGGTAGGCTTTAGCACTGGCCTCGATGATATCCGTGCTCACACCCCTGCCCAGCACGGGCTTGCCGTTAATCTTAAGCTGGATGGTCACGTCACCCTGCGCGTCTAGGCCCTCGGTAATCGAGTTTACGTTGTAGCTGATAAGCTCGCCCTTCACGCCGGTCGCCCTCTTGATTGCTTTACAGGCCGCATCAACCTGGCCATCGCCAATAGAGGTCTTCTCGATTGCCTCGCCGTTTTTTCGCAGCCGAACCGTCGCAGTAGGAGTAGTATCGGTACCGCTGCAAACACTGATATACTCAAGTGTGTATACATCGGAGGCGGTTCTAACCTCATCGGCCAGTATTGCCTCAATATCGATATCGGTAATCTCGGCCTTTTTGTCGGCTAAGTCTTTGAACCGCTCAAATGCCTTCTCAAGCTCATCATCGGAAAGCTGATATCCCAACGACTCCAGATGCTTTCTAAACGCGTGCCTCCCGGATGTCTTTCCGAGTACCAACAAACTCTCGTTTATGCCAACCCTCTTCGGATTGATTATCTCAAATGTGGAGCGATCTTTAAGAACGCCGTCCTGGTGGATACCCGATGAATGTGCAAAGGCGTTTTTCCCAACGATCGCTTTGTTAAACTGCACCTGGTACCCAGTCAGGCTGCTTACCAAACGGCTCGTCTTGGCGATCTCTTCCGTTTTTATGTTTGTGTATTTGCCAAGACTTTGCCGCCTTGTATCGATTATCATTGCGATCTCTTCAAGAGCCGTGTTTCCGGCCCGCTCACCGATCCCGTTAATCGTGCCCTCAACCTGAACTGCCCCGTTCATGATTGCGGCAAGCGCGTTGGCGGTAGACATCCCAAGGTCGTTATGACAGTGAACGCTTACTATAACCTCGCTCATCGCAGGGACGGCTTTGATGAGCTCGGCAATCAGCCTGCCGAACTCATCCGGTGTCGCATAGCCGACTGTGTCGGGGACATTTATAACGGTTGCCCCGCTCTCGATTGTCACGTCGATAAGTTTACAGAGAAAATCAAAATCGGCGCGGCTCGCATCCATCGGTGAGAACTCGACATCGTTAACATACGACTTGGCTCTCTTAACCGCATTTACCGCCATCTCAAGAACTTCTTCTCTCGTTTTTCTGAGTTGGTATTTGATCTGGGTGTCCGAGGACATAACAAATGTGTGGATTCTTGGCCGCTCTGCTTTTTTGACAGCCTCCGCCGCCCGGTCGATATCCGCGTCAACCACTCTGGCAAGCGCGGCTATTATCGGCTCTCTTACCTTCTTTGCGATTGTGCTAACCGCCTCAAAATCACCCGGCGAGGTTATCGGGAACCCGGCCTCGATCACATCTATACCAAGCTTCGCCAGCTGGTCGGCGATCTCAAGCTTCTCCCTGGTACTCAAACTTATGCCGGGAGACTGCTCACCGTCTCTTAAGGTTGTATCAAACAGGTATATACGATTTTTATCTACAGCCATTGGTATTACCACCTTATAGAATAAATGCAAAATGAAAAATGTAAAATTGCAATTTTAAGTAAACTACTACCGGCTATAAGCCGGTAGCTTTGTTATCGGCTGCAAGCCGACTAAAGCTCCTCACCATCGATCTTAAAATCTGCATCCGGGGGCTCGTGTCCTTGTTGCTCGATATACTG
>CADDYS010000043.1 GCA_902810715.1 bacterium | reverse complement strand
TGCAGTATATCGAGCAACAAGGACACGAGCCCCCGGATGCAGATTTTAAGATCGATGGTGAGGAGCTTTAGTCGGCTTGCAGCCGATAACAAAGCTACCGGCTTATAGCCGGTAGTAGTTTACTTAGGAGGATGGATTATGAAAAAAAAGCTAATTGTAATTCCTCTAGCACTGCTAATAATAGTCGGGGTAGGATACGGCGGCTGGTATTATTATGCATTAAATAATGCTTCTACCAACGGGAGGATAGAGGGGTCGGGGACGATTGAGGC
This sequence comes from bacterium, assembly GCA_902810715.1. GTDB lineage: Bacteria > Actinomycetota > Aquicultoria > Aquicultorales > Aquicultoraceae > CADDYS01. The sequence goes on along the minus strand of CADDYS010000043.1, from coordinate 21,281 downwards.
TGTTGAGCTAAACATCGGATCGCAGGTTGCCGCTGGCATATTAGACCTTAAGGTTAAGGAAGGGGATCGGGTAAAGAAAGGCGATACGCTGGCTGTATTGGATGATAGGGTATTAAAAAACCAGGTTGCCGCAGCCCAGGCTGGTGTTGATGCGGCAAACGCCGCCGTAAACGATGCCGATACCGATGCCAAGAAAAAAGCGGCGCTGGCGCAGGTCGACCAAGCCAAGGCAAGCCTATCCATTGCGCAAATCCAGCAGGGTTACTCAGTTATTACATCGCCGGTCGACGGTACTGTGATGAGCATACCCCTCTCGGTGGGCGAGATGGCAAACCCGGGTTCGATTCTCGCTGTAATCGGTAAGTCCTCCGAACTTAATTTAACCATCTATGTTGATGAAAAAGAGCTTGGTAAGATAAAGGTTGGTCAGAAATCTAAAGTTAAAGTAGACGCTTATCCTGATAAGGAATTCGCCGGTAAAATTAGTGAGATTGCCTCCGAAGCTGAGTTTACACCGCAAAACGTGCAGACCAAAGAGCAGAGAAGTAATCTCGTGTTTGGTGTAACGATCAGGGTCGATGACCCCAAAGGTTTACTTAAGCCGGGCATGCCCGCAGACGCGGCACTGGAATAACAAGAAATGAATAAACCTATTATCGAGGTCGAAAATTTAATAGTTGATTTCCCAAGCGTACGGGCGGTTGACAGCATAAGTTTTAAAGTTGGTGCAGGCGAGATATTCGGCCTTGTCGGGCCGGATGGCGCCGGCAAGACTACGACCATCCGGGTGCTATCGACTATCTTAAAGCCCACATCAGGTTCGGTGAAGATATGGGGCAACGATATTGCGCGTGACCCTCGCTCGGTGAGGGGCAAAATTGGCTACATGTCCCAAAAGTTTAATCTCTACGGGGATTTGACGGTTGAAGAAAATCTTCGTTTCTTTGCCGATGTTTATGGCCTGACCGATGTTGAGCGTACTAGGAGGATGAAGGAGCTCCTTCATTTTGCCCGACTTGAAGATTTCACCGGTCGTCGTGCAGAATTTTTGTCGGGCGGCATGAAGCAAAAACTTGCACTTGCATGCACCCTCATCTACGAGCCAAAGATTCTTTTCCTCGATGAGCCGACAACCGGTGTCGACCCGGTAAGCCGGCGTGAGTTCTGGGCAATTCTCTCCGAGCTTCGAGGCAGGGGCATAGCGCTTTTTGTCTCGACTCCTTATATGGATGAGGCGGAGCGCTGCTCAACAGTTGCCTTTATGGATGGCGGAAGGATAAGGGTATGCGCCCCTCCGCAATCGATAAAAACATCTTTTAGCGGCGAAATTGTCGAGCTTATTGCAAAGCCGCAGCGTGAGGCCCGAAAGATCGTAAGCAGTCTTAACTATGTGCGCGATGTCGAGGTATATGGTGAGCGGCTGCAGCTTACCGTGGCAAAAGCAGCGGAGGCGGTTGATATGTTGAAGCGCGATCTCTCCAGTAAAGTAGATCTGGTATCGGTTGAGGTAAAGAACCCGACGATGGAGAGCGCGTTTATTGAACTGATAAAGGAAGGAGCCAGGAGCCAGGAGCCAGGAGCCAGAGGAAAACCATGAAAATGATACGGCCGATTATGAGGAAAGAGTTTATACACATCCTGCGCGACCCGAGAACGCTTGGGATAACGCTGTTTTTGCCGCTTTTTCAACTACTCATGTTCGGTTATGCATTAAGCCTTGATATCAACCATATCCGTACCGGCGTCTACGATAGGGACAGGACGGCCGCGAGCAGGCGCCTGGTAGAGAACTTTGCAAGCTCAGGCTACTTTGATATTGTTGCGCGTCCCAATAAAACAGACTTCACCCAAAGGCTGGATTCCGGAAACATCAAGGTGGCTGTGGTTATCCCTCAGGGCTTCGAGCGGGGTCTTAAGTCAGACGGCAAAGCCAAAGTCCAGGTGATAGTTGATGGGTCGGACCCTAGCTTTGCCAGGGTCGGCGTGGGCTACTCATCTATGATAATAAGCAGGTTCTCCACCAAAGCGATGGCCGAGTCTCTCTATAGAAATGGGATTGTTATAAGAGAAGGCATGCCTCCAATAGCCGCACAAGCCAGAGTTTGGTACAACCCGGAGCTTAGAAGCGTAAATTACATCGTCCCGGGCTTGATGGCGCTTATCATGATGACCGTTACAACAATTAATATCTCCGTTGCCCTTGTGCGCGAAAAGGAAAGGGGCACGCTGGAGAATCTGATTATATCGCCGATCAAAAGCTGGGAGCTTATACTCGGCAAGATTATACCCTATGTAATAATTGCTTTCTTTGAGGCGGCCCTCATAACCGGGGTTGGGACGTTCTGGTTTAACGTACCGATGAACGGGAGTCTCCTGCTGCTATTTGCCGGCCTGGTGATTTACGTTGCCGGGACGCTGGGCATGGGGCTTGTAATCTCTGCAATAACTGAGTCCCAACAGGTTGCAAGTTTTGGGGCGTTTATGTCGACGTTTCTGCCGGCGTTTTTACTCTCGGGATTTGTGTTTCCGATAAAGAGTATGCCTGTTGCGTTGCAGCTTGTAACTTACCTTGTACCGGCAAGGTACTTCCTGGTGGTTATAAGAGGAATCTTCTTAAAAGGCGTCGGTTTTAGCGTGCTTTGGCCGGATATACTCGCGCTTGTCGTGTTTGCAACTCTTATGGTTGCGATCGCGTCGATACGCTTAAGGAGGACGTTGGCATGAAGCGTATCCTGATGCTTGCCAAAAAGGAAATTATCCAATTGCTAAGAGATAAACGAATGCTGCCTTTGGTGTTTGTAGCACCTCTGCTGCAGCTTATCCTCTTTGGCTATGTGGTGCAAACCGAGGTAAAGCATATTGGAGTTGTGCTGGCCGATAACGACCGCACGGCTGAAAGCAGGATTATAACCGAGAAATTTACCAACACCGGATATTTTGAGATAGAGCAGCGGGTTAACGGCGAGTCACAGATAACAAAGTACATTAGATCCGGGCAGGCAACGCTCGGCCTAATAATACCCAAAGGCTACCAAAGCTCAATAAAGAATGGGCGGACGGCTGAGCTTATGCTGGTCCTGGACGGCTCCGACGCCAACATCGGGTTACAGGCGCAACAGTACGCGGCCGGGATAATTGCGGCAAGGTCGCAAGAGATCATGAACCATAAGCTAAACTCGATAAAGGCAATTACCTCCAGAATATCAACCGTTGAGTCGAGGGTTAGGGTTTGGTATAACCCTGATTTAAAGAGCGTGAACTTTATGGTCTCCGGCCTTATCGGAATGATTCTTACGGTAATTACTACAATTCTTACTTCAGTTGCGATCGTTAAGGAAAGGGAGCGCGGTACTCTTGAGCAACTTATAGTCACGCCCATTAAGCGGTGGGAGCTTATCCTGGGCAAGATATTGCCGTTTGTCGTGATCTCATTTATTGAGGTCGGCCTGATAATTAGCACCGGCATGCTGTGGTTCGGGGTTCCGTTTAAAGGGAACATCCTTTTACTACTCGCGCTCTGTGTCGCGTTTTTGTTTACGACGGTGGGGCAGGGGCTTCTGGTATCGACGGTATCGAGGACCCAGCACCAGGCGCAGATGACCGCCTGGTTTTTCATGATGCCCGCTGTAATGTTTTCGGGTTTTATCTTCCCGATTGAAAACATGCCGAAGATAATCCAATTAGTGACCTATCTCGTTCCTCTTCGGTACTTCTTGGTTATAGTAAGGGGGATATTTCTCAAAGGCGTAGGGATGGAAGCATTATGGGATCAGGCGTTGATATTAACGCTTCTTGGCATTTTGATTTTTGGCGTAAGCGTATTCAGATTTCAGAAGCGGTTTGCAGATTAGTGCCGCAGACGGCAGGTCTGGATGTGCCAAGGTGCCAAAGTTAAAAGATCAGTGAATAATACGGTGAAAAAAAGTTGAGTAAAACAAATGGCAGCTATGAAAAATCGATAGTAGTTGATGGGCTTACGAAAAAGTTTGTCGGGTTTACCGCAGTAGATGGTATCTCTTTTGATGTGCGGCGCGGCGAGATATTTGGCTTTTTAGGTCCGAACGGCTCGGGCAAGTCGACTACAATCCGCATGCTCTGCGGTATTCTCGAGCCGAGCGGGGGTAATGCAAGCGTCTTAGGTATAGATGTCGCCGCCCACCCAGAGGAGATCAAACAGCGCATCGGCTATATGTCGCAAAAATTCAGCCTCTATGACGATCTTACCGTCATCGAGAACCTTGATTTTTATGGCGGCATATACGGCCTCAAAAACGATCATTTAGCCGGGCGCAAGGATTTTGTTCTTGAAATGGCCGGACTAAAGGGTAGGGAACATGAGCTTGCAGCGAACCTGTCTACCGGTTGGAAGCAGCGGCTTGCCCTGGGCTGCGCGATTATTCATGAGCCGGAGATGGTTTTTCTGGACGAGCCTACCGGCGGCGTGGATCCGGTCTCCAGGAGAAACTTTTGGGAGATGCTCTACCACATGGCCGAGACCGGGACAACGCTTTTTGTGACGACCCACTATATGGATGAGGCGGAGCATTGCCACAGGCTTGGTTTTATCTACCAGGGGAAGATGATTGCGCTGGGCACCCCAGACCAACTAAAGCAGCAACATATGCGGGGCGAGGTTATCGAGATAGCAATTGATACATCACAGGAGGCGCTGCGCGCTGTTGTAGGCGCGCCCGGAGTTGATGAGGCATACTTTTACGGAGCCACCATTCACGCTAAGGTTGGCTCCGTAAAAAGAGATATGCCAGCTGTGGGTAAACATCTAAAAAGCCTAGGCTTTAAGGGGTTTTCAGTACAGTCTGTTCAGCCCAGCCTGGAGGATGTCTTCGTTAATCTGATTCAGGATACAAGGTAGAGTAGAGCCGAAGCTCTACTCTACCAAAAGCACCTCTAGGCATAAGGGTAGAGATGCCTTTTAAAATCACTTAGTTGGTTTAAGAGCTTAACATGCTTTCTCTCATCCTCTAGCAGATAGGAGAGAAGGTGCCGCACGACAAAGTGCCTGCTGTTTTCGTACTCCTCCTCGGCAAGATGAACGGAGTTTTTCTCCAACTTAAGATGCGCATCAAGAAGCTCAGAGATATCTCCCAGCTCTTCTGGAGTCAACGAAATGGTGCCACCCAGCGCGTTCTCGATGATGCCTAGAATTTCCTTGTGTTTCTGCGAATCGGCCTTAATAATGCCGGCCACGGCTCGCACAAGCACGTTATCCGTCGCACCCATTATCTTACTGCAGCTCTCGATGGTCACATCCTCGAGTTGCCTCCACTTTTTTATACCGTCCTCAAAATGCGATCCCCGCTCAACAATATCCTGCACTGCCATATAAACTCCTCCTTTTAACTATTGATTTCAATGCCAGCGAGCATAAGTTCTACGACTATGCGCCTTATATACCCGTAACTTTACAATTTTATTCTTTGCTTTAAACTCAAGTTATGCAGGTTAATGATAGGGTGAAAGAGATAATTAAACGCCTTAAAGAAGAATATCCCAACGCAAGGATAGTTTTAAGCTACACAAACCCGCTTAATCTCCTCGTTGCGGTGATTCTTTCCGCACAGTGCACGGACAAAAAGGTAAACGAGGTCACGCAAGAGCTTTTTAAAAAGTACAAGGACGTCTACGACTATGCAAATATGCCGCTTGAGGAGCTTGAGAAAGATATCCGCTCGACCGGGTTTTACCGGAATAAAGCAAAAAACATAAAGGGCGCGGCGAACATGATAATAGATGAGTTTGGTGGAGAAGTGCCCTCGACCATGGAGGAGATCACCAAACTCCCTGGTGTTGCGAGAAAAACCGCCAATGTGGTTCTTGGAAATGCCTTTGGCGTTGTTGAGGGGATAGCTGTCGACACTCATGTTAAGCGTCTTGCAGGTCGGCTAGGTATATCCAGGCATAAAGACCCCGGGAAAATCGAGCGCGACTTGATGGATATTGTTTCAAAAGACGGCTGGTTTAATCTTACCTATCTCTTGATTGAGCACGGGCGGGCAATTTGCGATGCTAAAAAGCCAAAGTGCGATGCATGTGTGCTTAACGATATCTGCCCATCGTCGTTTAAAGTTTAGAGCTTGGAAGGTATTATTTTTATGTAGGAATTTATCCCGCGCTCTCGAGTAAATCCCTGCGGATGAACAGTGTAATCGCTGTTATTAAAACAATCGATGAACCAATCGCAACGGCAATGGGGCTTCCAAGCAGATTTGCGATCGATCCCATGAAGAAACTGCCGATCGGTGCTACGCCTAAAAACGCCCAGACAAACAAGCTCATTATACGCCCCCGTATGTTAGATGACGCGGACGCCTGCAGCGAAGTGTTTGATGACGATATAGATATCAAGAAGGATACGCCTACGCCGGCTTGGGCGATGAGCGAGAGGATAAATATTTTTGAAAAAGCGAAAACGAACAAGAATATACTGCAGCTTAGCAGACCGAATTTAAAGAGGGTTTTTCTTTGCACGGTGTGTGAAAGACCGGCGACAATAATCGCTCCGGAGACCGCGCCCAAGCCGCTTGCAGCCATAAGATACCCCAAGCCGCTTGCGCCGACTTTAAGGATATCACGTGCAAAAACCGGCATGAGCACTGAATATGGCATGCCAAATATAGAGAGTATGCCTACGGCCGTAAGCAGAGTGGCAACCGAGACGTCGTTTCTAGCGTAGTTTATGCCCCCGACAAGATTACGCCAGATATTTTCACCGACCTGCGGTTTTTCTATTGGCCTGGGTTTTATTAAAACGAGCGCAATAATTACCGCAAGAAAGCTCAGCGCGTTTATGTAGAAAGTAGATGCCACTCCCAACTTTGCTATTATAACCCCGGCGATTGCAGGGCCGACCAGCCGGGCTGCATTAAACTGAGCTGAGTTGAGGGCAACCGCATTCATCAAGTTTTTTCTTGGGACAAGCTCCGGGATTAGCGCTTGCCATGCAGGAAAGTTAAAGCTGGTTGCAATGCCGGCGCCAAGGGATAAAGCCATAATACTCAGGAAACTTGCAAGATGAAAAGAGACTAGAGCACCTAAAATAAAGGCCAATATCATAAGTATCACCTGGCCGACTATTAAAAGAGACCTTCGCTCGTATCTATCAGCGATAACACCTCCAACCAGGGCTAAGAAAAACGTGGGAAGACTCGATGCGAAGTTAACCAGACCAAGGGAGAATTCCGAGTTTGTGATCTGAAAAACAAACCAGCCGAGCGCAACGGTTTGTATCCAAGTTCCGATATTGGAGAGAAACGCACCGGACCACAGGTAGCGGTACTCCGAGTATCGCAGAGATACAAAAAGACGTCCTCCCCTTGTAGTTCTTTCTATGATTTCTGCTTCGGGTGACGTGGCCTCGCTCTCTAAAATTTCTGTTTTTAATAATTTGTTAGTTTGGTTTCTGCCATTGTTTTTAGTCAATATAAATAACCCTCTTTAATCTATTCTTATCCCTCAATAATTCAATCTATTTTCTACTTCTCTAGTACAGTGTCACACTTCTTTTGATCGATAAGCATTCTTACTACTGATAGGTAGTCTATAAAATAAACCATCGATTTATATTTGACGCTGTGCTATGCCAGAAGGGCTGCTATTATCCCGACAAGGAAAATCCCGTCAAAAACCCCGGCGCCGCCTATACTTACGGCAAGCGAGCCCAGCTCCCTGATTTTCCTTAGATTCAACAAATCGGCTCCTATAAGGGTTCCCAAAACGCCCGATATGTAAGCAACCGGGGCAGGATTCCCGGGTGCAAGCAGGTAAGCTAAGATGGCCGATACGATGGGCGGTATAAAAGCCGGCATGGCTATCCCAACTCCGGGCACGACCCTGGCAAGTAGCTTTGAAACGGCGATTATAACAAGTGTCGCAAGGATCGTAGGTCCAGGCGGGGCCATAGACAGGAAATAGAAAGAGAGCAGAGTCGGTATGAGGGCACCGCCCACATTCACGAAGATAACCTGCTCAGCCACCTTGGGAGGGTAGTAGAAAAAGGGAAAGGGGAGCCGGCGCTCTTCAACAACAACGATCTTGCGGCGTGATACCGGTATGTTAATAAAGCCGCCCACTATTATAGCCAGAAAGATAAGAAACGTTTCCTGGGGAGTAAGACCAAGTTTAGTGAAAGATATTGCTATTGCGTTAAAAAGAAAAAGAACAAAAAGGAGAAAAAGTAAAAGGGCGAGAATTACCGGGATAAATATCGCTCGCACCATGCTTCCTCCAAACTCAAGCTGCCATGCCTGGCTTTATTATAGCTCTTATCTTCTCAAGATCGTCCCTAAACTCGCGCATTCTCTCCTCGCCGCCGGCGGCCATAGCTCTGATAACGGCCGCTGGGTGGAAAGTGGGCAGTATAGAAATCCCATGCCAAGTATAAAGCTTGCCGCGCTCTTCTGTAAGTTTAAAATCTTTTCCCAAAAACCACTGGCTGGCTTTGGCTCCAAGCGTCACTATAAGTTTGGGTTTAACTACAGCTATCTCACGTTCGAGAAAATCACGCTCGCTATTTATCTGTTTTACTGTCGGCGGTTTGTTTTTCTTTCTACCGCCGGGAAGAGCCTTATAGGATCGGTACTTCACAACGTTAGTTATGTAGAAGTCCCGATTTACATCATATCCCATGTCGGTAAGGGTCTCGGTTAGAAGTTTACCCGCTGCGCCGACAAAGGGTTTTTGCTGCCTCTCTTCTTGCTCGCCCGGTCCCTCGCCGATAAGCATGCAGGCGGCGTCGGTGTTTCCCCGGGGAAACACGGGGATATCACCGACGCCGGGCAACTCCCTACAAGGCTTGCAATCTGCAATATCCTTAATTATCTTTTTTATCGCATCTTCTTTTTCATTCCTGGACATCAGGGTTTGAATACCGCAAATCTGGGCAATGTAAACGAAATGTGATTACCCGGTGAGCTGGTAAGAGAAACTGTTGTTTTCATCGGTAGACAAGGGGGTATAAGACTAGCTGATAGCTTAAACCACGAACGAATTTAGGAGGAAAATAATGAAGATTGGTATGATAGCCGGACCTTGGCTTTCCGTACCTCCTACCGCTTACGGTGGAGCTGAACTGGTAGTAAGCCAGATTGCCGACGGCTTGGTAGATAAAGGTCATGAAGTAATTCTCTTTGCGTCAGGTGATTCTAAGACTAAAGCTAAACTGATACCGATCGTTCCGAGGCATATAGGCCAGGACTGGCCGGGTTATGGCCAGCCACTTCAGAATACATTCTCGGAGTTCTCGTACGTCCGGTCTTTTCTGGATAAAATCGACATAATCCATGACCATACCATGCACCATAATACCTGGCTTCCGGTGAAGGCGATATACACACTTCACGGCCCGGCAGAGTGGGGCGCCGAGTTGGCCCGCAGGATGAGTACGTTTGGTCAGCAGAACTACTTCGTTGCTATAAGCAACACCCAGCGTCGCTTTTACGGTGAAGAGGGCATAAACTTTGTCCGTACTGTCTACAACGGGATTGACCTTAAGCAAGTGCCGTTTTCCGAAAAAAAAGAGGATTACCTGTTCTTTATCGGCAGGGCTAACCGGGAGAAGGGCCTTGATTTAGCCGTCAGGGTTGCTATAGAGACAAAGCGAAAGCTGATCATGGCGATAAAGATGACCGAGGCGCACGAGAAAGAGTACTTCAGGGAGGTCGTCGAGCCTCTTCTTTCAAAAGCGGATGTTGAGATAAGAGGCGACATCACTATGGAAGAAAAATATAACCTCTATAAAAATGCTTACGCGACTCTTTTTACAAGCCAGTGGGAAGAACCGTTTGGCCTTGTCATGATCGAATCCATGGCGACCGGAACGCCGGTTATAGCCATGCGAAGGGGGGCTGCGGTTGAGGTCATCGAAGACGGAGTAACGGGATTTTTAGGAAATACTCTTGCAGATTTAGTCACCGCGGTCGGGCATATCCCTGAGGTTAAGCCGGAGGCCTGCAGGCAGCACGTAGCGGAGGAATTCTCGGTCGAGAAAATGGTTGAGGGCTATGAGGAGGCCTATAAACAGGTATTATACGGAATCAAACGGGCAATTATCGCCCGTGACGTTATGACCGTGAATGTAGTTGCTGTGAACCCGGATATGACCAGGGAAGAGTTAATAAAGGTTCTGTCCGCGCGCAACATAAGCGGCGTGCCGGTCTTAGAAAATGGCAAACTTGTGGGCATAGTTACAGAGGACGACATATTATCTAAGCCAACAGCGGAGAAAGTTAAGGATATGATGACACGCAACGTCATTACGGTTAATGAAAAGGATTCTGTTTACAGGGTGGCCTCAATCCTTATAAGGAATCGTGTAAAGCGCGTCCCTGTGATGAGCGATAGTTTACTTATCGGTATAATAGGCAGGCATGACCTAGTGCGGGCGCTAGCCCTTGAAAAATATGGGGCCACCACCGCATAAAGTCAGCCAGTAGCCAAGTAGCCAATAGCCAATATATTTATCATTGCGAGGAGGCTGCGCCAGCAGCCGACGTGGCAATCTGTGTGCTATTTTATTCGTATTGCAGCACCGAGTAACCAAACCACTCTTTTTCCTGATATAATAGTTATTAAAATTTGTATACCCAGTGACCGATTAAATTATAAGGGGTTTAGATGTCGGAGAATAAAAAACGCATCCGCATAGGAATAATGGGCGGCACTTTTAATCCCATACACTACGGGCATTTGGTAACGGCGGAAGAGGCGCTTTTCCAGTTTAAGTTGGACAAAGTAGTTTTTATGCCCGCAGGCGTGCCTCCGCATAAAAGAGATAAGGAAATACTTCCTCCCGAGGAGAGGTACCTATTAACGGTAATCGCAACCGCCCCCAACCCTGATTTTGTTGTCTCAAGGCTTGAGATTGAGCGAAAGGGTCCATCATATACTGTAGATACGCTGCTTGAGTTGCACGAGAGGTACGGGCCTGAAACCGATCTCTTCTTTATAACAGGCGCCGATGCCGTCTGGGAGATATTAGCATGGAAGGATGCTGAGAGGCTGGTCGAGCTAACCGAGTTTATAGCCGCCACGCGGCCGGGCTATAGCCTGGAGAAATTCAAGAAGCTTCACGTTTTACCTGAGGGTAAGGGAAGAGAAAAAGGGAAACCCAGAGTATCTATTATAGAGATACCGTCGCTTGCGATATCTTCAACCGATATTAGAAGAAGAGTAAGAGAGGACCGCCCGATAAGGTATCTTGTGCCCGAAGGAGTGGCAAGCTATATACTAAAATCCGGCTTTTGGAAAGATTGATGGGCTACGATATAGAATTGCTCAAGGAAAAACTAAAAGAAAGACTGGCTTCCCAGCACTATAAGCACAGCGTGAGGACTGCCGAGGCCGCAGCGAGAATGGCCCGGGCTTTTGGAGTCGATGAAGAAAAAGCTTATCTTGCCGGGCTTTTGCATGATTATTCAAGGTCGACGAGTGCGGGGCAGCTTGTTTCGGAGGCGGAAAGGCTTGGGTTTGAGATAAATCCAGTCGAGGCTGCGTTCCCATATCTTTTGCACGCCAAGGTAGGCGCCCGCCTGGTAGAGCTAGATCTAAATATAAAAGACAAGGAGATTATTAGCGCGATAGAGAATCATACAATCGGGTCAACTTCTATGAGCAAACTCGATAAGATAGTTTACGTGGCAGACATGATCGAGCCCGGCAGGCCCCATGAGGGCCTCGATGTACTAAGGCGCATTGCCTTAGAGGATCTCGATGAGGTATTTGAGAAGGCTTATGCGCACTCGTTTGAGTACCTCATCAGGTCAAAACAGCTGATTCACCCGTTGACGGTAGAAATTTGGAACAAGCTGATCGCGAAAGATAATGTCTGATTTATTTGATACTCCCGAGGTAGACGAAGCTCCGTCAAGGTTGGAGCTTTTATACGAAGAAAGAATTAAAAAAAGGGCTGGTCATCATCGCATCCTGATGGTGTTGTCTATCTCGTTGGCTTCGACAGTAGCAATCATGCTCATAGCGCTGCTTGCGTTTAAGCTGCTTCCAGCGAATAAGACGTCAAAGCTTAGGCACATATCTAGAGGCGGCGTGGCAGTTACCGCAAAATACAGCACAAAAGACAAAAACACTGCGCAAACCAGCGAGGTTACCCAGACAAGTTCGGATAAAAAAGTCGAGAGCATAGAGACAACCGACTCGGCTGTAATTAAGCAGATCTCCAACGTACTAATTGTTGGTATCGACGACTCAAGCGGTTCTAAGCAGGCAAAGGGAATACTGCTTGCTAAGATTGATATTCTAAATGGCGCGGTTCAGGCTGTTAGCATACCGGACAGAACCTACCTTGATATCAGCGGTCTCGGGATGGATCAAATCAGCGCTACTTATACCAAGGGATTGGATTTAACCAAAAAAACAGTAGAAGGTCTCCTTCAAGTGCAAGCCGATAGCTATATTACGCTGCATTACCCGGATTTTGAGTACCTGGTTGGGGGAGACCGTTTCCAGGTCGCCTTTGACAGGGCGGTGGATTCAAGCTTTTCCGACAGCGAGAAAAAGGCCTATAGCAAAGAGGTCGCTAAAATTGACGCATCAAAAGTAAAAATTGCTCAGCTTCCGGTAAGGTTTATAAGCATTAACGGGGTGCCCTACTACGAGCCGAACTATGAAGAGATAGGCCGTCTAGTCGAGTCGATGTGGGGAATAAAAATGGAAGTAAAAACTGAAACCACCCGCGTGATAATACTAAACGGGTCCGGGGAGCCGGGCGTCGGGAGGGCGGTTTCAGATAAGCTTAGGAGCGGCGGTTTTATAATCGTTGATGTTAAAAACGCCAGCAACTTTTATTACAAAAAGACGACGATAGTCACCTATAAAGAGAACTATATGGAAAAAGCGAAGATGGTGCAGCGGATTCTCGGTACTGGAGACGTGGTATACCATTCGGCTGCCCAGGATATTGCCGAGATTGCTGTTGTCGTAGGGCAGGATTTTAAGACCAACTAAAGGAGGGTGAAAGCTGGAATCTAAGGAAATTGCAGAGATGGCCGCTTCTGCAGCCGCCGATAAGCAGGCCAATGATATAGTAATTATCGATATTGGTGAAGTCTTTGTGATCACTGATTATTTTGTGATCTGTAGCGGCCAGACAAATCGCCAGGTACAGACAATTGCAGATAACATCGAGGAGAAGCTGCGCGAGCACAAGGTTAAGAAGCTCCGCCTGGAGGGTGATAGGCAAGGAAGCTGGATTTTACTTGATTTCGGTGCGGTTGTAGTCCACATCTTTACTCAAGAGCAGCGCGAATACTACCAGCTTGAGCGGCTCTGGTCCGACGTCCCGCACAGGAAGTGGGAGGTAGGGTAATAAATAAAGGCCGCCTAACCTAAGTCGGCCTTTATTTATGTGGAGCCAGAGGGATTTGAACCCTCGACCCCTTGGCTGCCAGCCAAGTGCTCTCCCGCTGAGCTATGGCCCCATAGTTTCCGCTTGCCTATCGACAAGCTTAATCCTTACATATATTAATGATTTACGGCAATGATGTCAATGAAAGGCAAAAGAAGGGGGTACCCCATTCTTTTTGTGTAATATTTCTTATAACATGTAAAATATTATGCAGCTATCGTAAAATATTGACGATAATTTTGCAGAAGGAGACTTTAGATTTCATTTCCGGGAGGTTTATGGTGGTTGAGCGATATAACCATAAGGCAGTCGAGGCAAAATGGCAAAAGATATGGGAAGAAGAGGATATTTACCGCACTTATGAGGACCTATCTAAGCCCGAGAAATATATCCTTGAGATGTTTCCCTACCCGTCGGGTGAGCTTCATATGGGTCACGTGCGCAACTACTCGATAGGCGATGTTGTCGCTAGATATAATAAGATGAGCGGATTTAACGTTCTTCATCCTATAGGTTATGATGCATTCGGCCTTCCTGCGGAAAACGCTGCTATCGCACGCAGCATCCATCCCGCGAAGTGGACCTTTGACAACATAGTTAACATGAGAAGGCAACTAAGGCAGCTCGGTTTAAGCTATGACTGGAGCCGTGAGATTGTAACGGCAAGCCCCGGTTACTATAAATGGGGGCAGTGGCTGTTTTTAAAGTTCTACGAGCGGGGTCTGGCCTACCGCAAGAAAGCGCAGGTAAACTGGTGCCCGGGTTGCGAGACGGTTCTTGCGAACGAGCAGGTTGAGGCGGGGAGATGCTGGCGCTGCGGCACCGTTGCAGAGTTAAGAGACCTGGAGCAATGGTTCTTTAAGATTACCGATTATGCAGAAAGACTTCTAAACGACCTCGAGCTTTTAGGCGGTTGGCCTGAGCGCGTTCGCATCATGCAGCGCAACTGGATAGGTAGAAGCGAGGGCGCGTATGTAGATTTCCAGGTCAAGGGAATGGATAAGAAGATTACCGTCTTTACTACCAGGCCCGATACCCTTTACGGGGCGACGTTTTTTCTGCTTGCCCCCGAGCATCCAATGGTGAATGAGCTTGTTAAGGGCACCGAGTATGAGACAGGTGCGGCAGAGTTTAGACGCAAAGTTGCCGCCGAAACCGAGATAGATCGGACCTCGGCAGAGAAAGAGAAAAATGGCTTCTTTACCGGGGTATATGTGATAAATCCCGTGAGCGGCGAGGAGATTCCTGTTTATCTGGCCGACTACGTGCTGATGGGATACGGGACAGGCGCGGTTATGGCGGTCCCGGCGCATGACCAGCGTGATTTTGAGTTTGCCAAGAAATATGGTCTGCCGGTTAAAGTAGTCATCGAGCCGGCGGGCGAGCAATTAAATCCAACAATGATGGCCCAGGCCTACGAAGCTGAGGGTGTCATGGTAAACTCCGGCCCGTTTAACGGCATATCCCAAGTCGAGGGAATAAAGAAAATTACCGAGTATCTGGAGAACGAAGGTGTAGGGAAGGTGGCGGTAAATTACCGCCTGCGTGACTGGCTTATCTCCAGACAGCGATATTGGGGTAACCCTATACCTATAGTTTACTGTGAGAGATGTGGCATAGTGCCTGTTCCAGAAGGTGAACTGCCGGTTATCCTACCGGAGGATGTTGAGATCACAGGCAAAGGCGGGTCGCCTCTTGGGCAAGCTGCATCATTTGTAGATACTTCCTGCCCGACGTGCGGGGGACCGGCAAAGCGTGAGACCGATACAATGGATACATTTATCGACTCGTCCTGGTACTTCCTGCGTTATTGCAGCCCGCATGACGGCAAGCTTCCATTTAGTAAGGAAGCGTCCGATTACTGGATGCCGGTTGATCAATATATCGGCGGCATTGAGCATGCTGTTTTGCACCTGCTTTACTCGAGGTTCTTTACAAAAGTCCTCTATGACATGGGTATGGTAAGCGAAGTTGAACCTTTTACCAATCTTCTAACGCAGGGTATGGTTATTAAAGACGGCGCGAAGATGTCCAAGTCAAAAGGCAACGTCGTTGACCCGGGCAGGATTATCGATAAATACGGCGCGGATACCGCAAGGCTTTTTATACTGTTTGCCTCGCCCCCAGAAAAAGAACTTGAGTGGAGCGACCGCGGAGTGGAGGGGTCCTACAGGTTCTTAAACCGTGTTTGGAGGATTGTCCAGGAAAACAAAGACCTGGTCATTAGAGCACGGGGTGACCTTGCCAACCTCGGCCCGGCGGACAGGAACCTGCGGTCTACGGTACATAAAACGATAAGGCGGGTGACCGACGACATAGCGCGCTTTAGTTTCAATACCGCAATAAGCGCGATTATGGAGTTGGTGAACGCAATGTATAAGTATAATGATGAGGCGAATCGTCATCCAGGGGTTATGAAGGAGGCGGTCGATAATCTTATATTGATGCTTTCTCCGTTTGCCCCGCATATCACAGAGGAGTTATGGTATGAGCTCGGCAATACCAAAAGCACCTTCCTTGAGCCGTGGCCGAAATACAATCCCGAGTTTGCCAAGACGGAAGAGGTAACCCTGGTTGTTCAGGTAAACGGCAAGGTTAGGGATAAGATCACGGTTCCTGCAGATATCTCGGAAGACGACATGAAAAAGACCGCCTTGGAATCGGAAAGAGTTCTTGCGCATATAGATGGCAAAGACGTAAAAAACATCTTTGTAGTTCCGGGAAAATTAGTAAATATTGTCATAAAGTAGTTGCCGATAAATCGGGCCCGTAGTTGCCCGATAAATCAGGCGATGAATGTAGTGCAGGGCTTTAGCCCTGCTATAAGGGCGTACTCTATCTCCGCCCTTATTTTTTTATCTTAAAAATCAACCGGCAGCAGGGAAACAGCTATTTAAGTAGAATATATTTATTTATGCAAAAGCGTAAATGGCTAAAAGGAAAGCCGAATCTTGAAGAGATAGTTTTTCTTGCCAGGGACAAGCTTGCCGACAGCGGACTGGTGATCGAAGGTAGGCAGGCTTTAGCGATTGCTCTATTACTTGTTTTGGTCATATTCGGCAGTGTAGTGCTTTACTTAAGGGCGCAACCAAAGCCGGTGACCATATCAAAAACAGAGAGCAAGCCGGAAAGCAAGTCCAAAGAAAAGCAATCTCGCGACGACAATAAAGACGAGAAGCTTTACTGTGTGCATGTCGCGGGCTCCGTTATTAACCCCGGTGTTTACCGTCTAAAAGAAGGCAGTCGGGTTATAGATGCCGTTAATGTGGCGGGGGGTGGCTCGGAATCCGCCGACACGGGCGCGCTTAACCTGGCGGCCAAGGTTTTTGACGGTCAGAAGATATACGTGCCGAAAAAAGGCGAGGCGCCTCCGCCGGGTGAGGTTTTGCAAGGCATCGGTACCGGCTTAGAGACCGGCGGCAAGATTAATCTTAACACCGCAACCCTGGAGCAGCTGGACTCACTTCCAGGCGTAGGGCAGGTTACAGCCGCAAAGATAATCGAGTACCGGAATAAACACGGCTCTTTTAAAAGGGTCGATGAGTTAAAAGAGATCGATGGCATAGGAAGTAAGAAGTTCGATCAGGTTAAAGACCGGATTTGTGTTGAATGACCATGATTCCCCCGATCCTATTATTCGCTATCTCTTTTATTATCGGTATTGTTATCGCAGATTCTTTTAATACCGGGACGGCTCCATCGATAGCTTTTGTGGTCGCGAGCCTGGCTACCCATCTGATTATTACATATAGAAGAAGCTCATTAAAGCTGCTTTCTGCCGCCCTTATATTTGTCTTCCTGGGAATGTTTTTAACATCTCTTACCATATCAAGACTTGATTCAAGCCTACTTTATAAAGCCGCCGGTAAATCATCATATGCAACCGTTGAGGGAATACTTAGCAGCGATCTTACAGGCCGAAACGGTGTCTTAAATTTTAATTTAAATGTTGAGAAAGTGGTTCTTAGCCGTGAGGAGTGGTTAGCCGGTGAGAGACTTCGGGTTAAGGTTCGTTCGGCGAAAAAACCGTACCTCTATATGGGAAAACGAGTCAGAGTATCCGGGCGGCTTGAGCTTCCCAGGTCCGACGGCGATTTCAATTACCGGCGGTATCTATATCACCGGGGGATTACGGCTCTGCTTAACGCATCGCCCGATGATATAAAGAGCGTTGACAACGCGGGATTTTCGCTCGCGTTCTTTGCCGGCTCTATAAGGCACTGGATAAAAGAGAGAAATTTAGCCCATCTGCCCCGAAAAGACGCCGGCCTTTTAAACGGGGTTGTGCTTGGCGATACCTCATCGATTGATGAGGGCTTAGACGAGATGTTTAGAATAACCGGGCTTACACATATATTGGCGGCATCCGGGATAAATATCGCCCTGGTAGTGGGCGCTCTTTGGCCCCTGTTGCGTTTTTTAAGACTTCGCGCAAGAGCACAGGTTCTTGTTCTTGTGGCCTTTGCCGCCTTCTACACCCTGATTAGCGGTATGTCGCCTTCAATTAGCAGGGCGTTTCTCATGTCGACTATTATGCTTACCGCATGGTTGCTGGGCAGAGAGACCAACATTGCCGCCTCGCTTGCCGCCGCCGCCCTCGTACTTCTTATAGCCGACCCATTTGTCCTTTACGATATCGGCTTTCAGCTCTCATTTGCAGCAACGGCATCGCTGATCGCGTTTACGCCGGCCCTTGAGCGATTAATGGAGGATGTCCCGAAGTCCTTGAGATCGGCGCTCTCGGTTACTCTGGCAGCACAAATTGGCGTGCTGCCGATAATTATCTACTACTTCGGGCAGGTATCTGCAATATCGCTGGTAGCAAATTTTATTATTGTCCCGCTTGCCGCCTCCGCGCTTGTTCTCGGTATGGTTGTGCTGCCGATTGAGGCGGTAGCCCCACTTCTGGCAAATCCGGTTTATCTAATACTATCGGTCAATCTAAAAGCCATGATCTACGGGACGGATTTATTATCTAAAGCCCCGGGGGCCTCTATGTCCCTAGGCCAACCTTCATTAATCGAAGTCGCGCTTTTTTATATAGTAATAGCTGTTGGCGGCCTGTTTTTAAGAAGAATTAAGCTAAGGTTGAGGTTAGGGCACGTCGTACTAATACTGGTTGCGATATCTGTAACATCGGTTTGGTGGCAAGTGGGCAGGTCGCTGTCGCCATCCCAACTGGAGGTCACTTTTTTAGATGTCGGGCAGGGAGATAGCACGATGCTGAATGCGCCGGATGGAACCAGGCTACTTATCGATACCGGCCCCGACCCTGGGATAATTAAGAGAAAGGTTGAGAAAAGAGGCGTCGTCAAAATCGATGCGCTATTAATAAGCCATGCCCATAGCGACCACATCGGTGGGGCTAGAAAAATTCTCGATACCGTATCAGTTGGCAGCCTTTTGTATCCCGCAAGCATTAAGGACGAGAAATCATGCGCGTTGCTTTTGTCTTATGCCAGGAGAAAAGGCGTTAAATGTATTCCGGTTGAAGACGGGGACATCTTGCACCTTGGAAAGTGCATGGAGATTGATACACTTTATGCCGATATTGCCGATACCGGTAACGACGAGTCTGCGGTCGTAATCGTAAAATACGGTAAACTGAGTATGCTTTTTACCGGTGACGCGGGTGAAAATATAGAACAAAAACTAATTATGGAGAGAAAAAGCATCGACGTTGATATCCTTAAGGTGGGGCATCACGGTAGCGCCACCGCAAGTACGCGAGACTTTTTACGCGCAGTATCACCTGTGGTCTCCGTAATATCGGTTGGGAAGAATAATATGTACGGTCACCCGGCGCGCTCAACAATCGGAAGGCTTCTGGCTGCTGGTTCGAAAATTTACCGCACCGACAGGGACGGGGATGTTACAATTAAATCGGATGGAAAAGCGTACCAGGTATATGTTGAGAAATCGGTGAGCCGATGAAAGGGTTAAAAAAACAAAAACCGCTAAAGCCGGTCTATCTCATACACGGCGACAGGAAGATGATCGAAGATGCACTCAAGAGACTAAAGAAGCGCGTCTCGGCCCAGTTCGACCTCGATTTTAACTTTGACCAGTTTAGCGGCCCAGATTCAAGTGCAAGAGATATAATACAGGCTGCAAACACTCTCCCGTTTATGTCCGAGAAAAGGCTGGTGGTTGTTAAAGAGGCCGATAAACTTTCTGCCGAAGAAATCTTGCAAATAGCGAAGTACGCGGAAAACCCGTCGCAGACCACATGCCTGGTTCTGGTCGCCGAGTCGGTAAACAAGGCAAGCAGGCTATACAAGGCCGTTGAGAAGGACGGGGAAATAGCCGAGTATAAGTTAAAAGACAGCCCTCATGTATGGATAAAAACCCAGTTTGCAGGACGGGGCAAACTGGTATCCGATTCACTTGCGAGGTATCTATTGCATATGGTGGGCCCCGATTTGTTAAGGCTAAGCGTTGAAATCGAAAAAATCAGCCTCTATCATACCGGGGACCGCATAATTGATCCAATCGAGATTGAGCCGGTTGTAACCAGGTCGTTTGAAATTTCTGTGTTTGATCTGGCAGGAAGTATCGGCGAGCGAAATATCCCCAAAGCAATTGATGTCTTGCACTATCTTCTGCAGCAGAAGGAGCCGCCCCTTGCAATCCTAAATTTAATAGCCAGGCACTTCAGACTTATCTTAAGGGCGAAAGTTTGGGTAGACAAGGGGCACGATAATAAATACCTCGTTGAACATTTAACCGGCAAAGAAGGCAAGAAGCTCCCTTATTTTGCGGTAGCGAAATATAGGGAACAAAGCTATAATTTTTCAACCGATGAGTTAAAGAAGGTTTTCGACCGCCTGCTTGAGGCCGATATCGCGCTTAAATCAAGCCCTCAACCCCCGGAATCTGTCCTTGAGGAATTAGTCATCCAGCTGGCTCTTTAACTGCATGTTTGCATGATTAGCCAGCTAACTTGTTGAGCTTTCTCATCAAGTTAGATTTCTTATTAGCGGCGTTATTCTTGTGGATAATGCCTTTTTCAGCGGCTTTATCCAGAGCTTTTACGGCGGTATCAAGGGCCGCCTTTGCCGTGTCGCGATCGCCCGCAACTACGGCGTTGTTAAACTTGGTAATGTAGGTTTTAAGAGCAGATCTTGTGCTCTTATTGCGAATGCGCTGCCGCTCTGCTATCCCAATCCGCTTGATTTGCGACTTTATATTTGCCAAGGTTATCCTCCTTTACCTCAAAACAGACAAATTTTATCACAGCGCTACTTAAACTGCAAGGCAGTCATGCTATGCTATAATTTTGAGGACCACTAAAAAAGCCAGAGTATCAGAGTTTAAGGCATAAGTCATGCAAAGTGAAGAACTTATAATCGCAGGTGAAGAGCAGAAGTTGCCATCAATAGCAAAATCAACGGCCAAGATGTCAGTGGCAACTACGTTCAGCCGCCTGACCGGGTTTATGCGAAACATGGCGATTGCCTACGCGCTCGGTAGCGGCGTGCTAAACGATACCTTTTCCACGGCAAATGTCATGCCAAATATCATATTCGAGCTAATCATGGGCGGTATTTTAGGCTCCGTCATTATCCCGGTCTACATCCAGTACCTGGCCGAGAAAAGCGACGATGAGGCCCGCTACATGATAAGCAACCTTACCAACATAATTTTTATCTTAGCGGCAGTACTGAGCCTACTGGGCGCCATTTTTTCTCCGGCTCTTGTACACCTTATAACAATACGTGAGCCGTCTAAGGCGACGCCGCTTATGATCATGTTTTTCAGGGTTTTCGCGTTTCAGATCATGTTTTACGCATTGGCGGCGGTCTTTAGCGGCATACTTAACTCACACCGGCGTTTCACGGTGCCCATGGTCGCCCCAATTTTAAACAACATTGTGGTGATAGCGACAGTGATAGGGCTTTAT
>CADDYS010000042.1 GCA_902810715.1 bacterium | reverse complement strand
TTCCTGAACCGCTACGAACAGTATTGCTTTTTTTCTCGCATCAAGCATTTCTTACCTCTTTAGCACTCTCTTTGGTAGAGTGCTAAAGTAAATATACCATCTGACAAGCACTTATGTCAACTTGGTGTCAGACACCAGCCGGAGCTCTCACCAGCTTAAATAAAGGTCACGAACTAAGAAAGTGTGCGATTGTGAAATCTACTATGGATCAACTGCAAAATCATTTTTCACAATCGCACACTTTCTAGTATTTTCCCTACTAAAACTGCTGCTAGAGCGTGTGAGCGGTGTCTGACACCGAATACTGCACTTTAACCAGCGTAAGTCCTTTGGCGGGGGCGGTTTTTCCTGCTTTTGTACGGTCTTTTGCCTCAATAATGGATGGGATATCCTGCGGGGACAAGATACCTAAACCGACATCGATTGCGGTCCCCGCAATAATGCGCACCATGTTGTGAAGGAAAGCGTGCGCACGCATCTTAATGGCAACCAGACCCTCAAGGGGCTCCCCAAACCATACTATATCATTGGAGGCCCGGCAGGACGCCTCAAGGACGGTTCTTGCCGGATTTTCAATGGCCGCCGCGCTCTCCGAAACGCAAAAAGAGGTAAAGTCGTGCCGCCCCTTAAAATGCCGCACCGCCTCATCCATCGCCTCAATATCCAGCGGCCTTGCCTCGTGATGGACAAATCTATCCGCAAAAACCGTGCGGTAGGGGCGGTTTAAGATATAGTAATGGTACTCACGCCACTTGGGATCACGCCTTGCGTCAAAATCCATTGGGACCTCTTCGGCCTCTTTTGCCACGATGTCCTCGGGCAGAAGCGCATTTAGAGAGTATGGAATTCGCCGGGTGGACGTATCTGATGAGGTTTTGAAATTTAGCACTTGGTTGAAAGCATGAACACCGGCGTCGGTTCGCCCGGCAACGTTTGTTTCAATCGTCTCACCCAACAGAGTACTTAAGGCAGCCTCAATCGTGCCCTGAAGAGTCCGTACATCCTGCTTTTCTTGCTTCTGCCACCCGCTATAGTTCGTGCCGTCATATTCTAGAGTTAGCTTGATATTGCGCGTAAGTTTATTTTTCATTAATCCTCACAGTTTTATCGTTAAGTCTAAAAGATCGGCAACCTCCCAACCCAAACCATCCCCGCAAGCAATATTATCACAACGACAAAGCTGACCCAATCGCCCGACCTCATCTTAAGATTGTGCATCCTGGTACGTCCCTCTCCACCACGGTAAGCACGTGCCTCCATCGCCTCGGCAAGCTCGTCCGCTCTTCTGAAAACACTTACGAACAGCGGGACAAGTATCGGGATAAAGCTTCTGGCCCGGGCCAAAGGATTTTTCGAGTCAAACCTTGCCCCCCTTGCTGTTTGCGCCTTTATTATCTTATCGGCCTCGGTGGAAAGCGCAGGTATAAACCTTAAGGCTATAGTCATCATCATGGCTAGCTCGTGCGACGGGACGCCTATCCTCTTTAGGGGTGAGAGCAGGCTCTCGATGGCATCGGTGAGCTCAACCGGCGTTGAGGTAAGCGTCAAAAATGATGCGCCGACAACTAAAAGGATCAGGCGGAGGTCGACGAATATGCCGGTTCTCAAACCGCCTCCCACCCATAGGTGGATTAGCAAGGTAATGGCTAGTACAAAAAGAAGCGGCCTGACTCCCTTTAATGTAAGGATAACTGGAAGCCTGCTTAGATATACAAAAAGGCCAAGAAGAACGACGACGATGGCAAAGCCGGTAAAGTTTTTGACTAAAAACACGGCAAGCACAAAGATAATGACAAGAAGCAGCTTCACGCGCGGGTCGGCACGGTGAACGAGCGAGCCTGAAGGGTAATATTGTCCGGCGATAAATCCCGATGCTATAGACATTATTTCTCCTTAACCGCCGCAAGTATGGCACTAATCGCTGGCTGCATGCCTAAGCTTTCAACCGTAACATTGAACCCCCGATCTCTTAGCTTCATTAGAAGTTCGACTGTCTTTGGGACGTCCAAACCTATGTCCTTCAAGTAGTCTATCTGGGAGAACACATCCTTAGGTCTGCCATCTAACACAATCTGCCCCTCGCTTAAGACCGCAACCCGATCTACATATTCAGCAATCTCATCCATATCATGAGCCACGATAATTACAGTCATTCCGTTTCTGTTAAGCTCATCGATACAACGTAGGACTCTCGTTCTCCCCCAGTAATCTAAGCCGGTTATCGGCTCATCAAGTATTAGCACATGTGGTTTCATTGCAAGAATACCGGCAATAGCGACAAGCCTTTTCTCGCCACCGCTTAAACTAAACGGAGACCTATCGGCATATCGCTCATAGGCAAGACCAACGCTACCGAGCGAATCTCTTACTCTTAAATCCACTTCCTCTTCAGAAAGACCTAGATTTCTTGGGCCGAAAGCAACATCATCAGCCACCGTTTCAGCAAACAACTGGCTCTCGGGAAATTGAAAGACAAGCCCGACTTCTTTGCGGATTATACGTGGGTCAATATCCTTGCCTATTTCTTGTCCCTCAAAGATAATTTTGCCCTCGGTGGGAATCAAAAGTGTGCTTAGAAGTTGTACCAGTGTTGACTTGCCTGAGCCGGTAGGCCCAATCAAGCCAATAAACTCGCCTTCATCAATACCTAAGTTGATACTCTGTAGGGCAAGTTGCTCAAGAGAAGTATTGGGCATATATGTAAAGCTAACATTCATCATTTCGATCAACATAAGGCGTTCACCAGCTCATCTATAGTAAGAATTGCGCGGGGCAGCTTAAGCCCGACTGCGATCAGTTCTTCCGCAATGAGCCTTGCCTTGGGGACGCCGACGCCTATAGCCTTAAGCTCATCTAAATCGGAGAAGACCTCTCGCGGGGGGCCGTCTTTAATGATCCTTCCCTCGGATAGGACAAGAACCCGATCTGCTAAAGCCACCTCATCCGAGATGTGGGTGATGTTCACAACTGTTATACCGTAATTTTTGTTTAGCTGCTTTAGTGTGCTGAGCATGCTTGAGCTTCCCTCCGGATCAAGCATAGAGGTTGCTTCGTCAACGACAAGGTACTTTGGTCTCATCGCAAGGGCACCCGCGATGGCCACCCTTTGCTTTTGCCCGCCGGAGAGCATATGGGGCTCATGCCTGGCATAGTTTTCCATACCAACTATCTTAAGAGTCTCATCAATGCGCTTTCTTATCTCTTTGGGGTCAAGGCCAAGGTTTTCGGGGCCAAAAGCGATATCTTCCTCAACACTTGTTGCTATTATCTGGTTATCCGGGTTTTGAAAAACCATGCCGACCTTCTGGCGCACTTGCCAGAGCGCATCCTGGTCACGCGTGGATAAGCCATCTACCACAACCTCTCCCTGCGATGGGATAAGAAGCCCGTTCATATGTCTGGCAAGCGTGGATTTACCCGAGCCATTGGGACCAAGAATCACGGCAAACTCACCCTCGTTTATGGTGAGGTCGATGTTGTTTAGCGCAGTTATTTTTTCCTTATCCTTACCGTAGTGGAAGGAGACGTTGTTGAGCTGGATCACTAAGTTCTAAAGCCACCGATCTATTTTAAACCTTGAAAATAAAAAGCATAATTATTATAAAATCTTTCCATAAACAACAAAAAGTCTTCTTTCGAAGACCCTTTGCCGACCGGGGACACCCCGATCTAATATTTATATTTCACTGTTTCACCATTTCACATTTCACCGTAAGTTCGCCTGATAAATCGGGCAACTACTTTACTAATTCAATCAGTGCCATAGGTGCGGCATCGCCCATGCGGGGGCCGATTTTTAATATCCTTGTATAGCCGCCTTCACGATCGGTATAGCGCGGACCTATCTCGGCGAAAAGCTTATGCACAGTCTCCCTATCATGAAGAACGGACAAAGCCTGCCTTCTTGCGTGGAGGTCTCCCTTTTTACCGAGGGTGATGATTTTCTCCACAAAAGGTCTTAGCTCCTTGGCTTTTGCCTCTGTGGTCTGCACCCGCTCATGCATGATGACCTGACGGGCAAGTCCCTCAAAAATCGCTTTTCTATGGCTGGCACTTGTGCCAATCTTTCTACCCTTCTTTTGGTGCCTCATTGTTGTCTCCCACTAACTGCTAACTGGATTTAAGCGAAAGCCCAAGCTGGTCCAGCTTGTCCTTAACTTCCTCAATCGACTTGGCGCCAAAGTTTCTGATCTTCATAAGGTCACCTTCGGTTTGTTCAACCAACTGCTGCACCGTGTTGACGCCTTCGCGTTTCAGGCAGTTGTAAGAGCGAACCGAGAGTTCGAGGTCCTCAATCGGTGAGTCGAGGGCTTTGTCGCGCTCGCTTGCATCTGATACAAAGACCGGGGTCGAGGCAAACTCACTTGCCTGCTCCATAAATAACCCCATGTGATCATTTATAATTTTTGCGCCAATACTTACAGCCTCAAAAGGCGTAATGGCTCCATTTGTCGTAACCTTAAGAACCAACCTGTCGAAGTCGGTTCTCTGTCCGACACGGGTGTTTTCAACTGCGTAGGTTACGTTTTTAATCGGACTGAATATGGAGTCTATCGGTATAACTCCTATCGCATCCGTCGGCCTCTTGTTGCGTTCGGCAGATACGTAGCCGCGGCCCGGTTCAACAACCAGCTCCATCTCAAGTTTGCCGTCCTCATTTAGCGTGGCGATATGCTGGTCGAGATTTATTACCTCCACATCGGCCGGATACTCGAAATCCGCCGCGGTGACCTCCTTTGGGCCCTTAACGTTTACCCTTATGGTTGCCGGCTCTTCACCGTACAGCTTCAACACAACATCCTTAAGGTTAAGGATAATATCGGTGACATCTTCTTTTACACCCTTAATGGTGCTGAACTCATGCGCCACTCGGGAAATTTTCGCCGACGTTATGGCTGCACCCGGTAAAGATGACAGCAGCACTCTTCTCATAGAGTTACCTAAAGTGTAGCCGAAGCCTCTCTCCAACGGTTCAACTTTAAATGAAGCTGTGTTATTACGTTGCTCCTCAACGGAGATTGCAGGCTTGCGGATATCTAACATTAATATATTCCTCCTTAGCGTTCAGAAATCAGAAATCGGAACCAGAAATACCTTTTTCTGCCGTCCTCCAGTAATCCGACTACTGATTACTGGATTACTTCGAATAGAGCTCAACGATCATTTTCTCTTGAACCGGAATGTCGATATCCTCACGTAAAGGAATACCTGTAACCTTCGCGGTCAAGCTGGCTGGATCAACTTCGAGCCATGATGGAATTGCGGCTTTGTTGGCCGACTCCGCCGCTTCCTTAATCCGGGCTATATCCCCGGTTGTAGTTATAACATCGCCGGGCTTTACGCGATAGGAAGGGATATCCACTCTTCTCCCGTTAATAAGGATATGCCCATGGCGAACTTCTTGCCTTGCCTCAGGCCGCGACAGAGCAAAGCCGATCCTGTAGATGGCGTTATCCAGGCGGGTCTCAAGAATTTGCAGGAGATTCTCGCCGGTAACACCCTTCCTCTTGGTCGCCAGCTCATAGTAGTTCCTGAACTGCTTCTCAAGTACGCCGTAGATACGTTTTGCCTTTTGCTTCTCACGAAGCTGTATATAGTACTCGGATTCTTTGCGGCGGCCACGGCCATGCTCGCCAGGCGGGTATGGGCGTCTCTCAACAGGGCATTTATCGGTTAGGCATTTATCGCCTTTTAAGAAAAGCTTCTGTGCTTCTCTTCTACATAACTTGCAAACAGGTCCTGTATATCTTGCCATAGCTTACACCCTTCTCCTTTTCCTGGGACGACAACCGTTGTGCGGTACCGGAGTAACATCGGTGATGCCGGCAACTTCCAAACCGTTTGCCTGCAGGGTTCTGATAGCGGTTTCGCGTCCCGCTCCTGGGCCCTTAACATAAACATCCACCCTTTTCATCCCGTGCTCCTGGGCCTTCTTTGCACAGGATTCCGCAGCAACCTGGGCCGCGAACGGTGTGCTCTTACGTGATCCCTTAAAGCCTGAAGTACCTGCGCTCTCCCAGGCTATTGTATTACCCTGCTGATCGGTAATCGTAATAATCGTATTATTAAAAGTGCTCTTAATGTGGGCCGCGCCATGAACAACGTTTTTGCGTTCTCTGCGCTTTACCCTGGTAGCCTTCGCTTTCTTAGCCAAACAGCCGTTACCTCCTTCAATACTAAAGCTTTTTATTTAAGATCGTCTTAGTCTTACTTTTTGCGCTTTGCGCCAACAGCCCTGCGCGGGCCTTTTCTTGTACGGGCGTTGGTATGAGTCCGCTGGCCGCGTACCGGAAGGCCCCTGCGATGTCTCAAGCCGCGATAACATCCGATCTCCATGAGACGCTTGATGTTCTGAGACACTTCCCTGCGCAGGTCGCCTTCAACCTTGAGACTCTTGTCGATGTAGTCTCTTAGCTTTATAACTTCTTCTTCGGTTAGGTTGCGAACCCGTGTATCAGGATTTACTCCTGTAGCACCCAATATCTCTTGTGCTCTTGAAAGACCTATACCAAAGATATAGGTAAGACCGATCTCAACCCTTTTATCCCTGGGTAGGTCTACACCGGCTATACGTGCCAAATCTACACTCCTCCTCTAGTCAACAAAACATTCTATAAAAATGCCGAAATTCGAGAGTCGAGAATCGACCGAATCGAAAATAGCTACAAGTTAGAAACCCTCATTTGTCAAGCAATCCCTCAATAATTCAATCGATTTTCTATTTTCTATTTTCGATTCTCGAATTTATGCCGCCCTAGGGCGGCATAAATTATCCCTGGCGCTGCTTATGGCGCGGGTTCTCGCATATTACAAGGACCCTGCCGTGCCTTCTAATAATTTTACATTTTTCGCATATACGCTTTACAGACGGCTTTACCTTCATTGTTCTTCTCCACCATGATCCAATTTATTTTACTATCTAAACCCGAGCCATTTGGCCTTTTGGCCGACCCACGCTCTAGACCTACTATTATTGGCCTTTTGGCCTTTCTCGCGCCCGATAAATCGGGCAACTACCCATAGGGTTTTCAATCGCAAATCGAAAATTACTTGAATCTATACACTATCCGACCTCTTGTTAAATCATAAGGGGATAGTTCAACAACAACTCTATCACCAGGCAGAATACGGATGTAATGCATGCGCATCTTGCCGGAAATATGAGCTAAGACCTTATGGCCGTTATCCAGCTCAACTCTAAACATGGCATTAGGTAAAGGCTCTATTACTGTACCTTCGACCTCAATAGCTTCTTCTTTTTTGGGCACTAACGCTCCTCCACCGGGTACACACCCATATCACTTAGAGGCTATAACGTGTTACCTCCATAACCACAAAACCATATTATAACAAAATTAAATTAAGACGTCTATACAACAGTTAGTACGTCCGGCCCTTCTTTAGTAACCGCTACCGTATGTTCAAAATGAGCCGAGAGGCTCCTATCAGCGGTAACAACCGTCCAGTGGTCCGGAAGGATGTTAACTTTAAAACCGCCGATGTTTACCATGGGCTCAATTGCAAAGACCATCCCCGCTTTAACCTTAGGACCCCGTCCGGAAAGCCCGAAATTAGGAATCTGGGGGTCTTCGTGCATCTCACGTCCTATGCCGTGGCCTACAAACTCCTTGACAACCGAGTACCCGGCCGCTTCCGCCGTAGTCTGTATCGCGTGGGATATATCGTAGAGATGATTACTCTCGACACACTGCTCTATCCCTTTATGCAGGGCAAGCTTGGTAATATCTATCAGTCGCTGAGCCTGCTCCGATATTTTGCCCACCGGAAAAGTCGCGGCGGCGTCACCATAGTATCCGTTATACTCGGCGCCCACGTCAATACTGATGATATCGCCCTCCTTCAAACGTCTTTGGCCCGGTATCCCATGCACGACAACCTCGTTCGGAGAGGCGCAGATAGACGCGGGAAACCCTTTGTATCCCTTAAAGGCCGGCTTCGCGCCGGATTTGCGAATGAAGTTCTCGGCGATCCGGTCCAGCTCAATCGTCTCAACGCCCGGTCTTATCTTGCTTTCAATGAGCCTCAAGGTTTCAGCTACTATACGACCGGCATGTCGCATAGTAGCTATTTCATCCTTGCTTTTACGAACTATCATGCTCTCGCCTCATCGGGAGAAAAAATTGATTAGACTTTCGCCTTAAGGGCGTTCTCTATATCTGTAAAAACTTCGCCAACCGTCTTGGTTCCGTCGATATCAACTAAAACACCTTGGTTTTTATAGTAACCAATAAGCGGGGCGGTCTGGTTATGATACACATCCAGGCGGTTCTTCACCGTCTCGACGGTATCATCAGCCCTCTGATACAGCTCGCCGCCGCAGTCGTCGCAGACGCCGTCTGCCTTCGGTGGCTTAAACATCACGTGATACGGCTTCTGGCAGGACTTGCATATACGCCTTCCGGTCAGCCTGCTGAGAAGTTCCTCATCCGCAACAACAATGTTTATGACTGCATCGATGCTTTTATCCATCGAGGAGAGAACTTTGTCCAGTTCCTCAGCCTGGTTAACGGTACGCGGAAAACCATCCAACAGGAAGCCCTTATCGGCAACGTCCGGCTCTGCTATGCGGTCGCGCACGATTCCAATAACAACCTCGTCCGGCACGAGTGCGCCCGCCGTCATATACTCTTGAGCTTTAAGACCCATCTCGGTCTGGTTTTTAACGGCCGCACGAAGCATATCACCCGTCGAGATATGGACCAGTCCAAATTCCTTTACGATTCCCTCTGCTTGTGTTCCCTTCCCCGCCCCGGGAGGACCTAACAAAATTACATTCACGCCTTGCTCCTTTCCTTCTCAAAGCCCCTCTCAGCCTTACCTTATAAACCTTCCACATCATTGAGGTTCTTCGACTCCGAGCCTTACGGCTCTTCGCTCAGAACAGCAATTCTTCTCACCTTTTGGCCTTTTGGCCTTTTCGCCTTTTGGCGGGCCCTCACTCCAGGCCTGCTTACTTCAAAAACCCCTCATAATGTCTCATGAGGAGCTGCGACTCAATCTGCCTCATGGTCTCAAGCGCCACACCAACCATAATTAGAAGCGATGTTCCACCAAAGTTTCCGCCCTGGAAGAACTGTATGTTAAAGAACTTTCCTAAAATCTGCGGAATGATCGCTATTGATGCTAGAAAGAAAGCACCTGGCAGCGTGATTCGGGTTAGTACCCGGTCTAGATAACCTGCTGTCGGCTTACCCGGGCGAACTCCCGGGATAAAACCGCCGTATTTCTTCATGTTATCTGAAATATCAATCGGGTTGAATATAATGGCCGTATAAAAGTACGTAAAGAATATGACCATCAGTGCGTAAAGGCCCAGGTAAAGCGCACCGCTAGGGTCAAGCCAGCCGCTGATCATCCTAGAAAACGACCCCGGGAAGAACTGCAACATGGTTGCAGGGAACAAAAGCACCGACGACGCAAAGATGATCGGGATAACACCCGCCGAGTTTACCTTTAGCGGGATGTAAGTGCTGGATCCACCATAAACCTTGCGCCCAACCACGCGCTTTGCATATTGCACCGGGATCCTTCTCTGGGCCTTCTCGACGAATATGATTGAAACAACAATCGCCAGTAAAATAACAACAAGTGCGACTACAGTTACAATGCCTCCGGTCTGGCCGGTCTGGAACGTGGCCTGCGGGAAACGGGAGATAATGCTTGCAAAAATCAGGAGCGACATACCGTTTCCGATTCCGCGCTGGGTTATCAGCTCACCCAACCACATGATAAGCGCGGTTCCCGCAACTAACGTTAGAATAATTAAAATCTCGATGTCGAGAGTAAATTTCGCGCCAATCTGTCTGCCAAAAAATAGCGTCAGTCCAATCGACTCGATAAGGCCCAGAGCAAGAGTCAAATAGCGCGTCCACTGAGTAATCTTGCGCTGCCCGGTCTCTCCCTCTTTAGCCCACCGCCCAAGTGTTGGAATAACAATTGTTAAAAGCTGCAATATAATCGACGCCGTGATATACGGCATGATTCCCAATGCGAATACGGCAAATTGCGATAAAGCACCGCCGGCAAATAGATCTACAAATCCTAGAAGCGGTGTTTGTTCAAAAAGTTGCTTTAAAGCTTTAATGTCGACGCCTGGAACCGGGATATGGGCACCTAGCCGATAAATAGCGATCATCGCAAGCGTAAACAATATGCGTCGTTTTAAATCTGGTACTTTAAATGCATTGCCTACTGCTTCGATCATTTAAGACTCTCTGCCTTTCCACCAATTGCTTCAATTTTTCTAACCGCAGAGCCGCTAAAATGGTGTGCCCTGACAGTTAATTCTTTTTCAAGCTCGCCACGACCCAGTATCTTGACAGGCATGGTCGCCTTCTTAATTATCCCGGCCTGTTGCAAGGTTTGCGGATCAACAACGCTACCTTTATCAAATACATTTAGCTGATCAACATTAACCAGTAAATATACTTTCTTAAATGGATTTCTAAACCCCGGTAGCTTAGGAATCCGTCTATATATAGGGGTCTGGCCACCCTCAAAACCGGGGCCTTTGCCACCACCGGAGCGGGATTTCTGACCCTTCATTCCGCGCGTAGCAGTTTTGCCATGGCCGGAACCGGGGCCCCTGCCGACCCTTTTTCTTTTCTTCACAGCACCCGGAGCGGGTGACAGCTCATTTAATCGCATTAAACTATCCTCCTAAAAAACCAAACATAGTCATTATAAATGCAGTATCAATTTAATACCAGGCCATATACGCCTGGTATTAACTACTTGATTTCTTCTACTTCAACAAGATGAACGACCTTGGTTATCATGCCGCGGATTTCAGGTCTGTCTTCTTGCTCAACGACATCTCTTATTCTTTTAAGGCCGAGCGCCTTTAGCGTTCTTTTTTGCTTCTCATTGCGACCAATGCCGCTTCTTACCTGCTTAATCTTGAGTTTAGCCAACTTGCTACCTCCTTAACGGCTCTACTTACCAAATATCTGCCCAACGGTTTTACCACGAAGGCGAGCGACATCTTCCGGAGTCTTTAGCGACTTTAAACCCTCAACCGTCGCCCTGAGCATATTAATTGGATTCTGGCTGCCCAGAGATTTGGTTAATATATCCCTTATACCGGCGAGCTCGAGAATTGCCCTAACGGGACCGCCCGCAATAACACCGGTACCTTCGGAGGCCGGCTTCAACAGCACACGGCCGGCGCCGTATTCGCCGACAACCTCGTGCGGGATGGTTGATCCGGCAAGGGGAACGAAAAACAGGTTTTTCTTGGCGTCCTGCACGCCTTTAGAGATCGCAATAGGCACTTCCGCGCCTTTGCCGAAGCCGATACCGACATGGCCGTTGCGATCGCCGACAACGACCAATGCACTCAGGCTAAACCTGCGCCCGCCTTTCACCACTTTCGCAACCCTGTTAATATTAACTATTTTTTCCTCAAGTTCAAGCTCTTCCGGATTAATTCTCTTGCTCACGCGTTTCCCCCTAATCGATTAAAATTTCAAACCCGCCTCACGGGCCGCATCGGCCAACGCCTTTACACGCCCATGGTATAAGAATCCGCCTCTATCAAAAACGACCTGCCCGATTTTCTTTTCTGAAGCTCGCTTGGCTATCAAATCGCCGACTTTCTTCGCAGCATCAATGTTTCCACCGGTTGAAATCTGTGACTTAACCTCAGGATCAAGCGTGGATGCGCTTGCAATGGTCACCCCTTTGGTATCATCGATCAACTGAGCATATATATGGTTGGTGCTGCGAAAAATAGACAGACGCGGCCTCACAGGGGTGCCGGATACTTTCTTGCGTACCCTGCGATG
Source organism: bacterium (assembly GCA_902810715.1). Classification (GTDB taxonomy): domain Bacteria; phylum Actinomycetota; class Aquicultoria; order Aquicultorales; family Aquicultoraceae; genus CADDYS01. The sequence goes on along the minus strand of CADDYS010000042.1, from coordinate 9,893 downwards.
TCTTCTTAGCCTGGCTATCTTTTCCTCCGCCGTCTTCCCCATCATCTTCCTCCAAAAATTTTATCTTAACGGTCTTTTATCAATGCAATACCCACACTCTCGCCCACACCCTGTGAGCTGTCAGCTGAGAGCTATGAGCTATTTAGCTGTTTTTCCAACTTTTCTTCTAATATACTCGCCCTCGTACTTAATGCCCTTGCCTTTATAAGGCTCCGGCGGACGCACGGAGCGGATATTTGCCGCAATCTCGCCTACCAACTGCTTGTTGGCTCCCTTAACTATAATTTTAGTAGGGGCGGGAACCTCAAACTCGATCCCTTCAATTTTCTTGATCGTGACTGGATGCGAGTATCCCATGGCAAGCTCAAGGTCGTTACCCTTCTTGGTAGCTCTGTAGCCGACACCGACGATGTCCAGCGACTTTGAGAACCCCTGGCTTACGCCGGTCACCATGTTGGAAACGAGGGTTCTGACAAGCCCGTGAAGCGACCTGTGAAGCTTGCTCTCGGATTGTCTCCGAACCAGCACTTGATTGTCCTCTTTTATAACCTTGATGCCGTGAGGTATCTTCTCGGACAACTGACCATTGGGACCTTTAACGATAACTTCAGTCGGCTCTATGGTCACATCAACACCCGCAGGCACGTTGATCGGCATTTTACCAATTCTTGACACTTTCTACCTCCCATGCTAGATACTAGAAACTAGACCGGCCCTTCGGGCCTGACTAGAAACTAGATTGAGATTGCCACGTCACTCACTTCGTTCCTCGCAATGACAGGTTTACTTACTTTCTAAACTCTCTTTATCTAGTCTCTAGTCTCTAGTTTCTAGTCTCTAGTCTCTAGTCTCTAGTTTCTAGCTACCAAACGTAACAGAGAACTTCGCCGCCTAGGCCGGCCTTCTTAGCCTCTTGCCCGGTCATAACGCCTCTGGATGTTGACACGACCGATATACCAAGACCACCCAACACCCTGGGAATCTCATCCTTCTTCGCGTAAATCCTGAGACCCGGCTTGCTGATTCTCTTAATTCCGGTAATCGCACGCATTTTATCCGAACCGTAGTGCATCTTAACCCTGATTACATTAAAACCGTTCTCCTGAACGACCTGATAGCCCTTTATATAACCCTCTTCTTTTAGTATCTTCGCGATATCTTCTTTCAATTTTGAAGCGGGTATATCGACTACCTCATGATAGGCCCTGTTTGCATTACGGATGCGCGTCAGCATATCTGCAATAGGGTCCGTCATCGTCATAACGCTTCCTCCTTATCAGGCCGACAGCTGTCGACCCTCACTATCGAATAATTTTTACCAGCTAGCTTTCGTAACACCCGGGATCTCGCCCTGGTGTGCAAGTTCTCTTAAACAGATACGGCAAAGACCGAACTTACGGAAATAGCCTCGGGGTCTTCCGCATCTTGAGCAGCGATGATAAGCGCGTGTCTTATACTTTGATTTGCGCTGCTGCTTTGCAATCATTGATTTCTTAGCCATGAAACCTCCATTTATCTCTCTCTAAACGGGAAACCCATTCGCTTCAGAAGCGCGCGGCCTTCCTCGTCTGTTTTTGCCGTAGTTACAACCGTGATGTCCATACCACGGATCTTATCGATTTTGTCATAATCTATCTCCGGGAAGATAAGCTGCTCGGTCACGCCGAACGAGTAGTTGCCCCGCCCGTCAAAGGACTTGGGACTAAGCCCGCGGAAGTCCCTGATCCTTGGAAGCGCCGTTGAAAGCAACCTGTCCAGGAACTCGTACATCCTGTCTCCCCTGAGTGTAACTTTAACGCCAATCGGCATGTTCGCACGAAGCTTAAATCCCGCGATGGACTTCTTCGCCCTGCGGATAATCGGCTTTTGGCCGCTGATAATAGTTAGATCCTCGATCGCCCCGTCAAGGGCCTTTGCATTCTGAGTAGCCTCGCCCACGCCCATATTAAGGACGACTTTTTCAACCTTTGGAACCTGCATGGGGTTCTTGTAATCAAACTCCTCCATAAGAGCAGGCAGGATCTCTTTATTATAGGCTGTCTTTAGCCTGGGGGTAACCTTAGCCCCGCCGGCCGGCTTCCCTTCACCAGCCTTAGCTTTCTTTTCTTCTTTTTCTTTACTGATCTTTGCGTCTGCCATCTATACCTCCCATGCTAGATACTAGAAACTTGACCGGCCCTTCGGGCCTGGCTAGAAACTGGATTGAGATTGCCACGTCACTCACTTCGTTCGTTCCTCGCAATGACAATCTTCTACTGCGTACGTCATTGCGAGCAAAGCGAAGCAATCTTGCTTTCTCTCTAGACCCACAATCTAGTTTCTAGTTTCTAGTCTATGCTTTGTCAATATCACCTTGACACTTCCGGCAAATTCTTACTTTTTTGCCGGACTCTGTAACCCTGTGCCCAACTCTGGTTGCCTGGCCGCAGCTCGGGCAAATCACCTGTACGTTGGACGCATGTATAGGTGCTTCTCTTTCCTGGATACCGCCCTGGGGAACTTTCTGGGTCGGGCGTGCATGGCGCTTAACCATGTTGATGCTTTCAATCACAACTCTGTTCTCCTTCGGCAGCGCAAAGAGAACTTTACCCTTCTTGCCCTTTTCTTTGCCGGCTATAATCTCAACCCTATCGCCCTTCCTTACGGAAAGCCTGTGCACCTTTTTTGTTGTAGACGATTTAGGCATTTTAACCTTTTCCTCCTATAATACTTCTGGAGCCAGCGAGACAATCTTCATAAAGTTCTTGTCCCTGAGTTCCCTGGCAACAGGACCGAAAATACGGGTCCCTCTCGGGTTTCCGTCATCCCTGATTATCACAGCCGCATTGTCATCAAACCTGACATAAGAGCCGTCGTTGCGCCCTATTGGCTGCTTCGTTCTGATAACAACTGCTTTGATGACATCGCCTTTCTTAACGGTTCCACCGGGGATCGCCTCTTTTACAGCGGCCACAATAGTATCGCCGACCGACGCGTAGCGACGCCTGGAGCCGCCTAAAACCCTGATGCAAAGGACCTCTCGCGCTCCGGTATTATCAGCAACTTTTAGTCTTGACTGCTGTTGGATCATCTCGATTTCCTTCCTTCCAAAAAACAGACCAGCTATTTTGCCTTCTCTAAAATCTGGACTACGCGCCACCTTTTGGTTTTGCTAAGAGGCCTGGTCTCCGCGATTTGAACGGTATCGCCGACATGAGCCTCGTTTGCCTCATCATGCGCTTTAAACTTCGTTGTTCTCTTTACCGCCTTCTTATAGAGCGTATGCCTTACTGTTGACTCGACGGCCACTGTTACAGTCTTATCCATGGCGTCGCTTACAACTTTGCCTACCCTAACCTTGCGGCGTCCTCTTTCCTCCATCTAAACCCCCTGTCTAGATACTAGAGACTTGACCGGTGCTTCGCACTTAACTAGAAACTAGACTGAGATTGCTTCGTCACTTCGTTCGCAATGACTTGTTTATTTGCTTTCTAGACCTTCTTTGTCTAGTCTCTAGTCTCTAGTTTCTAGTTTCTAGTTTCTAGTAGCTATCTTTGCCTCGATCTCTCTTTCTCTGCGCACCGTCTGTATGCGCGCTATGTCCTTCTTGATTTCCTTAATCCTTTTTGGATTATCAAGCTGTCCGGTAGCTAGCTGAAAGCGCAAATTAAACAGCTCCGCCTTAGCGTCTTTAAGTCTATGATCTAGCTCATCATCGGTTAAATCTCTAAGCTTATCAGCATTCACGCCTACTCACCACCTAGCTCTTCTCTCGTGACGAACCTGCACTTAATAGGCAGTTTATGGCTCGCCAGCCTGATTGCTTCTTTTGCGACCGGCTCGTCAACGCCGGCTATCTCAAACAAAACCCTGCCCGGTTTGATAACAGCAACCCAATGCTCCGGTGAGCCCTTACCACTACCCATACGGGTCTCGGCCGGTTTTTCGGTTACCGGTTTATCCGGGAAGATAGTGATCCAGACCTTACCGCCTCTCTTTATATGACGGGTCATAGCAACACGCGCTGCCTCGATCTGGCGATTGGTTACCCAGCCCGGCTCAAGCGCCTGCAACCCGTAATCACCGAAATTAACCTTGCTGCCGCCCTTGGCGCGGCCTTTCATTCTTCCTCTTTGCTGTTTTCTATGTTTAACCCTCTTTGGTAAAAGCATTTATTGCGCTCCCCCCTTAGCTGGGCCCGGCTTCCTTGGTTTTCTCGGCCTTTCGCCTCCTGGCCTCGGTGCGGCAGCCTGCTCGGTAACAAACTGGCCCGTCAGGACATCGCCCTTGTAAGTCCAAACCTTAACTCCGATTCGCCCAAAGGTCGTCAGCGCCTCCGCAAAACCGTAATCGATGTTGGCGCGAAGCGTATGCAGAGGTACACGTCCCTCACGATACCACTCGGTGCGCGCCATCTCGGCCCCGCCCAGGCGTCCTGCGCACTGGACCTTGACTCCTTTAGCGCCGCTCTTCATAGCCTGGGTAACGGCTTTTTTCATTGCACGCCTGAAGCCAACACGCGCCTCAAGCTGCTCAGCGATACTCTGTGCTACAAGTGTTGAGTCAAGCTCCGGCCTCCTTACTTCCTCGATATTGATCTGAACCTGCTTGCCGGTCATCTTCTCAAGCTCACTACGCAAAATCTCTACCTCGGTCCCCCGCTTTCCTATAACGATTCCAGGCCTTGCCGTATGGATATCAACCTTTACGCGATCTCCTGCCCGCTCGATTTCAATCTTCGAGACAGCCGCTCGTGCAAGCTTTTGCGATAGCACTCTTCTTATCTGAATATCCTCACGAAGAACCTTATCGAAGCCTTTGCTCACAAACCAGCGAGACCGCCAGTTCTCGATAATTCCGACTCTTAGCCCGCGAGGATTAACTTTTTGCCCCATTTAACCCTCCTTCTCCGTAACAACCACGGTGATATGACTACTTCTTTTTCTAATCCGGTATGCACGGCCCATGGCTCTTGGTCTTATTCTTTTCAGGGTAGGCCCCTGGTTAACATACGCCTCCGAGACATAGAGCCTGTTCTGGCTAATATGTAAATTCTTCTCAGCGTTCGCAATGGCTGAGTTTAGAACTTTAGTTATAATTCTTGCCGCCGCTTTAGGTGTGAACTTTAGTATAGCAACAGCCTCTTCGGCATCCTTGCCGCGAATCAGGCTTATAACCTGCTGCGCCTTTAGGGGCGATATTCTTATGAACCGAGCAACGGCCTTTGTCGAAGCAGTCTCATTTTCTGCCATTTTAGCCATCTTTACCTCCCAATTAGCTCACAGCTGACAGCCAGTTAGCTCACAGCCCATAGCTGACAGGAAGAAATTTATACCCACACCTCTTACCCTCGTGTTTAGAGCTGTGAGCTATCAGCTGTAAGCTAACTAGCTCGACAGGCCAAAGGCCTATCGTAATCTTGTTGATTTCTCCTGGCCGGCATGACCCCTAAAGGTCCTGGTTGGTGCAAATTCACCAAGCTTATGCCCGACCATACTCTCTGTTATATAGACCGGTATGTGCCTACGCCCATCGTGGATGGCAATAGTGTGCCCTACCATCTCAGGAAAGATGGTCGAAGCCCTGGACCAGCTCTTAATAACCCGTTTTTCGTTTCTCTTGTTCATTTCTTGGATTTTTCCAAGAAGCTTGATCTCTACATATGGTCCCTTTTTCAGTGACCTTCCCACTGTTCAGCCTCCAATCCTTAACTTTCTACCTCTTTCGAGGCTTAACAATATATTTATCAGATGGTTTTTTACCTCTCGTACGATAACCCAGAGTTGGTTTTCCCCAAGGAGTTACCGGATGACGTCCCGGCGTTGCCTTACCCTCACCACCGCCATGCGGATGATCGACCGGGTTCATGGCAGTACCACGGACAGTCGGTCTTTTACCAAGCCAACGGCTACGGCCCGCTTTTCCAATCGAGATAAGCTCATGCTCGGCATTGCCGACCTGGCCTATCGAAGCATAACATTCCAGATGAACCATCCTTACCTCTCCGGATGGTAATCTCAAATGGGCATAGTTGCCCTCTTTTGCCATTACCTGGGCGGATGTGCCAGCAGACCTCGCAAGTTGCCCACCTTTACCAGGGGTCAGCTCGATATTGTGCACAACAGTACCCAGCGGAATCCTTCTCATAGGCAGCGCATTGCCGACTTTTATATCGGCATCCGGCCCCGAAACAACCGTGTTTCCCACTTTCAAACCAAGCGGGGCAAGAATGTATCTCTTCTCGCCATCGGCATATTTAATCAAAGCAATCCTGGCAGACCGGTTAGGATCATACTCAATTGCATCCACGTGGCCGGGAATGCCGTATTTATTACGCTTAAAATCGATGAGACGGTAGCGCCTCTTATGGCCGCCCCCAACATGACGGGTAGTAATGCGGCCGTAATTGTTACGACCGGCGTTTTTCTTAAGCGACACTAGAAGGCTCTTTTCAGGCTCCTTCTTTGTTATCTCCTTGAAATCGGAGACCGTCTGAGATCTCCTCCCAGCCGATGTCGGCTTAAACTTCTTGATTCCCATCTGTTTCTCTCCTCTTCTCCCAGTACTTCTCGCCTGCTGGCTGCATATTTTTAGTGCTTTGGCAGGGCTAAAGCCCTGCGCTACATATCCGCTCCATAAATGGAGCAACTACATTTCGCCCGATAAATCGGGCAACTACACCCTGGCTCCTGGGCCCTATGTTTGAAGCTACCTAGCTTCAAACACTTCAATACGATCGCCTTCGCGAAGGGTTACGATCGCCTTTTTCCAGTTGCGCGTTTTACCCGAGGTATAACCCTGGCGCTTACGCTTTCCATGCATCTTCATTGTGTTGACTGCTTCTACATGGACTTTAAAGATGTTCTCAACCGCATTCTTGATCTCTTCTTTTCTGGCATTCGGAGCTACCTCAAACGTATACTTATGATGATCGATTTGAGCATAGCTCTTCTCAGAAACTACCGGACGGATTATTACATCTCTTGGATCTTTCATTTGGATAGACCCTCCTCTACTGCGTTAAGGGCTGCACGGGTCATAACCAGGTACTCGTTATCCAGCAGATCATACGCGTTAATCTCAGAGCTGTAGATGATCTTTACGTTGTCGATGTTGCGAACTGATCTTACCGCCGTGTCTTGGTTCTCGCCAACAATGACCGTGGTCTTCTTTGTAGCATCGAGATTCTTTAGGACCTGTACAGCATCTTTTGTCCGTGGCTCGGCTAAGCCAAAATCATCAAGAATGATCAGACGTCCGTCTCTGGCTTTTGACGATAATATCGATCTTAAAGCCACACGGCGCATCTTCTTGGGAACATTAAACGAGTAATCCCTAGGAACAGGACCGAAAACGGTTCCGCCGCCGGTCCAATGAGGCGCGCGGATGCTTCCGATACGGGCCCGTCCGGTACCTTTCTGCCGCCATGGCTTCTTACCGCCGCCCCGGACCTCAGCCCTGGTTTTTGTCTTTGCGGTTCCCCTCCTGGCCGCAGCCAACTGGGCTTTAATGACCTGATGGACCGTAGCCTCGTTTGGTTCTACCTCAAAGACCTCAGGACTAACGTCGATTTCCTCTATGGTTTTACCCTCTCTATTACGGACTGGTATTTTCACCGTTACTCCCCTACTTTGCCTTCTTCTTACTGGACTCTTTAATCATAATAAGGCTGCCCTTAGCACCGGGCACCGCCCCTTTAATCAGTATAATGTTCTGCTCAGGGTCAACCTTTACAATCTCAAGGTTAATGCTTGTAACTCTATCGCTACCCATGTGCCCCGCCATGCGTCTTCCCTTCATAACGCGAGACGGAAAAGCAGCGGCTCCTATTGAACCGGGAGCTCTGTGGAAATGCGAGCCGTGGCCCCCGGGCCCTCCTCTAAAGCCATGTCTTTTCATGACACCCTGAAAACCTTTGCCCTTGGAAACGCCAACAATATCTGCTTTATCACCGGCTGAGAATATCTCAGCGGTTATCGTGTCGCCCGGCTTGTACTCGGTGGGCTTATCTGTCTTGATCTCAGCCAGGTAACGTTTAGGTGCCACTTTTGCTTTAGCGAAGTGGCCTTGAAGAGGTTTGACTACTTTTCTCTCTTCGATATCCCCGTACCCGATTTGGATTGCCGAGTAGCCATCATTTTCTTCTGTCTTCACTTGAGTTACCACGCAAGGTCCGACTTCAACAACCGTAACTGGAATTAAACGGTCACCATCGCCGAATACCTGCGTCATGCCAAGCTTCTTTCCTAGTAATGCCTTCATTTTCTACCTCGCACCGATAATTATCCGTTCGTGCAACATTCTCGCCCGATGAATCGGGCAACTACATATTTATCCAATTTACTGATTTACCCATTCACCGGTTCACCAGTTTAAAGTTTTATTTCGATATCAACACCGGCCGGAAGATCTAGCCTCATCAGCGAATCGACCGTTTTAGGCGTTGGATCCAATATATCAATCAGTCTTTTATGCGTCCTCATCTGGAAGTGCTCACGCGAATCCTTGTTAACATGCGGAGACCTGATTACTGTATAAAGGCTTCTTTCCGTCGGCAGAGGAATCGGCCCCGCAACTTTAGCGCCCGTCCTTTGCGCAGTATCAACAATCTTCTTCGCTGACTGATCGACAACCTCGTGATCGTAGGCTTTTAGCCTGATACGAATTTTCTGTGTTGCCATGCTTCCTCCACACTATTTAATAATACTTGTAATCCTACCCGCACCAACTGTTCTGCCGCCTTCACGTATTGCAAAGCGCAGGCCCTCCTCCATGGCAATCGGGGTGATAAGCTCAACGACTAGCTCCACGTTGTCTCCCGGCATAACCATCTCGGTGCCCTCAGGCAAGGTTGCCACCCCGGTCACATCTGTTGTTCTAAAGTAAAACTGGGGGCGGTAGCCGTTAAAGAAGGGGGTGTGTCTTCCGCCTTCTTCTTTTGTTAAAACGTAGACTTTGGCTTTAAAGTTGGTGTGGGGCGTAATTGATTTTGGCTGGGCGAGGACTTGCCCGCGCTCTACTTCTTCTCTTCCCACTCCTCTAAGAAGGACTCCGATGTTGTCTCCGGCCTGGGCTTCATCTAGGAGTTTCCTAAACATCTCAAGGCCTGTTACAACGGTTTTCTTGGTCTCGGAGATACCGATGATCTCAACTTCTTCTCCGACTTTTATCTTGCCGCGCTCGACACGCCCTGTTACTACGGTGCCGCGCCCGGTGATGGTAAAGACGTCTTCTACGGGCATGAGGAAGGGTTTGTCGATATCCCGCTCAGGGGTTGGGATGTAGGAGTCCACGGCCTCCATGAGCTCGATTATGTGCTCGGCCTCAGTTGGGTCTCCTTCGAGTGCTTTTAGGGCACTTCCCTTGACAATTGGGATGTCGTCTCCTGGAAACTCGTACTCGTTTAGGAGGTCTCTTACCTCCATCTCAACAAGCTCTAGTAGCTCCGGGTCATCTACCATATCTACCTTGTTTAAAAAGACTACGATATAGGGCACACCAACTTGCCTTGCCAAGAGGATATGCTCTCTTGTCTGCGGCATGGGCCCATCGGCAGCAGACACCACAAGGATGGCCCCGTCCATCTGGGCGGCGCCTGTAATCATATTCTTTACGTAGTCGGCGTGTCCCGGGCAGTCTACGTGGGCGTAGTGGCGGTTTTGCGTCTCGTACTCCACGTGGGCGATTGCGATTGTTATTCCTCTTTCTCTTTCCTCCGGGGCATTGTCGATTGAGTCAAAGCTTCTAAACTCGGCCTGGCCCTTCTCTGCCAGAACTTTTGTAATGGCGGCGGTTAGCGTTGTCTTGCCGTGGTCTACGTGACCGATGGTTCCGATATTCATGTGGGGTTTGGTTCGCTCAAACTTAGCTTTGGCCATATTTGTTCCTCCCTGTAAGATTTAACTTTCTTATTC
>CADDYS010000041.1 GCA_902810715.1 bacterium | reverse complement strand
AAGAAGTAGCCAAAAAGAAGCTTCTAGCCGAGGAAGCTAAGCGTCGCGGAATTGAAGTATCCGATTCCGAGGTCAAGACCATGATGCAAAACATTAAAAAAGCGATAACTGATATGTCTTCCGAAGAGCAGCAACGCTTTAAAGATTATTTACTGGGTTTAGGTATGTCTGAGACTAAATTCTGGTCAAACCCTGAAGTTATCAATGCGTATAAAGAAGCGTTATATATCGGCAAACTCAGAGGCGAGTTTCTTAAAGGTGCTAAAACGCAAGAGGAGGTTGAAAAGGCTGAGTCAGAATATAATAAACTAGGGGATAGTTTGCTTAGCCAAGCCAAAGTAGAAATTAGCGACCCTGAAGCAATCAAATAGACACTATATCCGATATCGGAATATCTGGTCAATTTAAAATTTCGCAGAAGAAGCAATTCAACACAGCCCCACATACCTCAAGTATGCGGGGCTGTTTACATGCTGCTTACTTTCCCATGACCATCCTCAGAAAACGTGATAAAATACGTAAGGACTCAGAAACTGGAAACAAGAAACCAGGGAAACAAGAAACCAGGGATCAGGCGTAGGTCTAGAGTGTAAGAAAATCTGATTTCTGAAGGGCCTTTAGGCCCGGTCTTGTTTCTTGTATCTGATTAGGGGATGAATAACTTGTTCAAAATGGTTGAACGTGTCCTCCGCATGGGAGAGGGCAAAAAAATAAGATTACTTGGAGATAAAGTGGCAGCGGTGAACGAGTGGGAGTCGAATATCGCAAGCTTGAGCGATGCCGGGCTCAAGGCAAAGACCGCCGAGTTTAAGCAAAGGCTTGCCGACGGGGAAACCTTGGATGACATCTTGCCTGAGGCGTTTGCCGTAGTGCGCGAGGCTTCAAAGCGTGTACTTGGCATGCGTCACTTTGACGTGCAGGTAATGGGCGGCATCGTCCTTCACGAGGGGAAAATTGCGGAGATGAAAACCGGTGAAGGAAAGACACTTGTCGCAACGCTGCCCGTCTATCTAAACGCGCTTGAGGGGAAGGGCGTCCACGTAGTTACTGTAAACGACTACCTGGCAAAACGTGACAGCGAGTGGATGGGCAAGATATACGAGTTTTTAGGGCTTAAAGTCGGCATTATCCAGACAGAGATGCACCCCATGCTCCGGCGCGAGGCGTACGCCGCCGATGTTACATATGGAACAAACAACGAGTTTGGATTCGATTATCTGCGCGACAACATGGTAACCGATATCAACGAAAGGGTGCAGCGTACCTATCACTACGCCATCGTTGATGAGGTGGACAGTATCCTAATCGACGAGGCAAGAACGCCGCTTATCATCTCGGGTGCGCCGGAGCAATCGGCGGATACCTACTACACATTTGCCAGGATTATCCCAAGACTTAAAAAAGGCGAGCACTACGAGGTTGACGAGAAGTACAGAACCGTTGCAGTGACCGAAGATGGAGTTGCTAAAGTCGAGGAAGCTCTTGGGATCGATAACTTATATGACCACGTGAATAGCATGCTGGTAAACCATCTACAGCAGGCTTTACGGGCACACGCGCTTTTTAAGAAGGACGTTGACTATATCGTAAAAGACGGCGAAGTCATCATTGTTGATGAGTTTACCGGCCGGTTGATGGTAGGAAGAAGATACAGCGAAGGATTGCACCAGGCAATTGAGGCAAAAGAGGGCGTGAGAATTCGCGAGGAGAACCAAACTCTTGCCACAATTACGCTTCAGAACTACTTCCGCATGTACGAGAAACTTGCCGGCATGACGGGTACCGCAGCAACCGAAGCCGATGAGTTTATGCATATCTATAAACTCGAGACGGTCGTCATACCGACAAATATGCCGATGATACGAAAAGATATGGCAGATTCGATCTATAAAACCGAGGACATCAAGTTCAAGGCGGTAATAGAAGATATAGTTGAGCGGCACCATCGCGGGCAGCCGGTTCTTGTAGGTACGGTCTCCATTGAAAACAGCGAAAAATTATCCAGAATGCTAAAGCGGCGCGGCATCCCGCATGAGGTATTAAATGCCAAGTACCATGAGAGAGAAGCCGAAATCATCGCCCAGGCGGGCAAAAAGGGTGCGGTTACTATTGCAACCAACATGGCTGGCCGAGGCGTCGATATCATCCTTGGCGGGAGCCCACCGGACCCGCAGGAAGCCGAAGAGGTTAAAGCGGCAGGAGGCCTTCACGTTTTAGGCACCGAGCGCCATGAGTCAAGGCGAATTGACAACCAGCTAAGAGGACGCTCAGGCCGTCAGGGAGACCCGGGCTCAAGCCAATTTTATCTCTCCCTTGAAGACGATCTCATGAGGCTTTTTGGCTCGGAGAGGATCGGAAGCATCATGGGGCGTCTCGGCGTGCCGGATGACCAACCTATCGAGCACGGCCTGATTTCCAAGTCGATTGAGACGGCCCAGAAACAAGTCGAGGGGCAAAACTTCGGCATAAGAAAGCACGTTCTCGAATACGACGATGTCATGAACAAGCAGCGTGAAGTTATCTACAAGGAACGATACAGAGTCCTTGTCGGTGAGAACCTGCGCGAACGTATCTTTGACATGATTGAGGATGTTATGAGGGCGGCGGTCGAGACTTTCACCAACGACGCTTCCTACCCGGAGGAATGGGACTGGGAGGGCCTGTTCTCGTATGTCAACCAGATATTTCCGGTTGAATGGGGTAAAGAGATTATCGATATTACCTCGATTACGCAGGAGGAGTTAATTGATAGGCTGGCCGAATCGGCACGCGCCAAATATGAGGAGCGTGAAAAAGAGTTTGGAGAAGACCTAGTAAGGGATCTTGAGCGACTTATCATGCTTGAGGTAATCGATAACAAGTGGCGTGAGCACCTCTATGAGATGGATTATCTCAAAGAGGGCATTGGTCTTAGAGCGATAGGGCAGAGAGACCCGCTGGTTGAGTACAAGGCGGAGGCTTTCGATATGTTCCAGGCCATGATAGAGGGAATTAAAGAGGACCTTCTCAAATATATGTTCCACGTCCAGGTGGTTCGCGAGGAGCCGGTTATGGCAATGCCAAAGAAACATAAAGCTATGGTGACAAGCGGTGGTAAAAGCGAAGAGCCACGCGAGCCGCATCGAAACAATAACAAGGTTGGGAGAAACGACCCCTGCCCGTGTGGAAGTGGAAAGAAATACAAGAAGTGCTGTGGCAAATAAGGGCAGCCAATAGCCAATGTTTTGCAGGTCTAGAGTGTAGGTCAGCCAAGAGCCAATAAAACTTGTCATTGCGAGGAACGAGAACGAAGCGAGTGACGTGGCAATCTCATTGGCTATTGCCTATTGGCTAATGGCTGTATATAAGGGTGGAGGCAAATTGATAACCGATTATAGTGAAGATATACGCCAATTAAAAGAGAAAGTCATACAAATCAAGGGCTATCTTTGACATAGATGGCAAACGGGCTGAAGCTGTCAAGCTTGAGAAGGTGGCAAGCAAGCCCGGTTTTTGGGACGACCCCGAAACCGCCCAGAAAGTGATGTCTAACATCAGTGATATAAAAGAGGATATCGAGGCATGGGAGCGGGCCAAGGACCAGACTGAAGAGCTCGAAGTTATGAACGAGCTTGCGGTATCTGAGGCCGATGAGCTACTCGGCTCCGAAGTCGAGAGATTCTTCAACAAAGTTAGACGATACATTGAGGATGTAGAGCTTAGAAGCTGGTTTACCGATCCCCTTGATAGCCACAACGCGATAGTAACCGTTCATCCGGGCGCCGGCGGCACTGAGTCGCAGGATTGGGCCGAGATGCTTATGCGGATGATAATCCAGTGGGCCAGAAGCAAAGATTACGAGGTAGGTATCAACGAGTACATGCCGGGGGAAGAAGCCGGCATTAAAACCGCAACGTTTACAATTAAAGGCAAGTACGCCTACGGTTTCTTGCAGGCGGAGAGGGGAGTTCACCGCCTGGTCAGAATCTCGCCGTTTGATTACGGCGGCAGAAGACATACCTCATTTGCCTCGGTTGACATCATCCCCGAAGTTGAAAGGGATGTCGAAATAACCATCGACCCTGCGGACCTACGTATCGAAACATTTAGGTCGACAGGTGCCGGCGGCCAGCACGTTAACGTAACCGACTCGGCGGTAAGAATTACGCACACCCCAACAGGGGTCGTAGCCCAGTGCCAGAACGAGCGGTCCCAGTCAAAGAACAAAGAGACGGCCATGATTATTCTCAAAGCCAGGATCTATGAGAAGATTCAAGAAGGCAAGGCGAGAGAAGAGGCCGAGCGGCACAAGCAGAAAAAAGAGATAGCCTGGGGGAGCCAGATCATGTCTTATGTCTTGCATCCATACCAGCTTGTGAAAGACCACCGCACAGGTCTTGAAAAGGGTGACGTGCAGGCGGTCCTCGACGGTGAGATAGACGATTTTATTATTGAGTATCACCGAAAAAGAGTTTTAGAAGCGGCAGATGGATAAAATGAGAATAGAAGCTGATTTACATGTCCATACGGTTGCAAGCGGTCACGCTTATAGCACTGTCGAAGAAATTACAAGGGAAGCCGCAAAACTAGGCCTCAAAATGGTTGCCTTAACCGACCACGGGCCGGCTCTACCCGGCGGTGCACATCCCTATCACTTCTGGAACTTAAGAATAATGCCCACCGAGCTCAACGGCGTGCAGATACTAAAAGACATTGAAGCCAACATCACCAACCCAGATGCGGACCTGGATCTTCCGGCCGATTATCTGGAGGCCCTTGATATCATTATTGTTGGTTTTCATCCCAAATGCGGCTATGAGAGCGGCCCGGTTGAGCAGAACACCGCGGTGCTCATCAAGGCCATGGATAACCCGCTTGTCGATTTTATAGTCCATCCTGGAAACGCGAAGTTTCCGATCGATCCCGAGACTTTAGTTGATGCCGCCCTTGAAAGGGGCGTCCCGCTTGAGATAAACAACAGCTCGCTTTTGCCGACAAGCAGCCGCGAGGCGGCGACAATTTACGACCTTCAAATTATTAAGCTTGCCAAAGAGAAGGGACTACCACTTATCCTGAGCAGCGATGCGCATATATACACTCACGTCGGCAAAGTTGATAAGGCGGTCGAGCTACTGGAGAAAGAAGGGATTAGTTCTGGGCAGGTCTTAAATACATCCGTGTCAACAGTGCTGGGTTATTTGGCAAGAAGAAGAGCCCAGCGTTAAAAGCAGTAGTAAATAATCCGGATTAATCCGGCGGAGGTGATTCGGATAAAACATGTCGTCCGTGAATATATAGGCATAACTGTCGGTATTTTAATTACCGCTCTGGCCTTAAACATATTTCTTATACCGAACAGGCTTGCGGCAGGTGGTGTAAGCGGGCTTTCAACTGTCCTGCATTATAGATTCGGCCTGCCGGTAGGTCTTACCATGGCGGCCCTAAACGTGCTGCTTTTTGCTATAGGAACGAGGATACAGGGCTGGAAATATGGGATGAAGACGGTCTACGGCGCATTTGGTCTCGCCTTTGCGGTGGATGCTATGGCGCCTTTTGTGAGGTCATTTGCCATAACCAACGACGCTATTTTGGGCACGCTTTACGGCGGCATTTTTACCGGAATAGGCATGGGGATCGTCTTTCGAAACGGTGGCAACACCGGTGGGACCGATATTGTGGCCCAGATTTTGCAAAAATACAGTAATTTAGGTCTGGGGCAGCTCTTCTTACTTACAGATGGTTTTGTTATGCTGGTAGCAGCCAGTGTTTTTGGATTGAAGCTTGCCCTTTATGGTATGATAGCGGTTATCGTCATGAGCCGCGTTATCGATTATGTGCAAGAGGGACTAAGCGTTGAAAAGGCGGCTTTTATAATATCAGAGCATACCTCGGAGATAGCCAATGCAATACTGTTTGAGCTGCACCGCGGGGCCACGGCTCTGGCGAGCAAGGGTTACTATTCCGGGAAGCGTCGTGATACAATATTTTGCGTGGTAGAAAGAAGGCAGATCGAGCATCTAAAAAAGATTGTACATGCTATCGATCCCAAGGCATTTGTGATAATCGCGGATGTTCATGAAGTGGTCGGCGAAGGGTTTAAACAGTTCGTCGCGTGAAAGGAGTCAATTTGACGGCCAAGGCTATAGCAGATAAGCGAACTCTGGTCGAGTATCTTGAGGCCAAAGCGAGAAGACTGCGCTGGGATATTATTAAAATGGTCGGATTGGCCCGCTCGGGTCATCCGGGCGGTTCGCTCTCTGCAGCCGATATAGTCACAACACTTTTTTTCCACGAGATGAAACACAAGCCGGAGAACAAGAATTGGCCTGATCGCGACCGTTTTGTTTTAAGCAAGGGGCATGCGGCGCCGGTCCTTTACGCCGCGCTTGCCGAGTCCGGCTACTTCCCAAGGGAAGACCTGTGGACACTTCGCAAGATAGACAGCCACCTGCAGGGTCACCCGGATATGCGAAAAACCCCCGGTGTTGAAATATCTACCGGCTCGCTTGGAATGGGATTTTCCACAGCGGTCGGCATGGCCCTTGGCCTTAGGCTTGATGGGCGCAATTCGCGGGTCTATACCCTTATAGGGGATGGAGAATCCCAGGAGGGCATAATCTGGGAGGCCGCGATGTTTGCCGCCCAGCACAAACTTGATAACCTTGTGGGAATACTGGACTACAATAATATGCAGATAGACGGCCTGGTTAGTGAAATCGTCGATATTCAGCCGGTTGTGGCCAAGTGGCCCGCGTTCGGCTGGCATGTGATCGAGATAAACGGCCACAAAGTCGAGCAAATCCTAGATGCCCTGGATGAGGCAAGGTCGATCAAAGGCAAGCCGACGATGATTGTCGCCAACACCATAAAAGGAAAATGCGTCTCTTTTATGGAAAGAGTGGTTGATTTTCACGGCAAGGCCCCAACGGATGAGGAAGTGGATAAGGCGTTGGCTGAGATAGAGGCACTCGGCCCGTTAGGGTAGAGTACTCTGGTGCTTATAAAGTAATCCAAAATTTACTTAAAGCGATTGATTTAAAAGGAAGTACAATGTCAGAAAAACGTGCAACACGTGAAGCCTACGGGGAAGCTTTGGTAGAATTAGGTCATGAGTATCCAAATATAGTGGTACTCGAAGCAGACCTTGCGAAATCGACTACGACAATAAAATTCAAAAAAGAGTTTCCCGAGAGGTTCTTTGATTGCGGTGTTGCCGAGCAAAACATGATGGCGATGGCGGCGGGCCTGGCGACAACGGGCAAGGTCTGCTACACGGGTTCGTTTGCGATATTCGCAACCGGCCGTGCCTTTGAGCAAGTCAGGAACACTATCTCGTATCCTAAACTCAACGTGAAGATTTGTCCGACCCACGCCGGCATCACCGTCGGCCCGGACGGCGCCTCGCATCAGACAGTCGAGGACATTGCCCTCATGCGTGTTATCCCCGGCATGATGGTTATCGTACCGGCTGATTTTTACGAGGCAAAAAAGGCGATCAAGGTGGCGGTGGAAGTAGAGGGGCCGGTTTTCATCCGGCTGGGCAGGGCCGCCGTTCCCACAATATTTGACGACTCCTACAATTTCGTGCCCGGCAAAGCTGTACGACTTAGAGAAGGACAAGACGTATCTATTTTAGCAACCGGGATTATGGTTGGCGCGGGCCTTAAAAGTGCTGAAGACCTTGGCCGGCAGGGGATAAGCGCCGAGGTTGTCAACGTTTCAACCATAAAACCGCTCGATGAGGAAACTATACTTTCATCAGTAGAAAAAACCGGAAAAGTTGTTGTTGCAGAAGAACATAGCATAATCGGTGGACTGGGGAGCGCGGTCGCGGAGCTACTCTGCGAGAAGCATCCCGTACCAGTAGCAAGGGTGGGCATAAAGGATCAGTTTGGGCGCTCGGGTGAACCGGCCGAGCTTCTCAAGCACTACGGACTAACCAGCGAAGATATCTCCCAAGCAGCACGTCAGCTCACGGCATATTAGCTGTCAGCTCATAGCTCTTAGCTCACAGGGTTAGGGCAAGAGGTGTGGGTATTAATTTCTTCCTGTCAGCTATCAGCTGTCAGCTGTGAGCTAGCAGTCCTACCGTTACCCTTTGATTTATGCTTGGTTTTCTGGTAGGATACCGATTCTGGGAGTGATTAATGCCATGATTAAGATACATAACATAACCATGAAATACAAAGGATCCAACCATCCTGCAATTAAGGATATTAATGTTGATATAGACCGGGGAGAGTTTGTTTTCTTGGTAGGTCCATCGGGCTGTGGCAAGTCCACATTCATCCGCCTTCTCATAAGAGAACTTGTTCCCACAAAGGGCGATATATTTATCGCCGGTCATGATATTGTAAATATGCGCCGGTGGAAAGTGCCCCAGCTTCGGAGAAATATCGGATGTGTCTTTCAGGATTACAAACTCCTACCAAATAAAACAGCCTATGAGAATGTTGCATTTGCTCTTGAGGTTATAGGCAAACCCAGCCGAATTATCAGAGCCCAAGTTCCTGAGGTATTAAGACTGGTAGGCCTTGAAGACAAGTCCGAGAGCTATCCAGATGAGCTATCCGGTGGTGAGCAGCAGAGGGTTTCAATTGCAAGGGCTTTCGTAAACCGCCCGGCAATTATTTTAGCCGATGAGCCAACCGGAAATTTGGACCCGGCGACATCAGGCGACATCATGGCACTGTTTAATAAGATCAACCGGACCGGTACAACCGTTTTAGTAGCAACGCACGACCGCGAGATGGTAGACAACATGAGAAAGCGAGTCCTGGCTCTAGAGGAAGGAACCTTGATTCGAGACCAGCAGCGCGGCGTCTACGGTTATGAAGAGTAAACATAAGGGGTAACAGTTATGTCTTTTCGTCCTTTCTATTTTATAAAAGAATCACTTAAGAGCTTTAGGAAGAACTGGATTATAAACATAGCCGCCATCACTACAGTCGCGCTTTCTTTGCTTGTCCTGGGATTTTTTATGTTTGTTGCTTTTACAGCAAATAGCTGGATGAAGATGACCGAGCAAAAAGTAGAAGTGGTTGTCTTTCTAAACGATGGTGTTCCGGCCGAGTCTGTTGAAGCAATGCAGTCTGAAATCATGTCCTGGGACGACGTTAGAAAAGTGACTTATGTCTCAAAAGACCAGGCACTTGAGCGGCTTAAGAAAGAGTTTAAGGACTCAGATATGCTTAGCATGATCGAGGGAAACCCTCTTCCGGCATCGTTTGAGATATCCCTTAAATCCCCCGATAAAGCCGATGATGTTGTCAAAAGACTTAAAGGTCGATCAGAGATTGAGAGTATCCGCCATGATAGACAAACAGTTGAGAGGCTGATTAACTTTACTAAAATGGCACGCTGGGTTGGCATAATATTTGCAGGGCTTTTAGCTTTTGCCTCGTTGGTACTTATTGCAAATGCTATCCGTCTTGCTATCTATGCAAGACGAAAAGAGATCGCGATCATGCGCCTTGTCGGAGCCTCCAACTGGTTTATCAGGTGGCCGTTTTTACTTGAAGGGATAACCCAGGGGCTTATCGGTGCTCTTATAGCGGTTATACTGCTCTCAATTATCCAGACGGCCATTAATGAAAATGTGAAGAAGTTCCTCGCATTTTTGCCGAACGGTTTGCCAACCCAAACCTATTACCAGCTTATATTTGCCCTGGTAATCGCCGGTATCATGATCGGCGCGGCAGGGAGCGCCTTAGCCTTGAGGCGTTTCTTAAGGGTTTAAAGTCAAGCGGCCCTTTTGCCGATAAAAGTACCTAAAGATATCCATTGTAATTAAACTATAAATTGGTTAATGTAATTATTAACGGATAGCTATTTTTAAGGTAGAACCATGAGCGCAACTACTTCATTGAAGTACAGGTTAACAGCATTGATTATAATACTCGCCCTAAGTTCCCTAGCTAATCCTGTGTTCGCTTCAGAGATAAACAAAAACCGCAACCGGCTAAATGACGTTAACTCGCAGCTTAACCAAACTCGTCAAAAAATCACACAGGCCAAGGCCCAGGAATATCAACTCGTCTCGCAGATCCAGCAAATGGATAGCAATATTGCGTCGGTCCAAAAAGAGTACGATCGTCTTGATGATGAATTGAAAACGGTAAGCTCACAGCGCGCAACTACTGAAAAACAACTTGCCGACCTGCAAGCGCAACTATACCAAACACAACAAGACCTCGATAACACGGATGCAAAACTTACCGAGCAGAAGGGGATTCTTGACAACCGCATCCAGAATATATATAAGCGCGGTGATACAGGATATATCGATGTCATCTTAAACTCAAGCGACTTTGTCAATCTTTTAAAGCGCATGCGTTTTCTTGAATTTATAGTCTCCCAGGATGTCGATATTGTCGAGCGAATAAGCAAAACCAAAGCCGCTATCGAGGAGAAGAAGCTTGAGGTTGAACAGGACAAGGCCGCCGTAAACTCCGCACGAATTAAGCTGATAGATGAGGAGCGGAAGACAAAACAACTTACCGACGCGAAGCTTGTACAGAAAACGGCGCTGCAGGCAGAAATTGGTAAGAAACAGTCGCTCTTGAGCCAAACCCAGTCAAACCGGGCTGCATGCGAGATAGCGGAAAAGCAGCTTCTTGCAGAATCGAATAGTATTGCTGCGAGGATCAGGCAGCTCGAGAAGGGCGGTAGCTTAAGCCAGATAACGTATAATCCAAGCGGTTTTGCGTGGCCAACTAGTGGTCGGGTAACATCTCCGTACGGGTATAGAATTTGCCCTTTCCATGGACGCGAGCTACACTCCGGTATTGATATCGGTGCGCCTTCAGGGCAGGCGGTAGTAGCAGCTCAGGATGGCGTGGTTATCGAGGCTCGCTATAGTAGTAGTTACGGTAATATGGTAATTATAAGCCACGGCGGCGGGGTTACTTCTCTTTATGCACACCAGTCGGCAATTCTTGTATCTAACGGGCAGCGCGTCTCCAAGGGCCAAACAATTGGTCGTGTTGGCTCTACCGGTTACTCGACCGGCCCGCATCTTCATTTCGAAATAAGGAAAAACGGAACGCCACAAAACCCCATGAACTGGTACTAATAGTGTTGCAGAAGGACTGGTAACGGGTAAACCGGAAATGTAGTTGCCCTATTTATCAGGCCAGTTGCCTGATTTATCAGGCGCGCAGTTGCACAGACTCATCGGGCCAAAGAGGCTCCATAAATGGAGCAACTACAATTAACTGCAGCACTGAGTAACTTTTACTTAACCTTGGCGCTGAATTCTATTCTTAGGTATAGCAGTCACCCCCGTTTTTGCTTATACTGTAACAGTAACAAAAGCTAAGGATGGGGTGTAGGTTTTGGGTAAAAAGAATGTTCTAATAATCGTATTGCTTGCAATCCTGGTAGTGCTTTCATCTTTTACTGCCGGGATGTTTATCGGCAGGTATCTTGAAGACAAAAGGGCGGAGAAATATGCGCAGGATCTGCCGTCGGTACAAAAAGTAGCAGAATTACTTAATATTATTGACCGTGGTTATGTTGAATCTGTTTCCGATAAGAAGCTGATTAACGGCGCGGTTAAGGGGATGATCGAGGCGCTTGATGACCCGTATACCCACTACCAGGAAGCCAAGTGTTTCGACGCGTTTAACGAGGAGATGTCCGGGCACTTCTACGGCGTAGGAATTACCCTTGATGAAAATAAATCGCCGGGCGGAGAGCTTGTAGTAGAGCACCCGATCCCGGGAACCCCCGCCGGGAGGGCCGGAATAGAGGCAAAAGATATCATTGCTAAAATTGGTGACAAACCAACCAAGGGCATGGATATCAAAACGGCTGTGAAGCTAATTCGAGGCGATAAAGGTACTAAGGTGAGCCTCACCATAAAACGTGAGAGCGTAAAAGACCCGATGGTGTTTGATTTAGTACGGGAACAGATCAATCTCCCGAACGTATTCTCTAAAAAACTAGATAACGATATTGGTTACATCCAGGTATATGAGTTTAACGGAGAAACCAGCAACGAGGTTAAAAAGCAATACGACAAGCTAAAATCCGATGGGATCAAGGGATTGATTCTTGATTTAAGAAACAACCCGGGTGGTATATTGGACGAGGCTGTAAATCTAGCAAGCCTCTGGATTCCAGACGGTCCTATAGTTAAAACGAAATCAAGATCGGAGCATGAGCAAGAAAGAGATGCGATCGGCGGAGCCGATACGAAGATGCCCTTGGTGGTTTTAGTTAACAAGGGAAGTGCAAGCGCTTCAGAGATTGTATCGGGCGCGCTGCAGGATTACGGGCGCGCCGTCATAGTAGGCGAGACCACCTTTGGCAAGGCCTCGGTCCAAAGCGTCATTAAGTTATCTGACGGCTCAGGGCTTCTTCTAACTACGGAGAGGTATTATACACCGAAAGGTCGTATGATTCAGAAGAAGGGTATTAAGCCGGACATAGTAGCTAAGTTTGATCATAAGGCAAAAACCGATGCCCAGATGGATAAAGCTAAAGAGGTTATACGAGAATTTATATCGGGCAAGAGACAGATTAAGATCGACAAGATAGCATCATAGCGATTTTTGATTGTAGTTGCCCGATTTATCGGGCGCAGGGCTTTAGCCCTGCCTACTGTGAAACAGTAAAAGGGCGAAGTTGAGCTTCGCCCTTAGATATTCTCGTTCATCAGTTAATATCTGTCGTCTTCGTCAGTTTCGTCAAATAGCTCGGCTGGAGCTTCCTCATCGTAGCGGGAGCTCGTGAAAATCTCGCGGTTTATTTTGCTTATCCTTCTGGCATCGTCCTCAATGGATATGAGCTGCAAAATTTTTGCATCTTCGACCAACTCTATTGTGGTTAAGCCGTTATCTTGGGCGTAAAAACGCAAATAATTAAAGCTGTGGATGTTTAAAAACAGGCAACCGTTGATCACCAGGGTAGAGGTATCCTGGCTGGAGAATACCTTGACCACTACGCCTTCTCCCTGGCTGATAACGTTGTCGTCGACAATATACGCGTATTTTACGCTCTCAAGAGTCTCGAGGGCTCGCAGCATGTCCTTTTTATTAATCAGGATGCCCTCATTGACGATACAAGGAGCAGATGCCTGGTGGCGATAATCATGCATAAGTACAAAACCTCCAAGGTTTATCAAAATGTCCTAGGCAATATTATAACAGAAGGGTGTATCCGTAAACACTAATCCTTGTAAAATTTTGTTATTGGGGGATGGTAGAGATGCAGCTAACAAAGCAAATCCTCAGGTTAATGAGCAAGAGAGGCTATACGCCCCTGGATGTTGGGGGAATAGTAGAAGCCCTCGGCCTGCCGGGGATTGATAAGATTGAAATAAAAAGAGCCCTTGATGTGCTGGAATCCGAGGGCCGGGTACTCCGAACAAAGAAAGAAAAATACGCGCTTCCTGCGCAGTTGGATATGGTTGTGGGCGAGTTTTTGGCGAACAAGGCCGGCTATGGCTTTGTGCGTACCGCAATCGGGGACGTTTTTATCCCGGGGAGTAAGGTTAATGGTGCGATGCACCAGGACAAAGTGGCTGTAAAGCTGACCCGTAAGCGGACGCGTCAGGGACCAAGAAGTGAGGGCGAGATCACCCGGGTAATCGAGCGGGCCCGTGACAGCATCATCGGACGCTATGAGAGGCACGGCAAATTAAGCCTGGCCACGCCATCTGATAAGCGTATTTTTTACCAGGTGACGATCCACAGAAACGATTCCATGCAGGCAAAGGATGGTGACATGGTTGTTGTAAAAATATTCGAATACCCAGACGGCACGCATCCTGCCAGAGGTTTGGTAACCGAGATTATCGGCGACGAAACCTCGCCGACGATTGAGATCGACGTAATTGTGCGGGAGCATAATTTAAGCACGGATTTTTCAAGGGCAGTCTTGGCCGAATCCGAGGCGGTACCCTCCGAGGTAGCAAGGGCCGATCTTGAAGAGCGCAAGGATTACCGCGATGTTTTTACCGTGACCATTGATGGGCTGGATGCAAAAGACTTTGACGATGCTGTAAGCGTGTACCGCGACGGGCAAGACGGGCACTTTCACCTTGGCGTTCATATCGCAGACGTATCCCACTACGTGACGATAGGAAGCGCTCTTGACGAGGAGGCATTTGGTAGGGGTACCAGTGTTTACCTTGCCGATAGGGTGCTGCCGATGCTCCCGCATAAGCTTTCAAACAATATCTGCAGCCTGAACCCAAATGTAGACCGGCTTAGCCTATCCGTTGAGATGACCATCGATGATAGGGGCGAAGTCATCGACTTTGAAATCCATCCAGGTGTAATAAACAGCAATTTCAGGTTGACTTACGAGGAGGTCGATGAGGCCTTCAAAACCGGGGAATACAAGAGCCCCGACTTGCGCGATCTTCTGGTAAACCTTCGCGTGCTAAGCGATATCCTTGAGAAAAAGCGTCTCAAAAGGGGGAGTCTCGATTTTGAGACGGTTGAGCCCAAGGTCATCCTGGATGAAAATCTCAAACCGGTGGAGGTTATTGTTCGTGAGCGCACACCCGCCACTAAAATTATTGAGGAGGCGATGATTATCACGAACGAGACAGTCGCCGACTTTATGTACTGGCAGGATTCGCCCATGGTCTACCGCGTCCACGACAAGCCAAACGAAGAGACTCTGGTACAGATTGAGGAGCTGGTTGAAAATCTTCGCTATCCGGTAAGAAAGCTAAAGGGTGCTCACCCCAGAGTTATCCAGCAGATTATATCCTATGCCCATAATCGCCCGGAAAAACTTCTCATAAACAACCTGCTTCTAAGAGCTATGAAGCGCGCGGTTTACGCACCCTCAAGCACGCTTCATTTTGGGCTTGCTTCTCAGCACTATACACACTTTACGTCGCCGATTAGAAGGTATCCCGATCTCGTAGTCCACAGGCTGGTAAAAGCCGTGCTCGATCAGAATCTCTCCGAGCCGGATATCGTCAACATGGTTGATAATCTGGCGGATATCTGTGAGCACAGTTCTTATATGGAGCGCGAGGCGGATGATGCCTCTCGCGAATCGGTGGACGTTAAGCTTTGCGAGCTTATGAAAGAGCACGTCGGCGAGATTTTTGAGGGCACAATTACCGGCGTCTCGGGTTACGGGTTTTTCGTTCAGCTTCCAAACACAGCCGAGGGATTGGTGCACGTGCGCGACTTGACGGGTGATTACTACACCTACGACGAAGCCACATTTACCCTCATCGGGCAAAGGACGGGGCGAATGTTTCAAATCGGCCAAGCCGTAACGGTCTTGGTAACCAATGTCATCATCGGTGAGCGAAGGATAGATTTTGTTCTTGCAGAAAAATAGTCGCCCGATTTATCGGGCCTACCACGGCGAACAGGTAAAGCGATAAACACCCGCAAAAAATCACGCAGGTGCTATAATATACATATGAAAACAGCAAAGATAGTGGCGACAAACAGAAAAGCGTATCATGATTTTCTTATAGAAGAGACCTACGAGGCCGGGATTGAGCTTAAAGGCGCGGAGGTAAAGTCGATCCGCGCGGGCAGGATAAACCTCAAGGACAGCTACGCGCGGGTTGAAGATGGCGAGCTTTGGGTGTTTAATATACACGTAAGCCCGTATAGTCACGCCGATATCTATTCTCAGCCCAGTCCAGACAGGCCTCGTAAGCTGCTACTTCACAAAAAAGAGATATTGCGCCTTCTTGGCAAGACTAAAGAGAAGGGTTATACTTTGGTGCCGCTTAAGGTCTATATCAACGATAGAGGTAAAGTAAAGGTTGAGATCGGCCTTGCCAAGGGCAAGATGCTTTACGATAAACGCAAAGCCATCGCAGAACGCATGGCCAAGAGAGAGATAGAGCGTGCGCTTCGCGAGAAGCAAAAAGGCGAGTAGAAAAAGCAGCCAAATAGCCAATGTTTTGTGGGTCTAGAATATAGGTCAGCCAATATAATTGTCATTGCGAGCACCCGACCCACTGAAAGTGGGTAATTTAAGAAAGAAAACACTTTGGCAGAAGAAGCGTTTTCTTAGGAGCGACTGAAAGGAGCGCGGCAATCTCGGAGATTGCTTCGCCTTACGGCTCGCAATGACAGAAGAAGGCTCGCAATGAAATTATTGGTTTTTGGCTATTGGCTAGTTGGCTTAAAGATATGGGGGCGATAGGTTTCGACTGAGGTTTGTTTCGGCAGGAGAAGCGGGCCGAGCTCAGGTAACTCGTTAAACTATCTGGAAAAAACTAAACGCAAACAGCGAATTAGCTCTAGCTGCTTAATTGCGGCTTCGCCAATCTAGAAATCGTCCACGTTTCTAGTGCGGCGTCATTTAAGTGGACTGACCTGGACCGGACGCCTATAAGGGTTTAGGGAAATTTTATAGGCTAGCGATTGGATTACCCCGCCTGTGGGGATACCAGTAGCGAAACTTTAAACGCAGGATACGCTCGTAGATGCTCCTGTGGAGATGCTTCAGGACGCGGGTTCGATTCCCGCCGTCTCCACCATATAAGGCCACCTTAAATGGGTGGCTTTTTGCTAAGCCGCCATTGCCTCCAGCATCACATCCGGGTAATTGGATGCAATCGCATCTACCCCCATCAAAATCAATCTTTCTGCCAGGTTTTTGTCATCAACCGTCCATGTCCCGACAGAGAGAAATCGCTTATGGCAATAGTGGACCCGCTTTGGTGTTAGCGTGGAGTAATGCACCATCACCGAGTTTGCATCGCAACCCAACGTAGCATGCACGAAATCAAAAAAGGTATTATCGCTAGCTCCAATGGACTTTCCGCCAATTAGCGCACACGATATATGAGGCTCTATTTTCTTTGCCGAAGCTATCGCATTGGCATGGAAGCTTACGAGGTTTATCCATTCCAGGGTGTCATATCGCTTAACTGCCTCAATAATCTGCAACTCGGTGCCCGGCTCCTTGATTTCTACAACAAGCACTGATTGCCTATCTAAAGCTTCAAGCGTTTCATCTAGGCTGGGGATGTGCGTCTCAGCAAACTCTTCTCCTTTCCAGCTACCTGCGTCAAGCTTATTTATCTCGTCCAGGGTAAACGAACCCACATATCCGCTGCCATTCGTTGTGCGATCAACGGTCTCATCATGGATGACAACGAGCATACCGTCTTTGGTTCTTCGCACATCAAACTCAACCGCGTCTATAGGAAGCTTTAGGGCTTCCTGAAATGCAAGCAGAGTATTTTCTGGATAATAGCCCGATAAGCCACGGTGAGCTATAATCATCGGTTTGGTTCGTGTCATTTTATACCTCCGATACTTGTTGTCAAACCATAAGCACCTGCCAAGATTGAACAAACAATTTTATCTGTATTATTTACCCGTACCATTATCAAAAAACCTATTGTAAGAAGCTAAATCTCTCAGACATTTGCGCAGGATAATCTGCCAATTTTAATCACTCATAACTAAAGGTTAAAACCTTCAAGGACGATAGAATACTAATAGGGTTCTACTACCAGGAGGGTTTTCTATGACTATTGCACAATGGACTGATGGGATGGCAACCGGTCTATGTGAGATCGATTGCCAGCATAAAGCGTTAATTAAGATTGCTAACGGTCTGCACGAGGTTTTATCTAAGAACAAAGGAAAAGAAGTCGTATCCCAGGCGGCAAGTTTTCTATTAGATTTTGTAAGCGAGAACTTTCAAAACGAGGAAAGAATAATGCAGAGCTGCGATTATCCATCCTACCAATCTCATAAAATGCTGCACGACGAGTTTGTTGGGAATCTAAAAGGATTGATCGGTAGGTTTAACAACACCGGTGACACCGCTTTTCTTATCAACAGTGTCCAGCACTCGATTGTTAAGTGGCTCTTGGATCATTTTGCAAGCGAAGACAAAAAGTTGGCCGAGCACGTGATGAATATAACTGGCAAGAGGGTTGCCTAAAGGTAAGTTTCTAATTCCTAACCTTTGAAATCAAAAGCCGGCATTAAGCCGGCTTTTGATTTCGAGGGGGCAAGGGGGATTCGAACCCTCCCCCGACTTTATTAGAGCCGGCCTACGGGTTTGCAGCCCGCGGAGCGCCCAGCGCCATTACCCCCAAACATATCCATATGCAATAATTACTATAAGTATATAATATCATAGTTTCAAGAGCTTTCCATTCATACGCGATATCTGTCGTGTGGTTTTTGGATACATAACGCATAGCGGCAGTAAGTCGCGGGGCGGTGCTTTTGCGTTTACTTATATCAGGTTAGCGTTATAATTATAGAAATTGCTGCTAACTTAGAGCTTAGAGGAAACAATGGGTTGGAGGGTAAATGGACAATAGGCCTGTAGGAATATTCGACTCAGGACTTGGCGGATTAACTGTAGTAAGGGAGGTTATTAAGTATCTGCCAAATGAACAAATTATCTATTTTGGCGATACAGCCAGGTTTCCGTATGGGCCGAGAAGCATAACCGAGTTGCGCGGCTTTGTTTTTGAAATCATCGATTTTCTCTTATCCAAAGATGTAAAGTTTGTAGTCATAGCGTGCAACAGCGCATCTGCAGCCGCACTGGAGGCCGCTCAGCAATACTACGACGTGCCGATCATCGGCGTCATCGAGCCGGGGGCGAGAGCGGCGGTTCAGGCAACCCGCTGCAGGCGTATCGGTGTAATCGGCACGCAGGCTACGATATCAAGCGGCTCTTATATCAACGCAATAAAGACTATTGATGCAGGTGTCCAGATTCATCCGGTGGCCTGTTCAGATCTTGCCGATTTTGTTGAAAGAGACGAGACCACCGGCCCAAAGGTCGAAGGTGTGGTCAAGTGGTACCTCGACTCGCTTGTCAGGGCGGGCATTGATAGCCTTATTCTTGGCTGCACGCATTATCCGTTACTATCGGAGACAATTTCCAGGGTAGTAGGAGACGGTGTAAAGCTGATTAGCTCGGCTGAGGAGACCGCACGAGAACTCAAAGAGACTTTAGCAAGAAAAGATAAGCTGCGCGAGGAAAAAACGCCACCCACACTTGAGTTTATCTCAAGTGGAGATAAAGACGTTTTTCGTAAGCTAGGTGCGAGATTTCTCGGGAAAGAGATCGGCAAGGTTGAGAGAGTAGTTTTTCCTCTACGCGAGAAGGTGGTAGGCGTTGAAGAAGGGTAAGCAATATGGAGCTCATTCTGCTCGGGACTTCGGCGGCGTATCCTACTGTTAAGCGCGCCAGCAGTGGCTATCTGGTGCGGGATGGCAAAACAAGCATTCTGATTGATATGGGAAGTGGCGTTATCAGAAATCTCATGCGCTGGATGGATCCGCTAGCCCTGGATGTAATCATAATAAGCCACTTACATCAGGATCATTTTGTAGATGTATATCCGCTTTACTATTACCTAGCCTATCATGAGTCAGGTAAGTTTCCCATTAATGTGTATGCACCGGCGGAGGCGCGCGAGTTTATACTGCAGATATTTCCACCCGGTTCGGGTAGTAAGTTTGATAGTACCTTTAGTTTCCATCCTTTAGTGGATCAAGATACATTTGAAATAGGCGATTTTGGGTGCCAGAGTATTGCGGTAAAGCATAACATGCCGACTTTCGGGCAGCGCATCTCACAAGGTGGCCATGTGGTTTCTTACTCATCAGATACTACTTTTAGCGAGGCTTTGTTTGATGTAGCAGATGGAAGCGATGTCTTTATTTGCGAGGCTACCAAGAAAGAAGACTACAAAGACGTTATGCATCTAACTGCAAGACAGGCTGGTATGGTTGCAAGCAAGGCTGGAGTTAAGAAGCTTGTCTTAACGCATATCTGGCCCGACTTTGATCCCGACTACCAAAAGCGTGCGGCGGCTGAGCAGTATAGCGGCCCGATTATAATAGCTGAGGACAACATGCAGATAGATATCGGTTAATAGTTATGCATAGCCTTGTTCATCAGCAGAGCGCGCTGTGAGCAGAAATGATAAACTAAGGTAGGTCACAGTTTAAAAATATTCTTAGCCGTGAACTGTGGCCTGCAAGTTGTATGCAAAGGAGAAAAACTTATGCGGCGCGTAGACGGAAGAAAACCCGACGAGATTAGAGAAGTAACCATTCAAAGGAACTTCCTTCCGCATGCAGAGGGCTCGGTTCTTATTGAAATGGGCAACACCAAGGTGGTGTGTACGGCTACGGTAGAGGAGAGGGTTCCAAAGTGGCTTATGGGCACAGGGCAGGGCTGGATAACCGCCGAGTACGGAATGCTCCCCAGGTCGACCGGCATCAGGATGCCACGAGAGGCAAGCCAGGGTCGGGTTGGCGGCAGGACACAGGAAATTCAAAGGCTTATTGGCCGGTCACTTCGCTCCGTGGTAGACCTTAAGGCTTTACCTGAGATAACCATCTGGATGGACTGCGACGTGATACAAGCGGATGGCGGCACGCGTACAGCCTCAATCACCGGCTCGTTTATCGCGCTTTACGATGCCTTGAGGTGGCTGGTTGAGCACGGCAAAATTGCTGAGCTGCCGCTGTCTGAGTTTGTATCGGCGATAAGCGTCGGCATTGTTGATGGCGTGCCCATGCTTGACCTCTGCTACGAGGAGGATTGCCGCGCGCAGGTCGATATGAATGTTGCCATGACCGGCTCAGGAAAACTCATCGAGGTCCAGGGGACAGCCGAGGATCATCCGTTTGAGAGGTCCGAGTTAGATAAGATGCTTAGCCTGGCTGACAAGGGAATATCGGAGCTTATCTCCATCCAGCGACATGTTTTGAAAGAGGAACTTTCGGCAAATGTTAGAGCTCATAATAGCAAGTAAAAACGAGGGTAAGATCAGGGAGATCATAGATATCCTTGATCTGAAGGATGTAAAAGTTTACACACCGAAGGATTTTGCTGATTGGCCGGAAGTTGAAGAGACCGGCTCGAATTTCTATGACAACGCGCTCATTAAGGCACGCGCCCTGGTTGAGGCCTTCGGAAAGCCGGCGGTGGCCGACGACTCGGGGCTGGAGGTTGATGCCCTAGGAGGAGAGCCGGGGATATACTCCGCGCGCTATGCCGGCGAGCAGGGAAATGCCGAAAAAAACAACGAGAAGCTTTTGCGTGAGCTTGAAGGTGTCCCCCAGGAGAAGAGAGGCGCGCGCTTTCGCTGCGTAGCCGTTCTTATGGCCCCGGACGGTTGGGTTACCTCTGCTGAGGGGACCCTGGAGGGCTATATCGGATTTGAGCCCCACGGGGCAAAGGGGTTTGGCTACGACCCTATTTTTATCCCGCAAGGGGATACCCGGACGGTTGCCCAAATGCCTCTGGATGAAAAAAACAAGATAAGCCACCGGGCGCAGGCCTTTCATAAGCTGAAAGCCAAGATGCCCGAGTTTAAAGAACACGCCAAAGATTGTTGAACCGGCTGCGCACTATGATAGATACAGTGCAATTTTCTTGTAATTTGTGATAAAATACCTTCTGTCGCATTAGCCGACTTTTCGGCAGTGCCGCGGGGTGTGGCTCAGTTTGGTTAGAGCACCGGTTTTGGGAACCGGGGGTCGGAGGTTCGAATCCTCTCACCCCGACACAGTTTTTGCCTTGTGAAAATGGCTTTCACAAGGCATTTTCTATTTGCCGAAAAGCTAAGAGGTGACAGGATTCGAACTGCTCTATCCTGGTACTTGAATTATGTTGCGTTAATTCCCTTCATTTTACTGTAGCTTCTAAAAGAAATTGACGATAGGATTGGTAGATGTTACAATAAGTCGGGACTTATATATAATTCCCGACTATATGTATCAGGTGAGGCTAATGACTGGATCAAAGGTACAGCAAGTTCTTAATATGGTTCATAGAGAGGGAACAATAAGAGCCCGGGATCTTAATGCTTATGGTATAGAACGGGTATACCTGAAGCGCATGAGTGATCGTGGGCTAATTGAGCATATTGGTCGCGGTCTTTATACCCTTCCTAATGCTGTTCCTACTGAGAATCATACGCTCGCTGAAGCCGCCAAACGGGTGCCTCGTGGAGTAGTATGTTTGCTATCGGCGCTAAAATTCCATGGTCTGACTACGCAACTGCCTTTCGAAGTATGGTTTGCTATCGAAGAGAAGGCAAGAAAACCAAGGATCGACCGCCCCATGATGCATTTCGTTCGTTTCTCGGGACTTGCGTTTGAAGCTGGTATTGAAGAGCGTAAGATAGAAGGGGTAACGGTAAAGATTTATTCTCCGGCTAAGACTGTTGCCGATTGCTTTAAATATCGCAATAAGATAGGTCTCGATATTGCCATTGAAGCGCTTCGTGAATGTCGCAGACAGAGGAAATGCTCAAATGATGAACTCTGGCATTATGCCAAAATCTGCCGGGTAGCAAATGTTATGAAACCGTATCTTGAGGTGATTACGTGAAAGATAGGCAGATCGCTAACATAGAAGCCTCAATTCGCCAACGCTTGTTAAATTTAAGCAGGACTCGCGGTGAAGATTTTGGCTTTGTTCTCACCAGATATGCAAACGAGCGATTCTTGTATCGACTCTGCCAATCTGACTACGCTGATAAATTTATTCTAAAAGGTGGGATGCTGTTCCTCGAGTTCGCAGAAGAAAGGGACCATAAAAAGCAGTGGAGCGCATTTCTAAGGCGATTACGCCTTGATACAGGCGGTATTGAATTTAGTCAAGTTATCGATGAAATATATTCCTTTTTAAACCCAATTATTTCAGCAATTGCTGC
>CADDYS010000040.1 GCA_902810715.1 bacterium | reverse complement strand
GATTTCTTGTTTCTTTTACTGTACTGTTTTTTCATGGCGGCTCCTTTCTGGCCTCAAGATTGATTGGTTTACAACCTTAGGCTAACTGGGCCGCCTCTTAATTTCAACTAAGCCAGGGACAAGCTCGGAGGCTTCAGCCACAGGCTGAAGATGAAGACCAGAAGGTGGTAAGAAGAGTTTAGCATACAAAAGAAATTTCAGAAAAGCGCGGAGAGAATGTGACGCTTAGACGTCCATTTCTGCAGGGGGGGACTTTGTTTATGAAAATAAAATTATTATTTTGTATTTTGCTTCTTGTGGCTATTGTGATAGCACCAGCTATTGCATATGCTCATTGCGCTGGCCTGTATTGGAGCGACACTGTTATATCTTGGTTTACAGCAGGGGCAAGCTGGGGATCTTCGTATGTAGACACTACATCCTACCAGCGCTGGGGCGCACCTTATTGCTGGGTGAGAGACGGTCATCTCCTTTACAAGTGGTATAACAACACTTGGAATCTTGTTGAGTATACCTACTGGTATGATTACGATTCAGATACAGGATTTGACCATGTATGGGTACCGCATGACCAGCGGTATTGGTTAAGCAGTGGTAACTATCTGGCAAAAATGAGGGGCTCTCGCTATGCTAATCACGCTTCAGTTGTTCCACACTACCAAGATGTCGACACAATTGACTATACCAGATATTAATAATCTTATGTTCGAAGGTGGTTTTTATGTATAAGCGGATAGCAATTCTGATTACGCTTGTTTTGGTACTAGCATTTGGCGCCTGGGGGGTTTCAAATGCCGTTTCCGAATCACGAACGTTAAAGACGAAAACCAGTGGCGAAAGTGTTAATGATGGGATGAGCAATCGTGAATTTGCTCAGTATATGAACGATTGGCAAAAGGAAGTAAGGTCACTTTACAGTAATACACGCGGTAAAAAGAGGGCAAGTGGTTTGCCAGATGATACTAACAAAATTATTAAAACTGAGCTGATTTCATACGACGAGCTATTTGCAAAAGACCCGAATATCGAGAAATCCTTTACCGCGGAAGAGAAAGCTTTTCTAAAAGGCAAATATGAACTAAAAATATTTTTTGATAATGGGAGAGTGAGCGCTACTGGCCCATTTAAAACTATGCCGGTGAAAATTGAAATCAAAACCATAAGGCTACTTGATAAACCAAAGAAAGTTCTAATTATTGAAGATTAAGTGGAGTGTGTATACTGCGATAATATACTATGCTTAAGAAGGAGATGCTATTGGCAATTAATTGCCAATAGCATCCATAGTTGTTGTTTACTATGAGATTCCAAGCCTAGATAGAGCAAGATTTTGGTTTAGAACCAATGATGCTTGGGATTTTGTTAGGCTTTAATTGTTTTTTAGATAAAACTAGCACTCAAGCAAAGGACGTTTACAGGAGGATTCATGGTTGTGCGACCAAGAAGACTGGCTAATACAGCCATAATAACCGCTGCTTTATCAGCCATTATTGCATTGCCTACATCGCTGAGCGTTTTATTTTATATTGCAATAAGCTTGAGCTTACTAGCATTGGTAATCAGTATTGCATCTCTTAAGGTTGGACTGCGTTTGCCTGATGAATTACGATCGTCAAAATACCGCATCTATTTTGGTTTAAGTCTTTCATTGTTCGTGTTACTTGCTGAAATTGCTTGGCTAATAATTGTAAGGAATTTTAGTTAGATCCTCAGAGAGATAGAGTTGATGTATTATGACAAAAGTATTGGCCGGTTTGTTAGCCGGTGTGATAATTGCCCTTATAGCTATAGCCTTGTTGGTAAATTACTTAAATCTTATCATAGTGCCAGTTGATGCTAAAAAAGCTTTAAGCAATGCTAGGCATGATAATTCAATCAACGAATGGATAAAAAAGAATTTCAAGATAAGGCAAGCGGTGAAGCCAACGGTTAGGCTTGAGTGGAACCCAAGCAATAACAACTACATCTGGCATGTGATACTTACAGAAGCGCAGGAATCATGCTGCAGCCCAGAAATTCCAGCAAAGATCGATGTGTTTGTGGACGCCAAGACAGGTAAAATTTCCGAAAAAGTCTTCAAGAAGGCAATAACGTTGCCAGAAAATACTGAACTTAATTGCAAAGATGCCTGCCACTCACTCTATGGCCGGTGAAGGATTGGCGTCATCACGTAGTGGGGGGACCCATAAGAGCGATATAAAGAATCGTTGGGCAATTGAACGAGGTCTTCTTTTAACTCTTGGTGTCACTCTTGGTGTCAGACACCGGTCAGTCTTACTGCCAGCAAGTTTAGCATAATTTAATCAGAAAAGCGTGCATTTGTGAAAATGGCACTGTAATTAACTTAATGATGTGGATCGCTGCTTTGACCAAAAAAAGGGGGAACCTTATGCCAGGACAATATACACCAAGAATAGTAGGACCGGGACTAGGGGTTGCAGAGATTATTATAGTATTTGCAATCCTAGCTCTTGTTATCCTACCTTACTGGAAAATATTCTCTAAGGCTGGCTATTCGGGAGGGTTAAGCCTGTTAATGCTGGTACCTGTCCTAAATGCTATCATGCTTTTCTTCCTTGCATTCTCTAAGTGGCCTATAGAACAAGAACTCGAGCGATTAAAGCAATAACAATGGTTGAGATAATCAGATCATAAGTGAATTTAGCTGACTTTTCCTTTTATCATCAAAGATAAAAGAGTTTTTAGCAAATGTTGGTGCCCAAGAGGGGATACTCTTTGGGTCAAGAGCAAGAAAGTGTTGTTCCTAATCACTCGCACTGCTAAAAAGCTCCTCCAGATCCTCTCTGGTCAGCGATTTGCTGAGGCCGCCTTCGGATAGGAGGCTATCAAACAACTCTTTCTTGCGTTTCTGCAGCTTAAGTATCTTCTCTTCGATGCTGTCCTTGGTGATCATTTTATAGACAAACACGTGCTTGTCCTGGCCAATACGGTGGGCACGGTCTGTTGCTTGATTTTCGACCGCTGGGTTCCACCAGGGGTCTATGTGGATGACATAATCGGCGACGGTAAGATTAAGCCCCGTTCCACCGGCCTTAAGGCTTATCAAAAACAAGGGGGTTCCGTTTTCGTTGAACTCTTTGATAACTTTGGAGCGGTCACGTGTGCGCCCGTCTAGGTAGCAGTAATGTATACCTTTGTGGTCAAGCCATTGCCTTACAATGGCAAGCATCTGTGTAAACTGGCTAAAAACCAGGGCGCGGTGCCCCTCACTTACAAGCTCTTCGACCATCTCCTGAAAGAGCTCCATTTTCCCGGAGGTTTTTACCTTGTTTGAAGCGACTTTTAGGAGCTGGGGATGATTGCATACCTGTCGCAACTTAAGAAGCGCATCAAGGATCGTGATCTGAGACCGCTCGATTCCCTTTTTAGCTACTGCCTCAAACACTTTAGCTCGATAAGTATTTAAAACCTGCTCATAAAGGGTTTTCTGAGGCGAAGTCATCCCGCAATGGGCGATAATTTCTGTTTTTGGGGGCAGTTCACGTGCCACATCTTGCTTTACCCTTCGCAGGATAAACGGCCTCAGTCTTCTCTTCAGCCGCTCCATCGCCTCTTTATCTTGCGCCTTTGCGATTGGTTTTTCATATCGCTCTTGAAAACTTTTATGGCTACCTAGCAATCCCGGCATGAGAAAATCAAAGATAGACCAGACCTCAGTAAGGTTGTTCTCAAGCGGGGTGCCGGTTAAGGCTAGCCGGTAGTTTCCAGTCAAACTTTTGCAGAGCTTAGTCGTCTGCGCCGCCGGATTTTTAATAAACTGGGCCTCGTCCAGGATTATATAGTGGTATGCGTGCTTACTTAACTCATTAAAATCTCGACGCAGCAAAGCGTATGTTGTAATTACCAGGTCGGCCTCGTTGATACTTTCGAAATGCTGGTGGCGTTCGGGGCCGGTAAGCACAACCACTTTAAGCTCCGGCGTAAAACGAAGGCTTTCTTCTTGCCAGTTGTAGGCGACTGAGGTGGGAGCGACGATTAGCGAGGGCTTAGAGGAAACACTCTTTTCTTTATATCTTAAAAAGTGCGCCAGTGTCTGGATGGTTTTACCCAGGCCCATGTCATCGGCTAAAATGCCGCCAAAAGAGAACTCCGAGAGAAAGCCAAGCCAGTCCAGTCCTCTTTTTTGGTAATCCCTAAGACCGGCCGTCAATCCAGACGGGACATCAACTTCTTCTATTCCCTTAAAGGAGTTAAGCCGCTTACGCAAACTCTCAAAAGCGGGCGTTGACTGAATATCAATTCCAGTTAAAATCTCTTCGGCCAGCGGGATATGGTACGGTCTAATCTTTAATCTATCGCTATTTTTGATGCTGCCTTTGTCTTGGCCTTCAATATTCGACAGCTCTTCTAGCGGGGCAACTGCCTTTTTTAGCCAGTCCAGCGGCAGGATTCCCCAACTGCCGTCATCAAGCCGAATATATTGTCGCCCTGATCGGTAGGCGGCAAGCACAGTGGAGAAATCAACGTCCACATCCCCGTAGCCTATCGCAAGATTTAAATCAAACCAGTCGATGCCGGAAGTTATTGCACCTCTGACCTTTGGCACGGTACGACTTAGGCGAAGCGACTTAAGTTCGCCCACGATCTCCCATCCTTTGGACCTTAATACGCCGGTTGTGTTTTGCAGAAAGCCGAGGGCGCTATCTCCATCCAGTCGGCCCACTCCATCGCGCTCTAACTTAACACCCACCTCTTCAAACATCTTCAAGGCTCCTTCTTCAAAGCCAATCTGCCTTCGCACCCAGAAAGAGTCGTCGCCAATGGTAGCCTTAACCGTCCTAGCTGAAGTGCCCGGCGTTATTTGGGGAGGGCCATCGCCATAGGCAAAACAGGGTTTGAGAACGATGCCCCCGTTACCGTCCTCCAGATATAAAACCGGTCTTGGGGAGATGTCATCGTGAACATCCTGGATTTTAGTGCTCCTTACCTCAAGGGCATCTTTGTCTAAAAGCGCGTCGTAGTAGTGCTCCATGAAAAGGGAGATTTGCTCTTTGGATAAAACCTGCGGGTTTTTTAAGAAAAGGCGCAACAACGAGCCGGGTAACTCTGTCTCTAAAGGATAGAAAGCAAAGCCGTCGGTTAGCCACGGCCTGTTCTCGCCTAAAATAAAAAGCCTATCTTTAAACTCGTTTATGTCTTTGGGCTCAAAAGAAACTTCCAATTTATGGTTTTCACCCTCTTCTTTTAAAATCAAGCTTGCTTCGACAGGGAGCAGGGCTATCGCGGGCCTTATCTGTGAAGACCCAAGAAAAACATATTCTTCATCGATAAGTAGCCTGAACAGAGGGTCGATAACTTCTTCCGGGATGTAGCTTGAAAAGTTGTAATACGAACGGCTTGAGAGAAGACCCATAATAGCCCTGTCCCTATCACGAACAAAGTTGCCCGGCGACCTCAGGTCGTAGTAAAAGCGGTCTTCGCCTCCCTTTCCCCGCTTGCCGATCCTGGCTTTATAGAGCTCAACAGTTAGCCGGCCATTCTTGTCTATATTTAGCCGATATATAACGCGATAATAGCCGAACTCCTGCGCCGACTCGGGTCGATTTACCATTTTATCCAGGACATTTTGCCAGGGAAGCGAGTTGATGTTCCCGCTTCTACCATGAGATGGGATGACATTCTGGGGAGGGGGCTCTCTTTTCGGCTCGTTTTCATAGCTGAGGTATTCAAGGGCCAGGGCAACTGCGTGTTTGCAGATATCCGACCAATCGTAGGGGCAGGTGCAGCTACTTAGAAGAAAGCCGTTCCTAAAATCCAGCATTGTTTTATATCGCTTATTTCCAGAACCCCTAACAGTGCCGGCTATTACCCCAGGCTCTTCTTCATTCCAGTCGTAAACCATGCCGGATTTAAAGTAACTGCGACCTCTGCTGTAGATTACAGGCTCGGCAGCTTTCTTTATCATGTCCAATGTTAATAAACCGCTTGAATTTCTAGAACTCATTGATTTAAATTATTTTAATATTGTATTGATGTCAAGAAGCGCGAAGGTTCGTATTTAAGTTCCATTGTACACGTTCCCCGAAAATTACTGAGCAATGCTTGCGAATTAGGATTAAGGTATAATGGATTGCATGAGTGCAGTGAATGCTCGAGATAGAAAAAATATAGTTGAGACTTTAGTGAGGGTTTTGGATGCTATTCTGGCAGAATACCCGGTTGTCGGCGCCTACCTGTTTGGATCTTATGCCAGGGGTGTTGCTTACCCCGAGAGCGATATTGACATCGCCGTTTATCTTAGACCTGGGTCAAAATTACCGCTAAATGATGAGTTGACTTTGGGTCGCAAGATAGAAGAGCGTAGCGGACTTAAGCCGGTGGATTTAAGGGTCATAAATGATATGCCGCTTACAATTCAAGGCGAAATCCTCACCAGAGGTATTTTGCTATATAGTGCGGATGATAAAGAACGAGTTGCTTTTGAGACCAGGACGCTCGCGCTATATTTCGATTACCTTCCCCACATAGAGCGATTTCGCAGGGACTTTCTTGAATCGGTTAGGAGAAGAGGGATACTTTAATGATAGATAAGTTCTCAATCGACAGGATGCTAGAAAATCTCAAAATATATGTAGTCCAACTGGAAAGGTTATCCAGTCTGGGACAGGAAGAGTTTCTATCAGACCCGGATAAGCTCGGTAGCGCTAAGTACTATCTTATAGTCTCTATAGAGAGCTGTGTTGATATTGCTAATCATATAATAAGCGCAGAGCGATACCGCCGGCCATCAGATTTCGCAGACACTTTCGCTGTACTTTATGAAAACGGTTTAATAGATAAAGAACTAGAAGAACGCCTGCAAAACATGGCCCGTTTCCGCAACTTGCTCGTTCATGTCTACGGGAAAGTAGACGATAAAAGGGTGTACGGGTTTCTTAAAACCAACCTTAGCGACTTCGATGCCTTTGCCAGGCAAATATCTCAAAACATCGGCAATAGTACCTGATACTAAGTAAGGTTTTACCGGCCGTTATTGTTAAATTTCGTCGGGCTATATGCAATTGTGAAGTTGGCGCTCGGGGAGGCACATTTTATAAAGCTTTTAGTCTTTAAAACACTTCCACACTTGCCGATATTATCCTATACATACGACTTCTATTCTGTAGGTATCTGGTATGGACATCATAATATCGGAATTTGGAAATTTTTTAGGTAAAAAGAGCGAGCGCCTTACAATTAAGGAGAACGGCAAAATCAAAGAAGAAGTGCCGTTTTTCAAGGTAAATCAGGTGCTCATAACATCCAACGGCGTGTCATTGTCTTCAGATGTAATTAAAGAATGTGCAACCGCCGGTATACCGCTTACATTTGTATCATCTGACGGCAAACCCTACGCCATAATGCAGTCGCCACACCTGCAGGGAACAGTGTTAACGCGCCGCGAACAGATACTTGCCTACAACGATCGCCGGGGTTTTGAGCTGGCAAAACAATTTGCCGCAGGTAAAATCGCAAACCAGATCAATCTTCTAAAATATATCTCGAAGTACCGCAAAATTGCTAATCCTGATGTTTATGAGCTGCTCTGGAGCAGTATCTCTAAAGTTGAGGATTTAAAGAAAGCGTTAGAGAAGCTGGATGGGGACAGCATTGAAGATAGAAGAGAAAACATCCTTAACCTGGAAGGTCGCTCGGCAAGTATTTATTGGGATTCAATCGCAAAAGTCATCCCGCCCGATTATGGCTTTTCAAAAAGGGAAAAGCGCGGTGCGACAGATATCGTTAACTCGCTTCTGAATTACGGCTACGGCATCTTATATTCTCAGATAGCGATAGCCATAGCTCTTGCTGGTCTTGACCCTTACGCCGGATTTCTTCACGCGGACCGCTCCGGCAAACCATCCCTTGTGCTCGATTTAATTGAAGAATTCAGGCAGCCCGTGGTGGATAGAACGATAATAGGCATGCTTGGGAAAAGTGCGGATTGGAAGGTTGTTGACGGCAAACTTGACGACAGAACTAGAAAAGACTTAGCACGGCGCATACTAGACCGGCTTGAGGCAAGAGAGACTTACGAGCGTAAAAAATTTACGCTAAGAACCATCATCCAACGGCAGGCCCGCTCCGTTTCATCTTTTGTTAGAGGCGAGAGAAAGTATAAGCCATTTGTCGCTGGCTGGTAGGATGACTATGCCGGCAGGATAGCTGTGGTCAGGCTGGCGGATATTCAGGAGCTAAACATGCAGACGCTTGTAATTTACGACATCCCAAACGATAGAGTTCGCAACCGGGTCGCAGAGCGGTGTAAAGACGCGGG
This sequence comes from bacterium, assembly GCA_902810715.1. Classification (GTDB taxonomy): domain Bacteria; phylum Actinomycetota; class Aquicultoria; order Aquicultorales; family Aquicultoraceae; genus CADDYS01. Next base: position 14,434 of record CADDYS010000040.1, on the reverse strand, counting down.
GTTGGCACGCATCCAGTATAGCGCGTTTATCGGGGACCTCAACCACAACCGCCGAGAAGCACTGTTTTTAAAATTGCGCCAGACTCTCGGTAAAAAATCAGGGAATATCCGGTTGTATCCACTTTGCGATAAGGATTTACGCCTGATGAAAGAAATCGCAGTATCAGAAAGCGATGCTGCTAAAGAGAAGCAAAGTTCGCAGGTGAAAAATGATGGCCGATGAATATATAGCTCAAGGGATTGAGCTTACCGTTACTGATATAAAGCAGTATGTTTTTTGCCCGCGAGTCGTCTATTTTACCTACTGCATGACTCTTATCAGGCCGACTACAACAAAAATGGAGCTTGGCAAACAATCGCATACACGCGAAGAGAATTTGCAGAAGCGGCGCACCCTTGTAAAATACCAGCTCATTAAAGGTGAGAGGCGTTTCAACCTGCGCCTTAAATCAGAGCGCCTCGGCCTTAACGGGATGCTCGACATGGCAATTTTTACGCGACGCGAGGCAATCCCTGTCGAGTTTAAAATGTCTACCAAGGGGCCTTCGCTGAACCACAAATACCAGCTTGCCGCCTATGCCATGCTTCTTGAGGATGAACTTTTTATAAGAGGCAAGCCCAGGGTTATCTGCCGGGGGCCTTTAAAGCCAAGGCGTTATGTAAGGCGCGGTTTTATTCATTACATCCCAACGCGTCGTGTTCACGAGATCGAGATAACGCCAAATATGAAGGAGTATGTTAAACGTATCATTACAGATATAAGGGAGATGGTCGCCAACGAGTCGATGCCCGAGGCGACCAGGCGAAAGAACCGCTGCCGCGATTGCGAATTTGCCCGCTTTTGCGCAGATATTATTTAATGGATGCCAATGGATGGCTTGGATTATATAATTTGTGGTTGCCTATTTATGGGCTACTCTTATAGGCCTGTAGTTGCCCCATTTATGGGGTACTGGTAGTTGCCCCATTTATGGGGCGTGCAGTTGCACAAACCTGTAGCTGCCCGATCTATCGGGCGAAATTATAAATTTCGCCAGCAAGGTGGTTTTTATGTACTTTCCAACTGAAGAAGAGCGAAAAGATCTAACCAGGGGACTTCTTCCCAAGGCCCGCGAGATGACCGTTGCCGAAGAATTGCGTGGCTGGAGCTGGAACGCCCCTCCGCTAGAGCCGATCTATGATATAAAGCTTGCGCTCTACGAAGTTGCAAATTACTACTGCCCGACTGCACGCGATCTTTACATGAAGCGTGTGATGGACATCGATACGAAGCCAAACGTAGCAATGCTCTACGGAAGGGTTCTCCACGATTCACTTGCCAGCCTCATTATAGCGGCTAAGCGCGCTATCTATATTGAAGGCGTCAACCACGCTTCAGAGGCACTTGAGGGGTTGCGCCGCCCGGATTATTCATCACTTGATAAGGTACCCCAGCATTTGACCCAAGAAGAACTAGAAGAGCTTAAAAGTAGGGTTGCTGTCGTATGGCGGCATCAGCTAAATACGATAATCTCACAAGTCGATACTGTGCTTGCAAAGCAGCCAAGGATTGGCGTGGATTCACTGGTTTCTCTATCGATTCCGGTAAGTGTTGAACACAACCTCGATGGTTCGTTTCTGGGTTTGAGCAGCCATCTTTCAACCGATGCCTATCGGTTTTACGAGACCACCATTCTTGATATCAAGTTTGGCGAGCCCAAAGATTTTCATCGTCTGACTACCGCCGGATACGCGCTTGCTATGGAGTCGCTGTATGAATATACTATTAACTTAGGATGTATTATTTACGCCAGATTTGAAAACGGCAGATTGCTTGTAGATAAAGATTATCACTTAATAGATGACGAGCTTAGGCAGTGGTTTATAGAGGCGCGAGACGAAAAAATGCGAATGGTAAGCGAGGAAATCGATCCCGGAATGCCGGAAGAGTGCTACGAGAGTTGCCCGTATCAGGGGCATTGTTCGAGATAGGTGATTAATAAATGAAAGGCCCAGCTATGAAAGTCGAGCGAATCTTACGCGTCCTTCGTTTATTGATGGAGAGGCCGCGAAGCACGGAGCAAATCATAGATATTATATCGCAGGAACACCAATTTGACTGGCATCGTTATTCAAAAGAGACCGTCTACCGCGACATAGACCAGCTGCGAAACAACGGCTTTAGGATCGACTATTCAAGGAGATCGCGCAGGTACGAGCTGAAATCTGTTCCGGTCCGTATCAGTTTCGAGCCCAGTGAGATAGTAGCTCTTGCTGTCGCCTGCCGCTCCATCCCCGAAGAAGCAGGGTTACCTTATGCAAAAGAGCTGGCGGGTGCTCTTGGGAAAATCTCAAATCTCCTGTCGCCGGAGAGCAGGCAGACGCTGTCTTTAAATCCCCATTTTCAGTTAAAGCTTGATTCTGAGATTGATTACAGTCCTTACCAGGACACGATAGAGAGGGTAAGGCGTGCTATCTCGGAGGGAAGACAGATCGAAATTGTTTACTATAGCGCCAAAAGCGATACAGAGCAGTGCAGGGTGGTCGACCCGTACGATCTCTATTTCAGCGAAGGCGGGGTCAGGCTTGAAGGCTACTGCCATCTAAAACGAAAAATCCTTGAGTTTCGTGTTGACCGCATAAGAAAGCTAGAGGTACTGCAGAGCAGGGCGGGGGCATCGACAGACGATGAAAGTTTTACGTTCAAACTCTGGCTCGATCAAAAACTAACTAGGTCCATAGGCGAGCGGTTCTTGGACCAAAAAATCAAAACAAACAAGGACGGCTCTTCTATCTTAACAGCCCGGTCGAAAAATCCGTTTCGCCTTATCCTTCAGGTGTTAGCCTACGGTGAGCGGGCTAAGATGCTTGCACCTGCGTATTTAAAAAGGCGCATGGCTGCAATCGCCGGCCAGATGGATAAGTTGTACGAAGGCGATTAGGTCACTTCAATTCCGCAATTTATCTCTTTGAGAAATCTCCAATCCAAATAAAACCATTAATTTTTTCTGACTGTCAAACAGATGATAGTTTGCTTTGCTATCATCTTACTACCGGTTGTATCTGGAGTGGGCGCATTTTACAAATATAGTTAAGTAGAGGCTGGATATAGAAAAAAGTTAACGATATAGACGACGATTATAAGGAGGTTCTTAAAGTGAAAAAGGCATTGCTTTGGGGAGGCATCGCCCTTATTGTCATCATTGTTATTGCAGCGATTGCAGGCGGCGGTGGTGACAAAAAAGGTTCGGATAAGAGTAGCAATCAAGCGGTCTCGTCATCATCGGAGCAATCTCCGGGCAAGACAGAGGCTAAGAAGGAAGATAAGAAAGAAGTCAAAGTTGGTGAGACCTTAACTGTTGGTGAAGTAAAATGGGTTGCTGCCAACCCTGAGAAAACAAATACTATTAAGTCAGACAACGAATTTATTAAGCCGGCAAAAGCTAGTGGCGTATTTGTCATAGTTCCCCTTACCGCCGAGCTCATCGGCAAAGAGAGCGGGACCATCAATGAGTCTCAGCTTAATATAGTTGACTCAAAAGGGCGAAAGTTTAAGACCACCGATAACAGTGATGTTATGATGCTTATGAGCGACTCATCCATTTTCCTAAAGCAGGTTAACCCAAACGTGCCGGTAAATGGAAAAGCGGTATTCGACATAGCTACCGATGCAACAGGCTTAAAACTTGAGATTGAAGACTTACGCGCCTTCTCTAATGAGAAAGGATATATTGATTTGGGGTTGTAGAGGGGATGAGATAGATGAAAATAGCAGCACTAATTTTAGGTATTATCGGCGGGATTGCGGGGCTTCTTGGCGCCACGTTCGCTCTATTTGTTGGAGGTGTTGGCGCCACGTTTGGGGCAAAAGATGGCGGCGAGATTATGTGGTTGGGTTTTTCGTCTTTATTACTTTCGCTTATAGGAATTATCGGCGGTGCTTTAGGCATTGCCAAACCCAAAGCGGCTGGCTATATGATGCTTATAGCTGGGATAGGCGGCTTTATTGCTGTCTCTGCTGCCTACATCGTTGGTGGGCCTCTGCTTATCGTGGGAGGAATCCTGGCGCTTATTGCAGCTAAGAAATCTCCTGAAGCAGTAGTCATCCAATAATGAGAAAAGCCTACGGTTTTTCCCATTGGTTTTGGGATCTGAAGCGGGTGGAAGTTGAATTAAAGCGATAAGAAAATTTAACATGGCCGCTGACGCAACAGGCCTTAAGCTTGAAATACGATGATTTATACACGATTTTCATAGTCCTTGAAGGATTTAGCAGATTTACGCTGAAGAAATATCTATAACATCGAGATTTTATATGGCATGTTATCCTGCAGAAGAGATTTTCTGGTTTGCGTTTCAGAAGATTGTGCCGTTAGCGTTTTTGTTTATCACGGAGGTAAGTAGGATGAAAATAACCAGGTTGCTATATAAATTAGCGAGGATCAGCCGAGACATCGAGGTTGCATCAAGCGGCAGCCCAAAGAAGATTGCAAGACGAGCAAAGAATAAGGCGTTGGGCAGGGCGTTGAGGCGGTTGTGGTAGCAGATAATGGTTTTGCTTAGCATGCTGTATGACAGCAGCATAATATTAGTACCAACGTATATTTAAGCGTGTTAGAGGAGCTGGTATATGAATAATGACCGATTATACAAGGAAGTTTTGCTTGCCTCCCTGCTTCACGATATAGGCAAATTTTATGGGCGATCGACTACTATAAAAAATGATTTGCGTGAATATGGCCGCGATACAGGCTCAGATACACCGCACCCTGCTTTATCAGGTTTATTCGTTAATAAATTAGCTGCGCAAATAGAGGAAGCAGGCTTGAGCGCCGAAATAGTCAAAACATTGGTTGAGCACCACCACGAATATTATAAATTTGATAATGAGTTTCGTGTCGACAGCATAGAAGACCCGGAACTCAGAGCGCTTGCTTTACTGGTTAGTAGAGCCGATAATTATTCTTCAAAAGAACGCGAAGAAATTGAGCAAGAAGGCTTTCAATCTTACTTCTCATCGCCGCTTGATTCGGTTTTTTGCAGGGTTAATCTTAGCGGTGAAGATAGAGAAATAGATCTAATGCAGCAAAAGCCAGCTGCACTATCGGAAGCGTTTTTAATCGACTCACCTTTTCCTAAGAAAATCCGCTCGTTAGATAAACTTAAATTAGAGCGGTTAGTTAAAGATTTTGGACAGCAAGTCGCGGCTTTAAAGGCGACAAATTTTAATACCCTCTACATACGTTTACACGACCTTCTGCATAAATATTGTTGGGCAATCCCTGCAGATATTCGCGAAAAGATAAAGGATGTATCATTGTTTGACCATCTTAAGACAACTTCAGCAATAGCAGCGTGCCTTTATCATTATCATGCAGAGCTAAACGGGTTAATTGATGAGCAAGCGATAAAGGATGAGCGCGAGAGTAAGTTTTTGCTTGTAGGCGGGGATATCTCCGGCATCCAGCAATACATCTACGATATTTCTGGGATTGGCGCAGGCGCTGTAGCTAAAAAGCTTAGAGCCAGGTCTTTTAAGGTTTCGATGATGATGGAAGCGGCAAGTCTGCTGATAATAAGCAGGCTTGCTTTGCCCTATACTTCAATTCTTTACTGCAGTGGCGGGCGTTTCTATATCTTAGCAGCAAACACTGATTCAACCAAAGATGACCTTGCGCAAATAAAGAGCAAAATAGAAGAGTGGATGTTAAAAGAATTTGCCGGGAATCTTGCTTTAAATCTGGCTTATGTAGATTTTAATGCTTCCGGTTTTGAGGATTTTGGAACGGTATTAAAAGAGCTTGGTAATGGACTGGAGATCGCCAAGCGTAATAAGTTTTCAACCCAGCTTAAATCAGTCGACAACCACGTTCTTTCCCATATTTACCAAGAACAGGCGGGCAATCTCGTAATCTGTGAATCGTGCAATAAATTTCCCGCGGTTGAAAACCAGGACGACGAAGAAAGATTTTCTTGCCAAAGCTGCCGTAAAGATAAGCTTTTAGGAGAAAAACTGCCAAGGGCAAGATTCATATCATTTGCCTTAAGAGGCCAAGCCAATGATGATACTTTTGATGAAAAAGAGCACATTTTTAACTTCTTCGACTATGTAGATGTTAAAATATCGCGCAATAGCATCCTTGAATCTGCGTATATCATTTACGATATTAACCCTGGCTCAGAATCTCGCCTTGCAGCTCGACTTAAAGATAAGCCGGTCGTGGATCGCTTTATAGCCAACTATGTCCCAAAAGAACAAAACGGTGAGGTTGAGACGTTTGAAAATATCGCCGATAAAGCAGAGGGTGCAAAATATTTGGGCATTTTAAAAGCTGATGTCGACCGGCTCGGCCTAATATTTTCTACCGGATTAAGAGAAAGCGCTTCAATATCGCGGCTAAGCACATTGAGTCGGATGCTTGATTTATTCTTCACTGGCTACCTGCCGCGAGTTATCAAAAAGGAATTCGATTCGATTTATGTTGTTTATTCCGGAGGCGATGACTTGCTGCTTATTGGCCCATGGGATAAGTTGTTTAGCTTGTCCTATCGCCTTTACAATGATTTCCGGCAGTATACCGCCAGAAATCCCGACATAACACTTTCTGCCGGACTTGCGCTATCCACTAAGAAGACTCCAGTATGGCATATGGCCGATATGGCAGACCGAGAACTCGAGAGAAGCAAGGAAGAAGGCCGCGACAGGTTAAGCATTTTTGAAGTAGCGGTTGAGTGGGATAAGTACGACAATATTAAGCATACCGGCAATACTCTGTACGAAGCAATGAAAGCAAAAGAGGTTAGTGGCTCATTTATTTATTCATTACTGCAATTTTGCACACATAATAGACCAGCACATAATCGACATAAAAACGATGCTTTAAATAGGGCAAGATTAACTTACCAAATCGCACGCCACCTTGAGGAAAAAGATCAGGAATCTTCGGAACGCAAAAAGATACGGGATTTGCTAAAGGGGTTAACGCAATCAGCGCAAAGCAATCGGTGGGATTACATGGTAGTGCCGATAAGCTATGCGCTGCTTAAAAATAGGGATTAAGGGTTATACAGGAGGTTTGTATGAGTTATCCTAGGCAAGGTTCTCCGCAACGGCAAGGCCAGCAAACTGCAAATCATCCAGATCTGAGGAGACTTGAAAAAGGTTTTTTGGAAGATCAAGAAAATTTACTTGATAGTTATGCCAATAATTGGGCCAAGTTTCTGGCTGATAAAAAATTAACTAAAGCGCAGATTCGAAGGTTTTATCAAGATATAAAAGCGATAGAAAGCAGAATCGGCGATGATATTGAAGCTTTTCAAAAAAACAAAGCCTCAATAGTTATGCTTAAAGCAAAAGCGGCTTATGCAACTGCCCGAAGCAATTCCAGTGCGCCCAAGGAATTTAAAGATTTAATAGATGCGTCGGTTAAGCAAGCAAAGCAAAACTTGGAGCAATTCAAAGGATTCGTTCAGTTTTTTGAAGCGCTTGTTGCTTACCATTATTTATTCGCAAGAAACTAAGCCAAAAGCCTTCGATGGACTTAGGAGTAATCGAAAGGGGTGTTCTTTTTGAGTACTGATACAGTTATCAGGCAATTAAAAGCTATAAAGCAGCTAAAAGGAAAGCTTACAAACTTAACCGGTTTGGGAATAGGGGGCAATGAGGGGATTATAAAGATCGGTGGGATTGATAGCCCAATAGTAAGAAACCCTATGACCGATGAACCGTACATACCGGGATCGTCTTTAAAGGGTAAAATGAGGGCCCTCCTAGAGCTACAAATGGGCAAGATTAAAAGCGATGGCAAGCCACATAAATACAACAAAGAAGAATGTCTAAGCGAACCCTGCGCTATCTGCCTGCTTTTTGGCGCATCCGCTGGAGATGATTCTCAAATTGGCCCTGGTAGACTTGTTTTTAGGGATTGCTTTTTAACCGAAGAAAGCAGAGAAAAGTTTAAAAAGCTAAGAGAAGATGAGGGCTGGAACTTTTCTGAGGCGAAAATGGAAGTATCTATTAACCGCTGGACATCTGAGTCAGTCGGTCTGCGCACAATCGAGCGCATCCCGCCTGGAGCTGAATTCGATTTCGAGCTTATAATTCGCCTTTTTGAAGGCGATGATGAGGAGCAAATCGAAAAATATATTAAACAGGGCCTCAATTTAATCCAAAAAGATGCCCTCGGTGGCTCAGGGTCCAGAGGCTATGGCAAGGTTCAGTTTTTGGGTTTAACGCTCGATGGCGAAAAGTTTGAACTACAATAGGTGGCTAAGGTGCAAAATAATAAGCATCCTACTTATAAAATAATAATTGAGCAGAAATCATCTACCATAACGCCTTTTCACTCCGATACTTTGTTTGGGCAAATATGCTGGTCAATGTTGCGACAAGAAGGCCTCGAGTATTTGCAGATGTTCTTAGAGGATATAAGGGGCGGTATGCAGTTTCTTATATCTTCAGCCATGCCGGAAGGGCATCTGCCGCGCCCGATACTGCCTCCACAAATGCTTGAAGGTGAGCAGAAAAAATCCTTATCAGAGCAGAGTAACCGCTATGTAAAAGCAAAAGAGTTTAAAAAAATCGCCTATATAAAAGAAGAATTTTTTGAACGAAACAAGAACTTGCTCTTAACTGAGGATAAAATAATAGACTTTTTCTTAGACCAAGATACGTATACGAGGGGTAGTTTAAGCAGTAACGAGGGCGAAAGTGAATTTGCTGCCAGCTATACCCAATTTACTCAAGTGCTGATTAAAAATGCAATAAACAGAAACAATTTTACAACAATAGAACACCTTCTTTTTGCCCATAAGGAAATTTTTGTGGGAAGAATGCAGATTTTTACGCGCCTTGACCCTCGCTTAGCAAAGGTCGATGAGGTTATTGAACACCTTGATAATATTGGTCGATATGGGTTTGGAAAGCGGGCCTCAACCGGAAAGGGCGCTTTTAAGGTAATTGGGTACGAGGAATACAACCTGCCCGAATCAAGCAATCCTAATGCGTTTATGACTCTTTCTAATTATATCCCCTTTGACGGAGATCCTAGGGATGGGTGGTATTCACTTTTTACCAAATGGGGCAAGCTGGGGGGAGAATTTTCCATCAGTGGTAACCCTTTTAAATATCCGCTTGCAATGTATATGCCTGGCTCAGTCTTTAAAGTATCAGGCGATCTAAAGCCAAGCTACGGCGGCTTGTTGCCTAATGTGTCAAAAGCTTTTTCTGAAGCAGTCCAGTATGCATTTGCTTTTCCTTTAGGGGTGGTGGTGTAAGCATGCCTGCTTACCGTCAAGAATATTTGATTTCGGTAAAGCCAGTGACGCCAATTATAATAGGCTCGGGAGAGTATCTAGATGCATGCGACTATGTATTAGCAAGGCCTGAACAAGGTACCGGTGCTATACTCATCGCATTTAGTTTCATCAGGTTACAAGATATTTTAACTGACGATGAGCAAACCAGCCTTTTAGCAGCAATTGAGAAAAATCCGCTTAGTACAGCGCAAGCGCTAAATAAAATTTCTGAAAAAATTGCGGTGAGCAAAGATGCGCAGCGCTTTTCAATACCCGTATCCAGCGCATTTGTAAACTATATTAAAGATAAGGTTAACAATACAGCATCAAATGCCCAAGGGGAACTAAAATTCCATTTGTTTCAGCGCACTACGATCGGTCCGTATATTCCCGGTAGCTCCTTTAAGGGGGCTATTAGGACAGCGGTTGCTTATGAGAAGGCAAAAGACAAGCCTGATGTTATTGATGCTGCAAAGCAAGCTAGGCGAAACAATGATGACGAGATCAAAAAGTTTGAAAACCGCTTGCTCAATTATCGTCTGACATTCGATGACCCTTTCCGGCAGCTTAAAATATCCGACTCGACTCCTATCCAAACGCAGGCAGTAGTGGAGCAGTTCATAAACCTAAAAGTAGGTAAGATTCAAAAGGGTGCACGAACTTTGCGTGAAGCTGCGGTACCTGCAGCGGGTGAAAGCTGCCAACTAAACCTTATTATAGATAACCAAATGGTTGGCAAAGAAGGCTCGATAAAATCCAATAATAAACTTACTGCAAATCAAATTGTTGGTAGTTGCAAGCTCTTTTATAAAGCCGTGCTGGAAAAGGATTTAGAGTTCTTCAAGAGGGCAAATAGCAGTGGTGCAAGAGTTGACCTCTCTTGGCAAAATCAAATACTGGAAGCGCTTAACACGGAATCCGACAAGATGGTTTTTCCTATAAAGCTTGGCTTAGGAACCAGCAACTACGCTAAATCTTTTAAACCATATTTTACTGGTAGTTATCCAATTTCCCGCAAGGTAATTGATAAAGGCGTTGAAATGATTCCGCTTGGCTGGGCAGTTGCAGAGCTGGAGGAAGCATGAAGGTAGAGCATAGTTGTGCATCTAAAGAGGCCCTTGCAGGCGAAGATATTTTAGTAAGCATGGTTTTGTGTTTGCGTGCAGCTGAGACCGCAGTCGTGCCGCAATCAGTTGGTAATTTAGTACACGCTTTATTACTAAGCTGGGTTAACAAAAAAGATAAAAGTTTAAGTAAACAGTGGCATGATTCATCAAGCCTTAAACCATTTTCCATTTCGCCTATAATAGGTAGGTTTGCCAAAACCTCGATGGGAAGACTCATTGTAAAAGACCAGCCGTATTGGCTAAAAATCGGCCTTTTAAACAAGAGAGGGTTTGATGTACTAGGCGATGTTTTGTTTCCGATAGCAGCTTTACAAGGAAAAATTAATATCGGTGGCGCTGAGTTTGTTTTAGAAGAAATTAAGCTCAAGGGGCATCCGTGGGCAAGCATTTTAAATTGGAATGAGCTTTTCACATCAGGTGTAGATGGCAAGCTTCGTCATGAAATTGCTAAGAAGGACACAATAAGCGCCGGAAGTATGTCGGTAAGTTTCAGGTTTCTTACCCCTACAACATTTAGAAGGGGAGACAAAAATAGGATAGTTCCAGATCCGGAATTGGTTTTCGGAAGTCTTTTAGATCGTTGGAATGCTTATGCTCCTGAAAAATTTCCAACCGAGCTTAAGCAACGCTTTGCTTCAGAAATCATTATCAGCAAGATTTCTATTAAAAGTGATCTTTATGAATTAAAACACCAGTCATTACTTGGATTTACGGGCTTATGCGCATACGCAGCTACCAGTAATGACGCAGGGCTATTAAGCATCATTCAGAAGTTATCAAGGTTTGCAATATTTTGTGGCGTGGGGCAAAAGACGACTATGGGTATGGGGGTTTGCCGTGCACTTAATTAACCAAATTGATCACTGTGTCAGTAAAATTAGCGATAAAGGCGATGTTGGATCTGGCGGAAAAGATACGGTACTGCTTGTTATGACTGTTGGCACTACATTAGATCCGCTTATTTTTTCGCTTGAGGAAGAATTAAAGCATGCTGGGTGTGTAAAAGTAATAGCATTTTATGGTACAGCGTTGCCGGGGCAAAAAGAAAGTCCTCTTGAGATAACTACCAAGCTAAGGGCTCGAGCAATTGAGCTAGGCTGCAAAATTGATGCCAAAGAGATATCAAATCCAAACGATTTCGATAGGGCTTTTCACGAGATAAGCGATACTTTAAGAAATATGGTCCCTGGCTTAGGCGCCAATAAGCTTGTTTTTAACATAACTGGTGGAACCAAGGCTATGGCAAGCGCGTTAGCTGTAACTGCTGCCACCATGGATGTAGGTTTGCCAATGCGGCTTGTCTATGTTGGGGGAGGGGCGCGTGACGAAGTAGGTAGAGTTTACGAGTCAATGGAAATTAGCAGTTCCTCAGCTGCATTTTCAAAGATTAGGGAACAGGAAGCTATCAGAAGTCTAAAAAACTTAGATTTTACCCAGGCTTTTCTTTATTCGCAAGGGCTTCCAGACCGGGGGCGAACCGAATTTTTAAAACAAGCATGTCATGCTTTCTACCTTTGGGATAGCTTTCAATATAAACAGAGCAATCAAGCATTGGCAAAAATAAAAAGGACAGCACGAGCTTTTTTAGATGACCCTGAATACTCAAATATAGCGCGGATGGTTTTAAAGATTGAACCTTTAAGTAAAGATATCACTAATCTGATTAAGCTTTTAAACAGCCTGGGGGGCAAAGATCAGAAAAGGGTTCGGCAAAGATTAGAAGAGTTTAATAGCAACCCTACGTTTAAAGAATCTTACTTAAGAATCATTGGCGATTGCTTGGAAAATGCGACTCGTCGCGTAGACAGAATACCTGTTGAAGCTGTTATGAGGGCTTATCGTGCAATCGAGCTTGCAGTGAAGTCAGGTCTTATTGAACGAAACATCAATCCAGACAACCCAGTATGGGATGAACTTAGCTATGAGATTATAAATAAAGCTGATATTGAAAATAAACCAAAGTTTATAATGCTCGATATTGGCGTGAGGTTATTGCGTGCCATGGATTTTCCTTTAACCGAACAGACTATAGATAATATTAAAGATGTGCAGAAAATGCGTAATGAATGTTATCTCGAGCATGGTTTTGCAGAAATTTCAAATGATAAAGCAAAACATGCAATAGAGTTAACCGGTGAAGTTTTAAGGGAATTATTGCCTGACAAAGACTTGGACCAGCTTCGCGCTAAGGTAGCTTTAAAATTTTAATATTAATATTAGATTGGTTCTTTAAGCTTAGGCGTAGAGGGATAACAATATGAGCGTTTTATATGCTGCCACTGGTAATTCACGTCTCGAGTACGAAGATCGCTGCATAGTTGTATATAGAGATGGTAAGCGGTTCTCTAGATTTCCTTCTCTTAAGCTAGATAAGATAGTTGTGTTTGGCAACGTTGAAATATCAACAAAGGTCATTACAAATTGCTTGCAAGAGGGGATAGATATTGTTTTCCTTAGCAATTATGGGCGATACTTTGGTCGTTTGCAAGGTCCTGAGACGAAGAATCCAGAAGTACGCCGTATTCAATATCAAATTACTGCCAACCATGAAAATTGTTTGGCTTTTGCGAAATTATTCATAGCTGCGAAAATACATAACTGTAGGGTGGCTCTTCAGCGGCATCGTGAGGAAGAGGAGTCTTTTGATAAAACAATAAAGCAATTGGCTGATCTGAAGGAAAAGGCGCAAAAAGCAAAATCATTGCCCGAATTACGTGGCATAGAAGGCATTGCCTCAAAGGAATACTTTTCACACTTTAATTATATGACACCAAGCGATTTTGTTTTTCCAGGGCGAAAACGGAGACCACCGACTGATCCAATAAACTCACTACTGTCATTTGGCTATACTTTACTGCTTTATGACGTATTTTCAGCTGTTGCTGAGGTTGGCCTTGATCCATACCTGGGGATTTTACATGAAGAGAAATATGGCAGACCTTCTATTGCCTTAGACCTAATTGAGGAATACAGGCCAATAATTGTGGATATGCTTGTTTTTATGGTCTTAAATAAGAAAGTTCTACAACCACGGGATTTTTATACTTCGGATGAAGGTGCAGTTTTGCTAAGTGATGACGGCAGAAAAAAATATCTGGAACAATATGAAAGAAGAATGCTTACGGAAACAAGCTATAAGACACCTGGACGGCTGGAGAAAACAACCTACAGGCGAACTATTTTAAGACAAGCCTATTCTTTGGTAAGAGCTTTTAAGGGGGAGGATGAATATAGGCCCATTATGCTTAAATAGCCTACTAAAAGTGTATCAATAAATTAAGAATAAGCGGATATTTTAATTAAATTAGGAAAGTGATGAGGTCTTGAAGCAGCGAAAATTAGCTAAAAAGGGGAGGCCGAAAAAGCTAACAATAGTTAAAAAGACGATAACAAAAGTCGAGTTAATGGGGCATGATCAAAAAGAGGTCGATTTTATGAGATTTGTTGCTTATGATATTCCAAAGGATCGTACACGGACGCGCGTACATAAGCTATTAAAGGGCTATCTTTATCCAGTACAATATAGCGTATTTGAAGGTGAGCTTGGTGAAGACCGACTTGAAGAAGCCATGCATTATGTTAGATCTTTTATCAATGAAAACGAAGATTCGGTTCGTGTTTATTCAATCTGTGCAAGCTGTGTTCAAAAGACAAAGATATATGGAGTAGGAAACCTTTATATTGACGAGGGCTTCCACATTCTTTAAAGAATAATAAAGCTACAGAAAATAAACTTTTGCACGAAGAAATAGTTTGGAGATGCCCGCAGGTATTGCTACCTGGAAAAACGAAGGCACCTTGACAAATTTATATAGGCAATAATAAGCTAAAAACAAGGGATGCACGCAAATGCAAGCGTTTGCCCTCGTAAATGGATATAAAAAGTATGTGCGGAAGAAAAATCACTAATACCGGAAACGGGATTGAGACGACATATTCAGTGTCGGTTATTTTTGCGGCAACGCCATGAAGAAAAATCACTAATACCGGAAACGGGATTGAGACCTCCTGCGCGCTCTTTCACCTGGGCT
>CADDYS010000039.1 GCA_902810715.1 bacterium | reverse complement strand
TCTAGTCTCTAGTCTCTAGATCATGCTTCTTGCAGAGCGCTGGCACCACCGACGATCTCCGCGATCTCTTGCGTGATCTGCGCCTGCCTTGCTCTGTTATACCACCTGGTGAGACTCTCTATCATATCACCGGCGCTATCGGTTGCGTTCTTCATGGCGGTTCTTCTTGCCGCTTGCTCACTTGCAGCGGACTCCATAAGCGCCCTTAGCACAACCGTATTTATATAGCGAGGAAGAAGATCATAAAGGACGCGAACTGCATCAGGCTCGAATTCATACTCGACATCTTGCCCTTTCGACTTTTCATCCCCCGCAATATCGTCCTGCCTTATAGGCAGCAGTTGATGGACCATCGGCTTTTGCTCCATGACCGACTTAAAGTGGTTGAAAACAAGATAGGCTTTATCAAGAGTCCCTTCTTGATACATCTCCACCAACCTGTCGGCAATAACCTTTGCCTCAACGAATGTCGGGTTATCGGTGAACTCCGTATGTGCAGCCAACAATTCATATCCGGCAAATTTTAAATAGCCCACACCCTTGCGGCCAACGGCTACAAACTTGACATCCCTTCCCTCGGCTACTTCTTTCTTATAAATAGCCTCGGATTGCCTTAAGATGTTCATGTTAAACGCGCCGCAAAGACCGCGGTTGGATGTAACCGGCACAATTACGACATTTTGGATTGGGTCATGTACCTTAAGCAACGGGTGGCTGTCCGGGCCAACATATTTTGCAACGTTGTTTAGAACCTCCACCATTTTGATAGCATAAGGACGCGCCGACTCGATGCGCGACTGGGCTCTCTTAATCTTTGCAGCCGCAACCATCTCCATAGTTTTGGTTATCTGGCGCGTTTTCTCAACGCTTTTAATTCTGCCTAAAACTGCTCTTGCTTTTGACATTACACATCACCTAAACTACACAGACCGGCCGGCAAACATTGGTTTAAACTCCTGAATGATCTCTGATATTTTTTTCTCGGTCTCCTCGGAGATAACCCTCTCCTCAGTGATAGCCCTTGCAACCTCCGGATACTTCGTGTGGACAACTTCAAGCAATCCCTGCTCAAAATCCTTGATCTTCGGAACATCGATATCATCCAGGAAGCCGCGGACGCCGGCGAAGAGCGCGATAACCTGATCCGCCATCGCCATCGGCTGATACTGATCTTGCTTTAGTATCTCTACCATGCGCTGACCTCTCGCCAGCTGAGCCTGCGTTGCTTTGTCCAACTCGGAACCGAACTGGGCAAATGCCTCAAGTTCACGGAACTGAGCCAAATCAAGCCTTAATCTTCCTGCAACCTGTTTCATGGCTTTGGTCTGTGCGTTACCACCAACTCGCGATACTGAAATACCAACGTTAATAGCCGGGCGCACACCCGAGTAGAACAGGTCCGATTCAAGGAATATCTGGCCATCGGTAATTGAAATAACGTTGGTCGGGATATAAGCCGATACGTCACCTGCAAGGGTCTCAATAACCGGCAGAGCGGTCAACGACCCGCCACCCAACTCGTCGCTTAGCTTGCATGCTCTCTCAAGCAACCTTGAGTGCAGATAAAAAACATCACCTGGGTAAGCCTCACGGCCAGGCGGACGCCTGAGTAGCAAGGACATCTGGCGATATGCCTGTGCCTGCTTGCTTAAGTCATCATAAACAACCAGGGTGTGCTTGCCGTTATACAGGTAATGCTCTGCCATAGCACATCCCGCATAAGGCGCAATATACTGTAGCGGTGCCGGATCAGAAGCCGGTGCCACGACAATTATTGTATAGCTCATTGCATCGTGTCTTTCCAAGGCCTCAACAACCTGTGCGACAGTCGATGCTTTACCGCCAATCGCAACGTAAACACAGATAACACCATTCCCTTTCTGGTTGATAATCGTGTCGAGTGCGATAGCAGTTTTTCCAGTTCTACGGTCGCCGATGATAAGCTCACGCTGTCCACGACCGATCGGAATCATGGAGTCAACCGCTTTTAAACCGGTCTGTAAAGGTTCTTTAACCGGCTGCCTCTGAACGACACCCGGCGCCAACCACTCGATAGGCCTATAGCCGTCCGGATTGATTGGACCCTTGCCATCCATAGGTTGTCCAAGCGGGTTAACGACACGCCCTAGGAGTCCATCGCCAACCGGTACCTCGGCAATCCTGCCGGTACGTTTGACGATATCGCCTTCTTGAATCTTCAAGTAGTCACCCATGATAACGACACCAACGTTATCCTCTTCGAGGTTTAACGCCAAGCCGAAAATCCCATGGGGAAACTCCAGCATTTCGTTAGCCATGACGCCGCGTATACCGTGGACAATAGCAATACCATCACGAGCTTCGAGAACCGTACCAATTTCTTCAACCTCTACTTGAGGTTCATAACTCTCAATCTCTTGCCTTAATATAGTGGCAATTTCTCTTGACTTGATTCTCATCTACCTTCTCCTTACCGCGTTAGAGTTAATCGTTCGCGTAAGTGGCTCAAACGTGATTTTACGCTCGCATCAATAATCTGACCATCTGCATAAATCAGCATCCCACCAAAAATACTTGGGTCAACAACCGATTCTAGCGTTACTTCTTTCCCGGTAGCTTGCGAAAGTTTTTGCTGCACTTTAGCCTTTAACTCATCGTTTATAGGCACGGCAGTAACAACTTTTGCAACAACCCTTTTTCTCTGCTCATCAACCAACCGCTCAAGCTCATTGCGGATCTCGTTAAATTGGTCTTCCCTGTTGTTATCAAATAAAATCCAGAAGAAGTTACGTGTTGTCGTCGAGACTTCGTGAAGGAACGCTTTGTTGAAAACGCTTTTTTTCATGCCTCCGTCGATCTTAACCGATTGGAAAAAACCTTCAAACTCAGGATCGGTTATGAACTCTCCAACAAGATCGACTTCCTGGATTGTTTTGTCCAGAATGTTCTTGTTAAGAGCAACATCAAACAGTGCTTTTGCATATTCTCGAACAACTTGCTCGTCTTTCATTAGAAACGACCCACTTCGCTTAAATATTTATCAATGAGTTCCTCGTGTGTATTTTGGTTGAGTTCCTTCTCGATAACCTTAGAAGCCAAATCGATACTAAGTGTGGCTACTTCGGCCCTCAACTCCTTGATTGCTTGATCAACATCGCGATTGATTTGCTCTTCCGCTTTAGCAATCATTCGCTTGGCTTCTTCTTCGGATTTTTGCATTATCTCGGCTCTTAAATTCTCGCCTAAGCTTTTGCCTTCGGCGATGAATTTCTGAGCCTCAGCTCTAGCTTCCGCTAGCTTTTCCTCATACTCTCTGAGCAACCTCTCGGCTTCTAACCTCGCATTTTCTGCGCCTTCCAGCGATTCGCGTATCTTGCGCTCGCGGGATGCTAGAATCTCCGCAAGCGGCTTAAAGCCATATCTGCCAAGCAGTAACACGAGGATCAAAAACGAAACGGCGGTCCAGAACATGAGATTTCCAAATACTTCAACCACCTTTATCCCACCTGTTCTTGATTAGATCCCGTACATTACATTTATGCATTCAATGGCCTACTTTGTGAACAGCAGGATTGCGATAACAAAGCTATAGAGCGCGATAGACTCAGCAATCGCTATTCCGATAAACATTGCCACCTGTAATTTACCGGCCATCTCAGGCTGACGTGCCATACCCTCGAGAGCCTTACCTACAAGTAGACCTACACCAACACCCGGGCCAAGAGCGCCTAACCCAATAGCCAGACCTGAACCCAAGTGTGCAAGATTGATTCCTTCCATTTAATAACCTCCCTTCTGTTAGATCCTAAAGTAAATTTTAATGTTCAGGATGTAAGGCCTGACCTAAATAAACAGAAGTCAATATGGTGAAAATATATGCCTGCATAAAGGCTACAAATATCTCAAACGCATATATGGCTGTCGCAACGGCCAAAGAAACAGGAGCAAGCCATAATCCGAAAAGAAACATAAGGGTTAGCATTGAAAAGATAACAATGTGACCCGCCAAAAGGTTGGCAAAAAGTCGGACTGCCAGCGAAAACGGTTTTGAAAGCAAACTTATAAATTCAATCGGGTACATGAGTACGTAGAGCGGTTTAGGAAGGCCACCGGGGGCCAGGTTAACCCAGTATCTTAATGGACCCTGGTTTTTTATTCCTGTATAGATTATGACTATTAATACCATACCAGCTAGTGTAGCTGTAACACTTAAATTTGAACCAGCAGAGAAACCTGCGGGGATAAGACCAAGAAGGTTATTGAAGAGAATAAAGAAGAATAATCCACCTACAAATGGCAGATAACTCTGTCCCGCATGTCCTAATTGCTCTTCGACTATGTCAAGCTTTACAAATTGGAAAATGGCTTCCATCGCATTCTTAAGCCCTCTTGCTACCAACCCCCTACCATGACCTGCATAATAGATCAACGCAAACGCCACAATAGCCGATAACCACATCATTACAACAGCTTTATTAATGGTAACATCGATTGGTAAATGAAGGCTTCTAATAAAGTGATTTATGGGCTCAAGGTTGATTACCTCAAAAATTCTTTCCCCATGCCCACCTTGGCTTTCAGGTCTTAGATTAAATTCGTTAAATATTTGTTGCATAGGATTCTCTGCAGACAACTCAACAACCCCTTTCCATAGCTTTCTTGCTTGTTAGGCTATTATTTTAGCCCAAAAGCCAATTCTTAACGTTTACAAATAGTAAAATTGTAAAACCAACCGCGATTGTCACCAGAAAAATCAACAAATTTAAGTTCGAAAAACGGTACAACAAATAGGACACTACCAGTAGAATTAATAATCTTGCTAAAAAACTGCCGACCATTAAAGCGGCCGCTTCGCCACCGGATAACTTTCTTGATTTTTCAGCAACAAGAATCTCACTAGCGATATATATACCAAGCACTACCATACCAGTGGTAGCGCTCTTTAATCCAATCCACCCTTTGAGATACCACCCTGTAAGGGATGACCCGATCCAGAATGGAACCCCATGAAGTAAAGTTCCTTTTAAGCTAAACGAGGGCTTGTTGCGCGGGTTTCTCTTTTTCTTACCTTGAGGAGCCACGCTTTTTTTGCTCCTCTTTTTGCTCTTCTTCAACAATAAAGCGGTACATGTTCAAAAACCCGGCTAGGGCTCCCACAAATACCCCTACAGCTATAATCCAGGTTGGCCTGTACCCGGTGAAGTGAGCGATAAGCCAGCTGATTCCCCACCCGAGCAACATTCCAGCTATTACAGCAGAAAATAACTCTGTCCCAAGATTTGCATACCTAAGCAGCTCTCCCCGGGAAGGCTTCGGGATATCGATCTTTCTATTCTCGGTTGTCAAGCTTTTATTTTTTACCGGTCTGTGCTCGCCTTGATCTTGATTTGCTTTGGCCTCGTCATCGGCGTTATTGCTCTCAAACTTGTCTTCCCAAAGCGGCCAGCGATCGTTGGATTGTAACATTTAATACGAACACACCTTCTTGTCAAAATACTACAAATTCTGCCTGCTTGCAATAGCTTGGTCGCCTTTTTGGGCACACTTCGCTAAAAAAACCTCAATTTATGTGTTTTCACTACTGTCAAGAGACAATTTTTTAAGCTTTATGCCCGCCTCATTTAGCAGGTCTTGGGCTAGCGGGTCCGGATAACCTTCTGCATAAAATATTTCCACAATGCCTGCATTTATTAACATTTTAGCACAAAGCGCGCAGGGTTGATGCGTGCAATAAATCGAAGCCCCCTTAACCGCAACACCATATAATGCAGCCTGGATTAGGGCGTTCTGCTCGGCATGTAGACCCCGGCAAAGCTCGTGCCGCTCTCCTGAAGCTACACCCTGAGCCTCACGTAGACACCCTACTTCATAGCAATGCTTTATCCCTGAAGGAGCCCCATTATACCCTGTTGCAAGAATACGTTTATCTCTAACAAGAATCGCCCCGACCTTACGCCTTAGGCATGTTGATCGCTCAGATACCTGCTTGGTGATCTTTACAAAGTACTCGTCCCAGGAAGGCCGCGAATCTATCACCTAGTTATACTCCTAGCGAAAGTTTGCTATAAATTGGGAAAGCCTGGCACATGTCTTTGACACCGCCTCTTATATTCCCTAAAATCGCTTCATTTCCAATATTTTCTAATGTATCGGCAATAAGATTTGCAAGATGACGGGCCTCTTGCTCTCTGAACCCGCGGGTTGTTACTGCAGGTGTGCCAAGACGAATACCGCTGGTTATCGAGGGGCTTCTGGTTTCAAATGGAATCGTGTTTTTATTGGCAACTATACCTACCGAGCCCAGCACAACTTCCGCCTCAAGGCCGGTTATTCCCTTGCTTGTAAGATCAACAAGCATGAGGTGTGTATCGGTTCCGCCGGAGCAGATTCTAAAGCCGCGCTCCATGAGGGTGCCGGCCATTACCCTGGCATTTGTCACAATCTGCCTTGAATAGTCTCTAAACTCAGCCGACATAGCCTCTTTAAAGCATACCGCTTTAGCGGCAATGGTGTGCATCGAGGGGCCACCCTGTGTTCCCGGGAATATCGCTTTATCCAGGGCCTTTGCGTACTCCTGGCGTGCTAAAATTAGACCGCCGCGCGGGCCGCGCAAGGTCTTGTGTGTTGTACTTGCCACAACATCGCTGTAGGGCACCGGGCTTGGGTGCACCCCCGCGGCGATTAGGCCCGCGATATGTGCCATATCAACCATGAGATATGCTCCCACCTCATCGGCTATCGATTTGAATGCCTCAAAATTGATAATCCTCGGGTAGGCGCTTGCGCCGGTTACAATCATGCGAGGCTTTGCTTTACGCGCGATATTTCTTATCTCATCGTAGTCGAGTTGTTCAGTCTCGCGGCTGACGCCATAGGAAACAAAATTGTATATCTGCCCTGAGATGTTGGCAGGGCTGCCGTGGGTTAGATGGCCGCCGTGCGAGAGTGTCAGGCCCATCACGGTATCCTCCGGCCTTAGAAGTGCCATATAAATTGCAATATTGGCCTGAGCGCCAGCATGAGGCTGAACATTTGCATACTCGGCCCCAAAGAGCGACTTGGCCCTATCAATCGCAAGATTTTCAGCTATATCTACAAACTCACAGCCCCCATAGTAGCGTTTTCCCGGGTAGCCTTCCGCGTATTTGTTCGTCATCACCGAAGCCTGGGCCTCGATAACCGCTTCGCTTGCGTAGTTCTCCGAGGCGATAAGGTTCAGCGTGTTTTGCTGGCGACCTAGTTCGCCCTGGATAGCCTGCCATATCTCTGGATCGTTCTCCCTTAAAGCCATTAACTCACTCCTGATCGTTCTTCAATCTTGCTTATCTTATCAACCCGCCCGGCATGCCTTCCGCCTTCGAATTGGGCTTTTAGCCAAACGCGCAGTATTTCTTTTGCTACCTCGGACCCGATAATGCGCGAACCCATAGTTAGCACGTTGGCGTCATTGTGCTCGCGGCTGAACCTGGCGGATACAGGGTTATCACAGTTGGCGGCCCTAATACCTTTTACCTTGTTTGCGGCAATCGCCACACCGATTCCCGTACCGCAAACTATTACACCGCGGTCAAACTCACCGCTTGCAACTTTTCTCGCCACGGCCTCGGCATAATCCGGGTAATCAACCGATTCCTCTCCATTTAGGGTACCGACATCTAGAAACTCGGCGCCTTCCTGCTGGAGGATTGATTTCAGCTCTTCTTTCAGGTCGTACCCGGCATGATCGGCCCCTAAAACGATTTTCAAACCCTCTTACCGCCCTTCCTATTTTTAGCAGTTTCACAGCTTTTTACAGAATACCCCGGTACTTATTGCCTTGTAAAGAGCCTAGTGCCAGAGATAAGACTATGTCACATACCTAACGCTCATCGCTAATACGTAATTCAAAACTCAAAATTAAACACTTGTATCCTTAGTAGAAAGAATGATTTGTTACAGTAGACAAACAGTTATCTATCTACCAAAAATAAATTCAAGCACTAAGAGTTATGTAGCAATTTTTAATTTCTAAGATAGCCTCAGCTTACCTTTAAGCTCATCCCACGGAATGTGCCCCTCACGTACCAGTTTTGGCTCCTCGGAGGACATATCAACCACAGTAGACTCAACCCCCAGCTTAACCTGCCCACCGTCGATTATGTAGTCCACTCGCCCCATCATGCTCTCTTTGGCCTCTTCGGCATTCTTTGGGCTGGGCTTCCCGGTAATATTGGCACTTGTTGTTGCAAGGGCAACACCTACAAGTTTAATAAGTGTCCTGGCGATGATATCGTCCGGGCACCTGATACCGACTGTATTGCCTCCGGCGGTAACCTCCTCCGGCACCAGGGTGGATTTTTTAAATATTAAGGTTAGCGGGCCCGGCCAGTACTCCTTAATCAGCCGCCTCGCGGCATCGTTTACCCCAATGACATACCTATCAACATCCGAAGGGTCTGCCACCAGCAAAATTAATGGTTTACCGGTAGGGCGACCCTTTGCTTTAAACACACCAAGAACCGCCTCCGGCAAAAGAGCGTTCGTCCCGATGCCGTAGACCGTATCCGTTGGAAAAACAACCACCTGGCCGAAACGCGCGGCTTCAGCGACCAAGGCGATATCAGCCTCTTTTGGGTTCTGCGGGTTGACGATGACGATTTTTGTCTCCTGCGGTTTAAATGCCAACAAGGCTACACCCTTCTTGCCCTAACAATCCTTTCGATGCCTGCGTAGTCCTTAAATACCTCGACATCGGCAAACATGCCGGAATTTTCAAGTATATCAACGATTGCACCGGCCTGCCCAACTCCGATCTCAAACAGCAATACACCACCCGGCCGCAGGTACTCGGGCGCATCCTCTATAATGGCACGGTAAAAATCAAGGCCGTCTTCCCCGCCGTCTAAGGCGGCCCTTGGCTCAAACTGGACCTCGCGCTGTAGCTGCCCTATACCTCCGCTTGAGATATAGGGTGGGTTTGAGATGATCACATTGAGCTGCTCTTTAAGACCCTCAAGGTTAGCAAATAGGTTAGACTCGATTACATGCACCCTATCCGAAACGCCGGCTATGCGTGCGTTCTCCTTAGCCAGAGAAAGCGCCTCGGTTGAGATATCTGATGCGTAGACCATAGCATCCTTATTTTCAAAGGCAATGCTTACCGCAATTGCACCGGTGCCGCAACCGATATCTAAGGTAACCCCGCCTTCGGAAGATTTTAGCTCACTCAGAGCCTTTTCTACCAAAAGTTCGGTTTCGGGCCGCGGGATCAGCACCCCTTCCCTGCAAACCAAATCCAGGTGTCTGAACTGCTGATGCCCGAGGATGTACTGCAAAGGCCTGCCGGTAACTCTATCTGCAACCGCCCTCTTAATAAATGCAAACTCAGAGCTGGCTACTGCCTGTTGCCTGTTTAAGTAAAGCTCTGCTCGGGAGAGCCTTACCGCATCACCCACAATTCTCTCGGCTTCGGTTTGGGGGCTTAGTACAGAGCCACCCTGTAACTCTTGGGTGGCCCAGCTTAGTATATCGAAAATTGTTGAAACCCTTGCGGCAATCATTAAACCACCTGCTTTAGCTTCGCAGCCCTATCGGCCGAAGCTAACGCCTCTACAAGCTCTTCGAGTTCTCCCTCAAGCACTGCCGGTAGGTTATGAATTGTAAAGTTTATGCGGTGATCGGTTACCCTTCCCTGCGGGAAATTATACGTTCTTATCCTCTCACTTCTATCGCCGGTACCCACCTGAGAGCGTCTTGCTGCATCAAGCTCGGCCTTCTTTTCTTCCATAAGTTTCTCATAAAGCCTTGCGCGCAGAATTGTCATCGCGCGCTCGCGGTTTTGGAGCTGGCTCTTCTCATCCTGACACGATACAACCAGGCCTGTAGGCAGGTGCGTGACCCTCACCGCCGAGTCGGTTGTATTTACCGACTGGCCGCCCGGTCCGCCGGACCTAAAAACATCCACTTTGATATCGTTTGGACCGATCTCGACTTCGACATCCTCAGCTTCAGGCAATACAGCAACGGTAACCGTCGAGGTATGAATCCTCCCGCCCGACTCGGTGACCGGAATCCTCTGGACCCTGTGAACGCCCGACTCAAATTTAAGCTTGCTGTAGGCACCCTGGCCTTTAACCTCAAAGATGACTTCTTTGAAACCCCCCATATCTGACTCGCTGGAGCTTAGAAGTTGTGTCTTCCAGCGATGCTGCTCTGCGTAGCGGGTGTACATCCGGTAGAGGTCGGCGGCAAACAGGCTTGCCTCATCACCGCCGGCGCCTGCCCTGATCTCAACAATAATATCCTTCTCGTCATTTGGGTCCTTGGCGATGAGTAGGAATTTTATTTCTTCCTCAACTTTTTCCTTCTCTTCACGCATTGAGTGAAGCTCGCCTCGCAGGAACTCCTGCATCTCGGGGTCCTTTTCTTCCTTTACCATCTCGCCGGCATCGGCAATGCCCGCCTCCAGCTCTTCCAACCGCTTGATTTGGTTGATAAGGGGCGTCATCCCGGCGTGGGCTTTTGCGTATTCACGATACCTGTTCTGATCCGCAATCACCGCCGGGTCGCTTAGTTTTTCCATTATTTCATTGTACTTGTCTACGTATTCTTTTAGTTTTTTAAGCATTATTCTCACCAGGCTATTTCACAGCCTCATTAATTATAATGAAAGATAAGAAGCCAGTAAACAAATTAGGTCATAGCTGATAGCTCATAGCTCACAGGGTGAGGGTAAGCGGTGTGGGTATTAATTCTTTCCCGTGAGCTGTCAGCTGTGAGCCATGAGCCATTAAGGAGATTCTAAACTAACAAGCGTGGAATTAGCCCCCGTGCGCAGTTCCTGCGCTTCTTCCAAGACGCCTTCTGCTACCAAAACCCTTTTCAACGCATAAATTGCAACTTCGAGCTGGGACTCATCAGGCTCCTTAGTTGTAAGCTTCTGGAGCCAAAGGCCGGGCGCCATGACAATTTCCATAAGCGTTGATTTTTCATACTTTGCGGCAAGCCGCGTAACTTCGTATGAAATGCCTGCAACCAACGGGAGCAGCAATATCTTGCCGGCTAATCTGTAAAGAACGTTGTTTATCGGCAAAAAGGAGAACGTAAAGATAGCGACAACCATAACGATTAGCATAAACGCCGTGCCGCAGCGTATGTGAAGCGTACTGTACTTGGCGGCGTTTGCGGGGGTCAGCTCCTCACCCGCCTCATAAGCGTGGATAGTTTTATGCTCCGCACCGTGGTACTGAAATACACGCTGAATATCTTTAAGCTTTGATATCACCGCGATGTAACCGACAAAAAGCGTTATTCTAAACGCTCCTTCAATGAAGGTAAACAAAAGACGGCTGTGCCTTAAAGGATCAACCGCCCTTGTAAAATAAATAGGAACGACCATAAACAGGCCCACGACGAGAGCAAACGCCAGCCCTAAGGTTGCAACCATCTCTTTGGGCGTTATCTTTTCCTCTGATGTTTCGCCAAGCGATAGGTTTGCCGAAATAGCTATCGTCTTTACACCGATAATTAAGGTTTCTATTAAAACGATAATACCCCTAAGAAGGGGTTTTTTAAAAACAGGCCAGCGGTCGCCGATAGAGCTGGATTTTTCATCGACGGCAACGATGTTGCCCTCCGGCGCCCTTACAGCAAGACTCCAATGTTTGGGGCCTTTCATCATAACGCCCTCAATAACGGCCTGACCGCCGTAATATGGTTTGGCCACGCCAGCTGATCCTCCTACTATATTACTTCTTATTTTACTACTTCCTCGGCGGCCTCTTCTTTAACCTCTGCTGTCTCTTCGGCCTCGGCGCTTGACTTAGTAACTTTTAGGCCGTACTTCTTCTGGAAACGTTGCACCCTTCCACCGCTGTCTACCAGCTTCTGCTTGCCGGTATAAAACGGGTGGCACTTTGAGCAAAGCTCTACCTTAAGCTCAGCTTTAGTTGAGCGGGTGATAAACGTCTCACCGCAAGAGCATGTAACTTTTGCCTCTGCATAATTAGGATGTATATCCCTTTTCAAGCCTTCCACCTCCAAAAAAATAGTTCACAGCACTTTAAACCTTTCTGCCGTGAACTCTTAAACTCGGCTTATCCGCACTAAAGTATGTTAGCATAACGGACCAGGATTGACAAATAATTTTCAGGATCCAGGGGATAGTAAATTCAAAATTATAAACGATATCTAGACAATGTAACTCAGCTCTTTAGGGCTATAAAAGGATATGCGCATACCGTTTATCAGGGCTAAAGCCCTGAGCTACATAACAAGATTACGGTTAAGGGATAATTTTTAATTTCTTATCCTCCGGCCCCCAACTCCGGACCCTGGACCCTAATATGTGTCTGTCTGGCGGGATTTTGCTATTTGCATTAAAAACTCATGGTTGGACTTTGTCTCCTTCATCTTATCGATGAGAAGCTCAATCGCCGCTCCCGGGTCAAGGGCATGAAGAACCCTTCTAAGTTTCCAGATAAGCTGAGCCTCATCCGGAGGCAGTATAAGCTCTTCTTTCCTCGTGCCGGATTTTTCGATATCAATGGCCGGGAATATCCTCTTATCCGCCAGTTTTCTATCAAGGTGAAGTTCCATATTGCCGGTACCCTTAAATTCCTCAAAGATAACATCGTCCATCCTGCTGCCGGTTTCAATAAGCGCGGTGGCAAGAATCGTCATACTGCCTCCGTATTCAATATTTCTGGCAGCACCGAAGAATCTTTTCGGTGGGAAGAGGGCTGTTGAGTCAACACCGCCCGAGAGAATCCTTCCGCTGGCCGGGGTGGTTAGGTTGTAAGCCCTGGCAAGCCTCGTGATACTATCAAGCATGATAACAACATCTCGTCCATGCTCAACCAGCCTCTTAGCCCTCTCAAGCACCAACTCGGCGACCGCAACGTGGTTATCTGCCGGCTGGTCGAAGGTTGAGCTTATAACCTCGCCCTTTATGGATCGCTCCATGTCGGTAACCTCCTCCGGACGCTCATCAACAAGAAGGGCCATCATGTGCACTTCGGGGTTGTTTGAGGTAATAGCGTTTGCAATCTGCTTAAGTATCGTGGTCTTCCCTGCTTTAGGAGGTGATACTATCAAGCCTCTCTGCCCTTTTCCAATAGGGGCGGTAATGTCTATGATTCTCGTTGTTGTGTCTTGCGGTTGGGTCTCAAGTTTAAACCTCTCATTTGGATAAATAGGGGTAAGCGATTCGAATTGAGCCCTGGACCTAGCCGTCTCGGGATCTGCACCGTTTACCGCCTCAATCCTTAAGAGCGCGTTGTACTTCTCAGTGTCTTTGGGCGGTCTTACCTGACCCTCAACCTCATCCCCACGTCTCAGGTTAAACCGCCTGATCTGCGACAATGAGACGTAGATATCGCCTTCGCTCGGTAGATACCCTTGAGTTCGAAGAAAACCATAACCGTCGCTTAGGATATCCAGGATGCCCCTTTTAACCAAAAGCCTCTCTTCACGAGGCTGCTCTTCCCTTACCTCAACTCTTGGTCCATACTTCTCTTCAATCCTAGTAGTTGTAGCAACAGGCTCTCGCGTTATCGCTTCCGTTGCTGCTTTGGTTGAGTTTCCATCATGTTTGCCCTGCGCCCCAAGAATGGCATCGATTAACTCTTGTTTTCTTAAGGTAGAAACGCCGCCAATGCCCAACTCCGCAGCAATAGGCCTCAGTTCTGCTAAAGTTTTTGTTTCTAACTGTGACTTATTCACTCTTTCACCTTCTTCGCCAACTAATAATATTTATATAATATTGCAATATACAGGTATTGGGCGGTCCTTACTTTATTGGTGATGCGGTCTCCTGAAGTTTTTTCCAATCCTCAAGGAATCTCTCAATTCCTATATCGGTAAGCGGATGCTTTAACATTTGCTTCAATATATTGTATGGAATTGTCGCTATATCTGCGCCCACTTGCGCGGATTGGATCACATGAAGAGGATGCCTAATACTGGCTGAAATGATTTCAGTCTTGATATCATAAATATCGTAGATTGTGACTATTTTGTCAAGTTCTGCGATGCCGTCATGGCCGATATCATCAAGGCGTCCGATAAAGGGACTTACATAGGCAGCCCCGACCTGCGCCGCGAGCAAGGCCTGATTTGCTGAAAAAACAAGGGTCATATTTATCTTGATGCCTTCCGCGCTTAAGACCTTTGTTGCAGCAAGCCCTTCTTCCATTATCGGAATCTTTACAACAATATTTGAGGCTATTTGCGAAAGTTCTCGCGCTTCCTGGATAATTCCATCGCGCGTCGTGCTCACGGCCTCCGCGCTTATTGGGCCGTTGACAATGGATGCGATCTCCGCTATCGAAGATTTAAAATCTTTACCCTCCTTACTGCAAAGGGATGGGTTGGTCGTGACGCCGCTGATAATGCCCAGGGCATTCATTTCCTTGATGTGGTCGATGTTGGCAGTGTCGATAAAAAGCTTCATTACGTGTCCTCCAGGTCGTTATCATAATCGTCTTCGTTTAACAACAACGCGCTTTCAACTTCGTCTTCCGGTGGGCCCAGCACTTGATTTAATATCTCTTCCAGAACCAAGGTTATCGTCGTGTCCAGGTTATGGCTTGATATCACCGGTGTATCGTAATCATGGGCAAGGGTATTTATAAATTCTCCGATCTTTCTAATTGACTCAAAATTTTCTTTATACCTTTCGTAGGGCCTGCCGCCCTCGGTTTGCAATTCCCTGATATAAAAGTGGCTCCGGTGCAGATCTTCATCATCAACCGTAATTACCATTGGTATAACGGATGCCTTCTCGCACACCGTGCTGTTTATAAACCCGGGAACGACATGTATCCCCTCAATAACAACATTTAGACCTTCCCTAACCGCCCTATCAACAATCGCCCTTATACCGACAGCGACGACTTTTACCTGCTCGATAAAACCGGTAAGAAGCGGGTCTTTATCGATTGTCTGGTTTACCGCCCGCCAGGCCAAAAACGAGGACTCGTGCAAACACGGCACGAGATCTTTGGATAAGACGGCGCGCATGACCTCGCGAAGCGAGTCGGTTGCTACTATGTGGGTTATACCAAGACGGTGCGCCACAGCAGTTGCGATGGTCGACTTGCCGACTCCGGTTGTGCCGCCCACCAGAACTATAACCGGGCGGTCGATACTGAGTAGCGCCTGCCATCTTTTGTATTTGTCTGCATAGCCTTTGCCCTCATGTTCAAGTAATACATTATAGACGAGTTCTCTGAGTTCGTCGATTTTCATTGAGTACCGACCGGCCTCCACAAGCTGCTGCTGAATGACCCGCGCTATTCTATATGAGCGGCTTGGCGGTAATCCGGTGGCCATTAGCGCGGAGGCCGTCAATCCCTTTGAGTATGGCAGCCCGTGTTCGTCATCGCTTATTACAATTTGTTGTGGACGGTGTTCGTTACTATCGACGTTCACTGTATTCCTTCCTTATAAAACTATTTCTTGCCTCGCGTCCTATCCACCTGATTAGCCCATCAAGGTCACCGTCGCCCCCGATGGTGACCGGTGAGTTATCCATATATACCACCTCTAAACCGAGATCTAACCCTATGCTTGTTACCACGTCCACCGCCGCAGCCTTAAGCTCGGTCAAAAGCGTTGTGAATTTTCCTTTTGCATCCTCTATTTCTTTCTTAAGAAGTATTCTGTTTGACAGGTTATTGCTGACCCCGACCACCTCCGCCCCATACGTCTGCTCCAGGTAACCTACAATTTTCCCCTTCATAGAGGCCGGCGAGGTAGTCGCCAGAAAAACTTTTTTATCTGAAATTGACCGCAAGGGCTTCGGCCTAAAAATCGTGTGTATGATTTTAATATCCGGTTTTATTTCCCTTATGGCTCTATCAAGACGCTTAACCTTATTTTTGTCCGCCAACGGCGGCTCACACATGGAGAGCACCACCATATCTGAAAGCAAAATCCGGTAAGTGCCAAAATACCCCGTGATGTAATCAGCCGGCTGGTTTGCGCCCGCTATTAATATATACGCATCCGCGGTTACCGGCGGTAGAGCCGAGCCGGAGCCCTCTAAAACAACAAAGTCCAAATCCAGCTCATTTGCCAGCCTTGCGCCCGCTGAGACGTTTGATACAAACGGCTGCCCTGCCAACCCTCCGCCACAGCGCCTGCATCCTATAGCGGTAATTCGACTTGTCAAGGCATCTTCCAAATAATCGGACGCCGCGTGTTTACCGGACCTTGCAAGACTTAGAAGATGCTGCGGGGTGAGCTCAATCTCTTTGCCTGCGATTACCTCCGGCGCCTGCGGCCCACCGCGACCCATTGCGATAACGCCGGGATTAAAACCGGACTCATCCAAACACCGGCAGATGTACCCCGATATCGCAGTTTTGCCGACTCTCTTACCCGTCCCGATGACACTGAGAGAGGGCTTTTCTAAAACGTCTTGGAAGGCTGGCGGGTAAAACCAGAAGTCCGCGCCGACATATGGTATACCCTTTGTTAAAACATGGCTTGCGAAAAAAAACCTCTTCGTGTACCCGATAACCGGCTCGTCGCTTAAATCCACAACCATCTCGGGCTTAAGCCTATCAATAGCCGACATGAGCGCCGGTAGCGGGTCTGCCTCTTTTATAACCGGGCATCCTATGCCTTCAAAGTCTCCCTTTTCAGATATTTTCTCAAGGCCTCCAACAAACACCGCCCCAGCCACACTATAGTTATACTGTTTCTCCAAAACCTCAATCGCTGATTTAATCACCGGGGGATAATGCTCGCCGTCGATCAGCACTATAACGCGAGTTATAGCAGGCCACCTCCAGTTAACGCGCTGGCCTCAACTTTTTCCCACTTGCAGTACTTGCGCTCATCACAGGAAAAATCAGCGATAAGCTCAAGACTACCAAAAGGATATTTCCTAAAAATTTTTACTCTATCATTTTTTTCTATTTGGATGATGTTGTAGCAAGGTTTAGTGTTGCCCCTGAGCCTTAGCGTACAGGCCGTACCTGCGTTAACTACAACAAGATTTTCAATCCTCCAGACATAAGGGACATGTTTGTGCCCGCAAAGGACAAGATCGACACCGCTTCGGATTAGAACCTCCAAGAGATCGCCGGCATCGTGAATCATGCTTCGCTCGCGTCCCGTTCCCGGTACTGGAAGCAGATGGTGGTGAAGCGCAAATATTTTAAAGCAACTGTCGCAATTATCTTTAAAAGCATCCTCAAGCCAGCCGTACCTTTCCCTGCCTATTCGACCGTTATCTAAATCCGGTTCGCTTGAATCGGTACCGACAACTACAACACGATCGAAAGTCATCACATTATCTCTCTGCCCAAAAAGTTCTTCGAAGTGCAGGTATCCGACGTTTCGTGAATCGTGGTTCCCCGGCACGTAAAGACGTCTCTCGCACTCGAGCATCGAGAGGAAGGTCTGTGCGGTTGTGTACTCCTGCCTGAAGCCCT
The DNA here is from genome assembly GCA_902810715.1 of bacterium. Taxonomy (GTDB): domain Bacteria; phylum Actinomycetota; class Aquicultoria; order Aquicultorales; family Aquicultoraceae; genus CADDYS01. The sequence goes on along the minus strand of CADDYS010000039.1, from coordinate 6,080 downwards.
CGTTGGTTAGGTCCCCCGTGCAGATAACGGCATCCGGCTTTAGCTCGTTTAGCTCCTCAATGGTCCTACTCATCAGGTTTGGGATAAAGTATTGCGAGCCAACATGAAGGTCGGATATGTGCGCGATAGTTATTAAGGCATCGCCTGCCATCTAACTCACCCTTTTCTCGAGAATTGAAGTTAAAACTTTTAAGTTATGATTTAGCTAGCCTGCATTCGTTATATTATCGGTTAATTTTAGGGATTTAACTATGAGGTTAACTCGTAAGAAAACTTTAAGTTTCTCTCGTTACCCCTATTTTACCTGATATAAATACTCGGTCAACTCAACAGAGCGGGGGACGTTCTTGAATAATTGAATAAAAATTCAATTATTCAAGAACGTCCCCCGTTTTGAGCTTGCCGGATTGTGTGAGTTCAGACACTCTTGTCGCTGCGCCGTCGCGGCTAAAAAGAACCGAGACACGGTCCCTGCCAAGTCTCAGGTTTTCCAGCTCTACCCGCCCCAGCCACCTTGGTAGAACTGGGTTTTTTATGTAAAGGATGTCCTTGTGGGCATCCGGGAAGATCCCCAGCATCGCCTGAAACATCAAAAACACACTACCCGCCGCCCAGGCCTGCGGGCTACATGATACCGGGTAGCTGACCGGCCAGTTGGTCCCCCTTCTGGTAAAGCCACAGAAAAGCTCCGGGAGCCTGTAGTAGGTGTGGTGGATGGCCGCGTCGAAAAGCGCGCTTGCAAGAATAGTGGCCTCCTCGTTAAAACCGTAGGCCTTAACTCCACTTACGATTATAGCGTTATCATGCGGCCAGATGCTCCCGTTGTGATAGCTCATCGGGTTATAAATCTGGGCTGCTTTGCTTACCGTTCTTATGCCCCAACCGGAGAACATATCCGGCTGCATAAGTCTTCTTACAACCTGCCCGGCCTTGTCATCGTCGATAATGCCGGCATAGAGGCACTGGCCGACATTTGAGGTTATCGTCGCGACCTGGTTTTTGTTGCCGTCTAAAGCCATTGCAAAGTAACCCTCATCCGGCATCCAAAACGCTTCATTGAAGTGCTTCTTTAGAGCCGCAGCCTGTGCCTCAAGTTCGTCTGCATGTTTGGCATCGCCAATGTCGCGGTAGAATTTGGCAATGCTCATCTTCGCCCTATATGCATATCCTTGAACCTCGCAAAGTGCAATCGGCGGCTCGGCTATCCGGCCGTCTATATGAGACACGGCGTTCCAGGAGTCTTTCCACCCCTGGTTAATAAGCCCTCTCCTGGAGTGACGCCTGTACTCGAGGAAGTGGTCACCGTCAACATCGCCGTACTCATCAATCCAATTCAGGCATGCCTCGATATTCGGTGCGATCTCGCGCATGAAATTAAGATCGTTTGTCCACCGGTAATACTCGGCGGCAAGTATCAGAAAAAGCGGGGTTGAGTCTATCGAGCCGTAATAGGGCGTGTGCGGAATTTCTTTTAGGATGGCAAGCTCGCCCTCGCGTATCTCGTGAAGTATCTTGCCCGGCTCCTCATCCTTCCAGTGGTTTACCTCTTTGCCCTGGAACTTAGCCAAGAATTTTAGCGTTTCTTTGGCCGGCTCCGGGGTAAGCGAGAGAACCTCTATCGCTGTAATCAGGCTGTCTCTTCCAAATGGGGCGACGTACCAGGGGATGCCGGCATGCATGATTTTGCCGTCCTGATGATTCGCCCTGAGCGCACGGACGTCGCTTACGCCTCGACTCATCACGCTGTTGAAAAGCTCGTTATCTGTGTAGATGCCGGTGATCTCACCTTCCCACCTGGTGTAAGACGACCTGAGTTTAGTTACCGCCTGGTTAAAATCGACCTTTTTCGCCTTATCGGAGCCAATAAGCGGCAGTATATGGTAGTTAAACACCAAACGCCCGGCCGGCTTGATTGTTATGCGATTTCTTATAATGGTCCGGTTTACCGCCACCTCAATTGAGTCCGGTTTAAACGGCAGGCTGATTTTGGTCTGCCTGAAAACCTCATCTTCCCCCACATAGGCAAGAACAAGCTCGCTTCCAACAAGCTTTGGGTATAATAGATTGCCTCTGCTTTGCCTCCTAAGCCCCCTTACCTCAAATATATCCGCGAAGTCGGTGTTAAAGGAAAACGCAAGGTCAAGGTCGACGGGAAACCGGTTGTAGTTTTTTATCCTGATCCGCTCGTGAAGCCCCTCGGACATAACCAGCAGCCGTCTTATGTTTAACGTTTCCTGCGGTACCATAAGCCTTTCGCCGTCTCTTATGTCAGCGTTGGTAAGCTCAATGTGAGCAAGGTAATCGCGCTCCGCTGTTGAGGATAAGAGAACCGGGCTTCGCCCGTTTATGGTAAATTCGAAGTTACTTAAGAATCGGGTATCTTTGTAGTAAAGGCCCAAGCCGCTGGTATTCTCGGACGGGATATTTCCCTCATCATTGGTGAAAAGGAAATAATCCCCCTCCTTTATTGCCAACCGTTTTTCCCTGATATCGACGATAATAAAGGGGATTCCCTCATTAAGTATTCGGTTTGTCGCCTCTATTTCAACGTAGAACTCTTCACCCTCGGGAGTGACGAACTTTTGCAAGTGGATGATCCCCTTTTACTATCGCCCGCTGACTCGAGCACCTTCTAAATCAAAATCGGCAAATTGAATTAAATAATCTTGGCCTATCTCTTTAAGCAGTTGTCGAATTTTCTCGTAAAAATCCTTCTCGGATAACCTATCTATAATACAGACCAGGCTTGGGCCCGCTCCGCTTAGCGCAACACCGGCACCTGTTGCCCCGCCGATCTCTCTAATCATATCGTTAAGCCCGGGGATTAACGAGGCCCGGTAGGGCTGGTGAAGGCGATCTTGCATGGCATCTCTTAAAAGCTCAGACCTGCCGGTAAGCAAAACCGAGACTAAAAGACTCGAGCGCGCGATATTAAAAACCGCATCGGTCAGCGGCACCTCTTTCGGCAGCACTCCCCTTGCCGTCTTTGTTTCAAGAACACTGTTTGGGATAAGAAGAACCGGTTTTAAGCTATCGGATGGCTTATGTGAGACGGCCCGAAAGCCCGAGCCGGAGTTATAGCAGATGGTAAAGCCGCCGAAGATGGCCGGCCCGGCGTTATCTGGATGCCCTTCTATCTCCGTTGCCAGCATAAATATCTCGTCTTTAGAAAGTCTTGCCCCTGCGATCTCGTTTGCCGCGACCAGGCCGCCCACAATCGCCGTTGAGCTAGAGCCAAGTCCACGGCCCAGCGGAACTCCGATTTCGATTGCAATATGAAGACCCCGGTACTTGTATCCCACCTCGTCGAACAGGCGCTTTGCGGATATATATACCAGGTTTTTCTTATCGGTTGGCAGTTCAGGGATGGTACCGGCCGGCACCTCGATATTAAGGCCACCATCAGTCTCCAACACCTTAAACCTATTGTAGAGATTTATGCTTAAGCCTAGAACATCAAATCCTGGACCTAGATTTGCTGAAGTTGCCGGAACTATTACTTCGACCATTATTCCTCCAGATTAGCTCACAGCATATTAGCTCATAGCTGACAGCTGACAGCTCACAGGGTGAGGGTAAGTAACGAGGGTACAAATTTCTTTCTGTCAGCTATGAGCTATAATACCCACACCTCTTGCTTTCACCTGTCAGCTGTGAGCTGTGAGCTAATATGTTTACCCAAAAATAACTCTCTCAACAGCTTCTAGCGTCGCTTCCACCTCGATTGGTTTGCCGCCCTGGTTTATGGCGGTATCCGGGTCTTTCAGGCCATGCCCGGTAAGCACACAGACAACCCTTGAGCCCCTGGGTACACGACCGGCAGCAACCATCTTGCGCAAGCCCGCAACCGAGGCCGCCGAGGCCGGCTCGCAAAATATTCCCTCGGTCGAGGCAAGGAGCTTATACGCCTCAAGGATTTCCTCATCCGTTACCATATCGATAAAACCAGCAGATTCTTTTGCGGCGGCTTCGGCTTCCTTCCACCGGGCAGGATTGCCAATCCTTATCGCGGTCGCCACTGTCTCGGGCTGCTCAACTATATGGCCAAGAACTATCGGGGCGGCGCCGGCCGCCTGAAATCCTATCATTTTCGGCAGGCCGCTGATTTTACCTGCCTGAGCATATTCCTTAAACCCCTTCCAGTACGCGGTGATGTTTCCGGCATTACCCACAGGAATGGCCAGATAATCCGGGGCTTGCCCAAAAACTTCGCAGATCTCAAAGGCCGCCGTCTTTTGACCTTCTAATCTATAGGGATTAAGCGAGTTTACAAGGGTTATTGGGTACTCCTCAGCAATTTGGCGCACGATTTTAAGCGCAACGTCGAAGTTGCCTCTAACCGCAACCACGATCGCCCCGTGCATGAGGGCCTGAGAAAGCTTTCCCAGGGCAATTTTCCCTTCCGGTATAAGGACGATGCATTTTATTCCCGACCTTGCGGCATAGGCCGCCGCCGATGCGCTGGTGTTTCCGGTTGAGGCGCATATTACGGCTTTTGAATCCTCCTCAAGAGCCTTGCTTATCGCAAGCGTCATGCCGCGGTCCTTAAACGAGCCCGTCGGGTTCAGCCCCTCGTACTTAAAGTAAACCTCGCAGCCTAAATCGGACCCCATCTTTAGCGACGGGATGAGCGGCGTGTTCCCCTCAAGAATAGTGCAAATCGGTGTTTTCTCACTTACCGGGAGAAAATCAAAATACTGTTTAATTAGTCCCTGCCAACTCATTTTTTAGCCTTCCACTCTTATGACATTATGGATCTTTGTCACGACGTCCAGCTTTTCTATCTTCTTAAGCGACTTTTGTAGATTCTGCTCCTTGACGAGATGCGTGCCGAACACCAACTCGGCACGGTCGCCGCTTGAGTTTTTCTGTATGGCGGTCTCGATGCTGACCTCGCTATCGCCAAGCGCCTTTGATATCTTGGCTAAAACACCGGGCTTATCTTCCGCCTCAAGGCGCATGTAGTAACGCGATGCGGTTTTCTCAACCGGCTTTATCTTCTTTCTCTCAAAACAACCGCAGGCCATGCTCCCAAATTTGTTGAGGTGAATATTCTGCGCAATTTCAAAGACGTCGCCCACCACAGCACTTGCCGCGGGAAGCCTCCCCGCGCCGGGGCCGTAAAACATGACCTCGCCTACCGCATCTCCTTCGACAAAGATCGCGTTCATGACACCGGCCACCGATGCTAAGGGGTGCTTCTCAGGTATCATGGCCGGATGGACTCTGACATCAATGCCGTCCTCATCCGCTTTTGCAAGCGCCAGGAGCTTAATTATATAGCCCATCTCGCGGGCGTAGACGATATCCTGGTAGGTTATACCTGTGATGCCCTCAGTGTAAACTTTGTCCGCCGTCACCCGGCTGTTAAAGGCGATGGACGCAAGGATGGCGATTTTAGCAGCCGCGTCATGGCCTTCGACATCGGCACTTGGGTCGGCCTCGGCAAAACCATGGGCCTGGGCCTCCTTTAGCGCCTCGCCAAATGACATTCCCTCGTCGGCCATCTTGGTTAGGATATAGTTGGTTGTGCCGTTAACAATGCCCATGACACGGTAGATCGTATTCCCGGCCAGGCAGTGCTTAAGCGGCATGATAATGGGAATGCCCCCACCGACGCTTGCCTCAAAGTAAAGATCGACGCCGTTTCTCTCGGCAAGCCCAAGAAGCGCTCCGCCGCGGCTTGCCATAAGTGCCTTGTTTGCAGTTACCACATGCTTTTTGTTCTCAAGCGCGGCTTTTATGAACGTGTAGGCCGGCTCGATGCCGCCTATTAACTCGACGACTACATCGATGTCGGGGTTGTTGATCACCTTGTAGGCATCGTCTGTTATGAGGGTAGACGGGACTTCTCCCTTCATCCTCTTTGGATACTTCTCGGCCACCCGGACAACCTCTATATCGACCCCTGCAAGCGTAGACAGCTTTTGCGCCTTTGCCGTTAATATATGGTAAACTCCAGAGCCTACCGTTCCGTAACCAATGATGCCTACGCCAATCTTTTTTTTCATGCTCTTATCATTCCTATCTTTGCCCTAAAATTCAGCGACCTCAAAACCTTTAGGTATCGCTTATTGAAA
>CADDYS010000038.1 GCA_902810715.1 bacterium | reverse complement strand
GTGGCCGTCTTCTATGTAGTAGTAGGTAGCTCCTGAGTAGGTAAAGGATAGTGGTCTACCCTGGTCATCGTAGGAGTATTTCTTGGTTATGTTGCCACCCTTGTCTGTCTCATAGGCCAGTTTATTCTCTTCATAGTGGAAGTAGGTTGTTTTGCCGTTTACTGACATCGACTTTCTAAGTCCCTTGTCGTCATAAGTAAAGGCGATGGTTTTGGTTTTATCTTTTATGGAGAGGAGGCGGTTTTGTGAGTCATAAGCATAGGTCTTAAACCCATCACTTGTCATGTTGCCGCTTCGATCATAGGCATAGGTGTACGTTGTAGGCAGGATTGGGTAATCTGCTTTTGTTAGCTCATTTGCACTGTTATATGTGTAAGTTGCAATACTCACGGTATATCCATTTACCGCGCTAAGAATCGTGTCTCTTAGGCCACTCTTGTCTCCATTTAGGTAGCTTCCAAGAAGCACCGCCTGGATGTTTGCTCTTAGGCCGTCTTTGTTACCGTTTACTTTGCCGCCTGAGACGACCTCACTCACTATCTCATCTATGCCTTTCTTCTTGCCATTTGATTGGACTCCACCGTATGCAACAGTTACATCTTGGCTTAATCTGTTTCCGGCTTTGTCATAGGTGTAAGAGACGGTTCTGCCATCTGGATAAGTAGCTGAGGTTAATTGCCCTGACCTGTCATAGATGTACTTGTACGTGCCTTTCTCATTTGTTATTTCAACTCTGTTTCCAGACTTGTCATAGGTGTATGTAGTAGTAGAGAGGGTTGCGCCAGCTGTATTGGTAGTGGTTATGCTAACCAAGCGGTCTGCCTTGTCATAGGACATGCTAGTTGTGATACCGTTTGGATATTTTACAGATGTCCTGTTTCCTGCTCTGTCGTAGGTAAAGTAGATGGCGGCCCCATTAGCGTCCTTGATTGACGTTATGTGCCCGCTTTCATCGTAAGTGTAGCTCGTGCTTGATCCGTTTACCTTCTTGCCGGTTATGTCTCCGGCGGCGTTGTAGGTATACTCGATAGTTGTGCCATCAGAGCTTATCTCCTGGGTAACTTTTCCGGTGGCATCATAGGTATAGCTGGTGGTGCCGGAGGAGTCTGTCTTTGATACCATGTCTCCTGCGGCGTTGTAAGCATAAGTTACCGTTGATCCGCCTGGATAAGTGATCTGCACAAGTCCGCCGGCTTTGTCGTAAGTATAGGTTGTGGTCTCTCCATCGGCATTGGTCATGCTTATCAGTTGGCCGTCTGGATCGTAGGTGTAAGTTGTCGTGTTTCCCAAAGGATCAGTTATACTTGCAAGGTTGTCGTTTGCGTCGTAGGTATAGGTGGTCTTCTGCCCTAAAGAGTCGGCTGCGGATAAGAGATTATCCTCACCGTCATAGGTGTATTTGGTTGTGCTTCCTGCCGGGTCGGTAACAGAGGTTAAATTGCCTCTAGAGTCATACGTGTAGCCGGTTACCAGGCCGTTGGCATCGGTTGAGTTTGTTACGTTGCCATTTCCGTCAAAGGTATATGTTGTGGCGTTGCCCATAGCATCGACAGCACCGGTTAGGTTGTCATTTGCATCAAAGCTATATGTGGTTATGTTGCCCTGAGGGTCAATTTCTTGTTTTATGTTGCCGTTGGCATCGTAGGTGTAGCGGGTGGTGTTGCCCTGGGCGTCGGTTTCAGCCACCAGGTTGCCGGCGGCATCGTAATCTCGGTTTATGATACGGCCAAGTGGGTCAACCTCTTTGAGTACGTTGCCCGCCGGGTCATAGGTGTAAGTTGTGCTGTTTCCTAATTGATCAGTTTCTTTAATTATATTGCCGTTGGCATCATAGACATACTTCTGAATGCCACCTAATGGATCGGTCTCAGAGGTAAGATTGCCCTGAGGATCGTAATCATATTTGGTGATTGCGCCAAGCGGGTCTGTCTCCTGGATAAGTTTGCTTGCACTGTCGTATTTGTAATTGGTGGTATTTCCCAGGGCATCGGTCTCAGATTTTAAGTTGCCCACGCCGTCATAAGTATACTTCTCCACGTTGCCGGTGGGATCTGTTGCGCTTGTAACGTTGCCCTGTGAGTCATAAGTGTACTTGGTGGTTAAGCCCCTTGTATTTGTCTCTGATGAGAGATTGCCGCTCGGTGAGTAGGCATATTTTTCAGTATCGCCTTCAGCATCAGTCTCGCTGGCCAACCGGTTGTTCGCATCATATGTGTAGGTGGTTGGGTTACCCTCCGGGTCGGTCTCTTTTGTGAGGTTACCCAGGGAATCATAAGCATATTTGGTTGAGTTGCCTAAAGCGTCGGTCTCTTTTGTAAGCTGACTATTAGCATCATAGGTATATGTTGATTTATTACCCATAGCATCGCTTTGCGCTATGAGGTTACCCACACCGTCAAACTCATACTTAGTTGTATCGCCAAGCGGATCGGTCTCTGCCGTTACTCTGCCGAGGGCGTCATAGCTATATTCCATTTTCTGCCCACGGCTGTCGGTTATACTTGCCAGGTTGCCGGTTGAGTCGTAAGTATAGCTACTGCTTGCGCCAGAGGCATCCGTGACAGTAGTTACGTTACCCACAGCATTGTAGGCTATAGCTGAGGATTGCCCATTAAAATCGGTTGTCTTGGTAACATTTCCGTTGGCATCGTATTCAAATTTAGCGAGATACCCTAAAGGATTTTTGACCTTAGTTACCTGGTTATTTTTATCATAGGAATAACTCGTAGCGCCGCCATTGGGATCAGTTACACTAGTTACATTACCTTCAGAGTCATAGCTGTACGCAGTCTTAGCACCCTCGGGTGTGGAGACCGACTCTACCTGACCCAGGTTATCGTAGTTCAATACTGTAGTCCTACCTTCTGGGTCGGTGGTCTTCGTCGCATTTCCAGCGGCGTCATATTGATAACTCGTGGTATTGCCTAACGGATCGGTCTCCGCCACCTGGTTACCGGCCGCATCATAGGTGAATGTAGCTGTCTCACCTTTGGCGTCAGCAACAGATGCCGTATTGCCGTTTCCATCATAGGTAAAGGTTGTTATAGCACCTAACGGATCGGTCTGTGAGATAACCTGCCCGTTAGCATCATATCTAAGCTCGGTAGTCGCACCGTTAGCATCGGTAACAGATGTCCTGTTGCCCAAAGCGTCATAAGCATAAGATGTGGTATTGCCCAGCGGGTCCTGTATCGTCGTTAGTTGGCCTAAGACATCGTAGTCAAAGTTAGTCGTGTTTCCCTTTGCATCGGTAGCCGATGCAAGATTACCCATGTCATCATAGGCGTAGTTAGTTGTTGCACCGCCCTCATCGGTCATACTCGTGCGGTCCCCATACTCGTTATAAGTGTAGGTGGTGGTTTTGCCTAGGGCATCGGTCTCTTGTAGCAGGTTGCCCTGTGCATCATATGCATACTGTGCCGTTCTGCTATCAGGATATGTTATAGTGATCGGTTCGTTGTTTATATCGTAGGTATAAAGAGTCTCCCTATCCAAAGTATCTATGGTCTTAACAACATTTCCGGCGCTATCGTAGACGTAGGAGATTTTGCCTCCCTTGGCATCAATAGTTGCCATCAAGTTGTTGTTTGAGTCAAACTCAAAGGATGTGGTATTACCCAGCGGGTCTTTTACTTGTGCGGGGTTGCCGCTTTCGCTAAAGGTGTAGATGGTCTTATGCCCCAGGGCGTCAGTTACAATCAATTGCCTGTTTATAGCATCGTAAGCATATGTGGTCTCGTTGCCTAACGGATCGGTAAATGCCACTACCCTGCCATCGGCATATTCAAACCTGGACTTGTTGGGCTGCCCGCCTGTATCTAACGTGCCGTCGGTAAAGCTAATTAAGTTGTGGTTGCCGTCATACTCATAAGTTGAGATATGGCCTGCCTGGTTAGTTACTTGCACCAGGTCAAGATTGTCATTATATGTATAGGTGACCTTCTGATTTGCAGGATCGGTAATGGACTTAAGAAGTCCGTTTGAGCTATAGGCAAGGCTATAGGCTCGACCGGCATCATCGGTAATTGCGGCAAGTCTGCCGCTCTCATCGTAATCATAAGTTACGCTGTTGCCGTTTAAATCCACGGTCTTAATTAGGTTTCCTGCATAATCGAAGACGTCCTTGATTTTATTCTGGTAGGTTAATGTGTATGTGGTTGCAACTCCACCGCCACTCTTTGTTAAAGTGTCGTATATACCGGCAGGAGAGGTATAGGTGCCATCGCTATTCTTGGTAAAGAGTAGCTTGGTACCTGAGGCATCCAGAAGCTCTATGTTGCCGTTTGCGTATTCGCTTAGGTATTCGCCTATATTTAGGTGCCAGCCCCAGCCAAGAGACTCTACCCCCTCAGCCTGGCTGTTATACACACGGGTCACGCTTGTAGGCAGCTTGCCGCCGATATCAAGATCGGTTTTCTTTAGGACTAAGTTGCCGTTCTTTGCATTTACCCGGGCATCAAAGTAGGTCATTGGCTGGTTGTAATATGTCCAGAAGCCTTTAATACCCAGCTCATCTGGAATGTTTTTAACAACTGCATTTAGAGTAGCAGTTGCGCTATTCCCTGCTTTGTCGTTGGTGGTAAGCGAGATAATATACTCACCATCTTTAACTTTTGCGGTATCCCAGCTCCAAGTGCCACTGCCGGCATAGATATCGGAGAAGTCTTCCTTTTCGTATCCTCCGCCCAGCTTCTCGATCCTTAAGTGGAGTCCATCAACAGCCATGTTATCCGTCGCAAAGCCGGAGATGTTTACCATCCCGCTTACGAGAGCAAAAGTAGCTGGCGGTATAACAATTGGCTGGGTTATGCCAGACACCGGTGCGGTATTATCCACATTAACCGTAACCTGTTTGGTTATTGCGTTGCCCGCCATATCGAATATTTTAGTAAGTACTGTGTGGGCACCATCTGTTACTGCCCTTGTATCCCAATCAAAGGTATATGGGGAATCGTACTCTGTATCCACCAGGTTGTTATCAACGTAGAACTCGACTCTATCGATGCCTGAGGCAGTATCTGTTGCATCTACCTCAACGGGAACCGTTTGCCTTAAGAACTGGCCATCTTTTAGGTTCGTAATATCGCCCGTTGGGTTGGTGTTGTCAACTATTACCTGAACACCGGTGCTGCTTTCATGGCCGTATAGGTCCTTAACGGTAATTGATAGTTTATGATTTCCCTCAGCAATTTTTGTCGTATCCCAGCTAAAGGCATCCATCCAAGGAAGCCACGGAGAGTAGAAGAACGGATAGTCCCTGGTATCTTGCAGAAAGCCGTCAACGTAGAAGCGCGCCTGAATTACGCCCAAGTCATCGAAGGTATAAAACCAAACGGGAGCCGTTTCGTGTAGATATTCGTCTGCATACGGAGAGATTATCTGAATTGCCGGGCTTTCATGGTCGACCTTGACCTTAATTGAGCTTGATTGAGCAACATGGCCAGCGACATCATAAGCCTCGGCCTTGATAGTATACTCGCCGGCGTCCCACCCGGTGGTATCTAAACTGCAAGTGTAAGGGGAGCTATTTAGAGCTGCGATGGGCTGATCGTTTACATAAAGAATAACAAAATCTATACCAGAGCCTGCATCGCTAGCATTTATGCTTACAGGCAGGCTATCTGATACAACTGTGCCAGCGCTAGGAGAAGCTATGCTTACTTGTGGTGCGCTGTTGTCAACGGTAACCGGTAGATCAACTCTTCTGCTGTTTCCTGCAGGATCGTAGGCTATAACTGTTACCGTGTGGTTGCCATCTCTATACGCGGCGGTATTCCAATCAATATAGCTCCAGCCATCAGACCCATAGCCCTTAAAGTTACCGTCAATGTAGTATAATACTGTTGAGACCTCGTTGTTATCAGCGGTATATGCCTGGATGTATGACTCGCCGCTTATAATATCACCGTCTTGGGGGTAATCGACATATATATTGGGCGGGCTTGTATCTATCTCGTAATTAATCGATATATAAGGTCGTAGCCCGGAGTAGCCGGAGTCAGATGAGCGGAAGTATCTGCTTCCACTGCCGCTAAAATCCAGCATTGCCCCATAGTTAGCATCTTCGCCGTTAACCCATCTCTGGGTAAGTGCGGTGGTATCAAGGCCCAGCCAACCGTTATGGCTATATGCGGAAGATTCCGGGGTACCACCAGAGCCTGGCATACTGTTCCAGGTTACACTACCCGACACCCAGGGCTCGTAGACCTCATACAGGTTGACATAGCCCCCGGAGCCGCCCGAGTACTGATCCACCCTCAAGTTTGCGCCGTATATCTTGGCACCATGCGGAATGCTACCGATATCGCTAAAGTATATTAGGGATAGAGTCGAGCCGTGGGTACCATCGTAGCCTGCCTTGATATAGGACCTGGCATAGTAGTTGCTGTTTGGATACCTTGATGAGACGAAAGTGTCTCGGCCCACTGCCGGGTTCGGCTGAAACGTAACAGTGGGGTCAAGCACAGCAGGGAACTTCCTTCCCTTTGCCTCTAGCCAATCTTTGTTTGCGTTAAGCTCAAGATATATATGTCCCTTGGCATCTTTTACGGTTAGTGAGACGTTCTCGCACTCTTGCCCCGCCGCATCGCATATGAAAGGCTTTTCAAAAGACCAAACCTTCTTTTTTGTTACTTGATCATAAAAGCCAATGGAGCCGTCCTTTTCTTGTGTATAGTAGAGGTTTTTAAGACTTAGCTCGAATTTATAGGTGGTGGGCACTTTTGGGTTCTTAAGGATAAGCTCTTCTTTTACCTTGGTGTTTTGAACGCTATATTTCAGATCCACACCATCAAAGACACCCTCGTAGGTGATTGAGCTATCCTTCTCATGCCCACTTGCGTTATTAGCATCAAGTAGCTTCCACTCGACCGTGTGCTTGTCACTTACAACACGCACCAGGTTGTTACTGATCGTGTTCTCGGCAAAGTAGACATTGAAACTATTTGCCTTGTTCTCAAAAGCAAAGTTATCCTTGTTGGCTTTAACCAGGGTGTTGTCTATTGCCTCAAGGTCTCCATCTTTATCTTTATAGTTAACGGGCTCGGAGTAGATTTCAGTTCGGTATTTGCCATCACCAAGCTTAGTCGTGTTACTGCTTAGTGTCTTTTCGGGGATTTTGGGGTCGGCTTTATCTTTTCCAATGCTTGCAATCGCCGCTCTTATGGACTTGCCTATATTTGCAATAGACTTTCCTATTTTTGAGACAAAGGATGTTACGCTATCGAGGATTGTTGCAAATAAGCCTGGGCTTTCATCACCCCCGCTGCTTATGCTTTTGTGTTGTGCAGCATCTGCTGCCACTGCGGCAAACACATTAAGCGGCAGCCCTAAATTAAAAAAGGTCACCAGCAAAACCAAGGTAACAAGGAACTTGAACCTTTTTGCTCTTAATATCCTCTGCATTAAACAATCTCCCCTCGAAGACTTGAAAAAGTTCGAAAAGGCTAAATCGTCTCTTTAGTGGTTTTAATGCTGTGGTTAAATCTTAGTGGGGTAATACTTGGTGGATTCGGTAAACTGTGCAAATTTACATGTGCAAATTTATATATTTATCGGTAGGAAAACTGGAAAACTTTAGAATATTAAAGAATATTTTTCCAATCGGCATAAAAATTGTTGGTTTTTTTGCGCAAAGAAAGGGGGGTGAAATACTCTTCTGGCTTCTGGCTTCTTAATAGTGATACGGCTCTCCCCTGATGATCTTAAAAGATCTATAGAGCTGCTCAAGAAGGATAAATCTTGTGATTTGGTGTGGGAAGGTCAGTTTTGAAAGGGACAACTGTAAATCGGCGGATTTAACAAGAGAATCATCTAATCCCAGAGTTCCTCCGATGACGAACGCGATGTTGCTTCTCCCCGCAACCATTAGGGACTCGATTCTCTGCGCAAGGTTCTCTGAGGATACCTCAATCCCCTGCCGATCAAGGACCACCACATACCACGAGTCTCGCTCTGCCAGGTGCTTGAGAAGTTTCCGCGCCTCTTTTGCCTTAACCTCATAATCCGGCCTGGCGGCTATGTTTTCTTCCGCAACCTCAATTACCTTAACGCCTGTGTATTTTGATAAGCGCTTTTTATAATCATCTATGCCGCGCTTTAGGTAGTCCTCTTTTATTTTACCGACGGCGATTATCTGGATTTGCAATAAGCACCCACCTAAGACCTGGGCTTTTCTACCAGGGTCAGCTCGGCTGTGTTTTGTTTGCCGCCTCTCAGGTAGGTTATCTTTATCTTATCGCCGACTTTCTTTTGTCTAACATCTGCAATGACTTCATCCATGCTCTCAACCGGTGTGTTATCGAGAGCTACTATTACATCCTGCGCCTTTATCCCTACTTTGTCCGCCGGGCTTCCTTTAACCACCTCGACGACCACCGCACCCTTCTTAATTTCTGAGTCCTTGCCGACGACCACTCCACTATCAGCGTTTTGCCCCAGTATTCCCATATAGGGGTGGCTTGCTTTGCCCTTCTCTATAAGTTGTCTTGCGACGCTTACAACTGTCTCCACGGGAATCGCAAACCCCACCCCCTCGGTAACGCCGCTGGTCGACATGATAAGTGTGTTGATTCCGACAATTCTCCCCTGCACATCACTCAGAGCGCCGCCGCTATTTCCCGGGTTTATCGGGGCATCGGTTTGGATCAAGTTGGTATAGGTCTTAACCTCCTTGGTATCCTCGTCCGGCATGCTTACGGTTCGGTTTAGCGCACTGATAATGCCCGAGGTCACCGTATGTTCAAAACCAAACGGGCTTCCGATTGCGACCGCGAGGTCGCCAACCTGAATCTTTTTAGTAGAACCGAACTCGGCAGCAGGCAAACCCGTCCTATCCACCTTAATTACGGCGATATCGGTCTCTTTATCCGCCGCGACTACCTTACCCTTGACCTCCTCTGTCCCTACGGTTACAAAGATATCTTTTGCATTTGATATAACGTGGTTGTTCGTTACGATGTAGCCATCCTGGCTAAAGATAACGCCCGAGCCGGCGCCGCCTATAACATCAGGGTGAAACGTGTCCTTTATCGACTGCTTTATCCTGATGTTTACGATTGAGGGCTGCAGTTTCTTTGCGACAGCGGTAACCGGACTTACCGATCCCCTATCAACCTTGATTATCTCTTTAGAGTTAACCGATGCCGCATTGCCGTTTCCGTAAACGCCGGCGGGGGTGTTCCCATACATGTAGGGGACAAGAAACGCCACAATCAGCGCACCGAAAAGAGCGCTTATAAGGGCGACTACGGCAACCAATTTTATACCGGGCCCTAACCGTCCTCCCTGCACAGTGCCAAAACCGGTATGGTAAATGTTGCTGCTTGAATCCTCGGAACCTATACGCTCATCGCCTTCACGATTAAACTTCTCTTCCACTATCTGTCCTTTCCTTTCTTCTGATTCCCGGCTTCTGGCTACTGATTCCTAAGCCGTTATTTTATCTCCAGGTTTGTTACTCTTTAAACTAAGATATATGGCATGATAACTATTAATAATTATTCCCTTGTCTGCCTATTAAAACAAATAATAGAGTAAAAAATACCCGCATTTAGCGGGTACTCGTTAGACTTCCGAGTGTCTTCTTTTAAGATGCAGCTCTATTTTTCGCTTGACTCTTTGGAGAGCGTTATCGATTGACTTTACGTGCCGGTTTAGCTCATCTGCTATTTCCTGATACGACTTCCCATCGATGTATAGCTTGAGCACCTGGGCCTCGAGATCACTTAATATCTCGCCAAAGCTGGTCTGCATGCTCTGTATCTCCTCACCGCTTATCACCAAGTCAACCGGATCGGTAATCTCGTCGCCGGAAAGCAGATCCATGAGCATACGGTCGGATTCATCTTCAAAATAAACCGGGCTGTTAAGCGAGACGTAAGAATTTAAGGGAAGGTGTTTTTGGCGGGTCGCTGTCTTAATCGCCGTTATTATCTGCCTTGTTATGCAAAGCTCCGCAAAAGCCCTAAACGAGGACTGTTTGTTTTCTCGGTAATCGCGTATAGCTTTATAAAGACCTATCATGCCCTCCTGGACTAGATCGTCCCAATCGGCGCCGATTAAGAAGTAAGCGCGAGCTTTTAACCTAACAAAGTTCTTGTATTTATCCAAGAGAAACTCAAGGGCAGTGTCATTACCCATCCTAGCTGCGATAACCAATTGGCAATCGGGCAGAGTCTGAAGAACCGCGCCTGGAACATAATAAGACAAACCTGTTTGGATCTGCACTGCTAGCTCTCCTCTGACTGTTAAGACGCGAATAACTCATCCTATCGGCCCTCTGCTGCTCAGGGCCAGCCATTAGTAGCTAAGTGGATGATTGGTAACGAAATTATTATAGGCGTCATATAAACGTACGTCAAGAAAATAATTATTAAGTGCTATTCCCTGGTACCGATTATTCGCTCGAGTGCGTGTCTTAGAGCGGTATCAAGTCTCTCTTCCAAGCGGAACCTCCCGGTCTTCTTAGACGGCATCCTTAACTCATCCTCAATCGACTCCAGCTCGGCGACAAGCTCCCGCGATGTCTTTCGTAAAACACCCGGCTTAAATATCACTTTCTGCTCAGTGTAGTCGGACGTTGCAACAACGACATCTCCCTCAAAATCGCTCTGGTACACAATCCGCTCGATCATCTGGTCGGCTGTCTCGCCGGTCCTCGTAAACCAGACATCAACGCCGAGGATTTTGGCATGGTGTCGACCTGGTGTACCGGTCTTTATGGCATCAAAGATAAGCATAATCTTGTAGTCGCCGGTTGTCTCCAAAGTGGCAAGATCTTCTATCAACTTAACCCGGGCAAGCTCAAGATCGGTATCCCGCCACTTCTTATACCGGTTAGTCGTGTATATTAAGTTGTATCCGTCAACTATTAGTAACCGTGTCAATTCTCTCGACTCTTTTCTTACTCTCATATGTTAGTGCCCGCGAAAAGGCGAAAAGGCCAAGGGGCCAAAAGGGGATTTTTATTATCTTTTCACCTTTTGGCCTTTTGGCGGACCCACAATCTAGACCCTCGTTTCATTCGCCTTTTGGTGTACTTTCATTCTAGACCTACGTGACAATGCGTTGCCTTAGGGCTTCATACATCAAGATAGCGCCGGCGACACTGACATTCAGTGAAGATACCTCACCCTTCATCGGGATTGCCACTAAGAAGTCACATTTTTCTGCGACAAGACGCGAGATGCCCTTTCCCTCGCTTCCCAGGACGATCGCTATGGGTTGATTAAGATCGGCTTTAAAGTAGGCCGTATCCGACTTCTCGCTTGCACCGGCCACCCAGAAGCCGATCTCTTTTAAGTCGTCGATTGTGTAAGCAAGATTACTAACCTGGGCAATCTTTACATATGCGGTCGCACCGGCGGAGGCTTTATGTACTGCCGCCGTCATCGGCGCAACCCGCCGCTTTGTCACAATGACTCCGGCGACTCCCGCCGCATCGGCTGTCCTTAAAAGCGCGCCTAAGTTTTGCGGGTCGGTTATACCGTCCAGGATTAAGAGGACCGGCTTCTTCTCCATGTCGACATTCTCAAGAAGGTCTGCGAGCGAGAGATACTTATATTTCTCGATGAGCGCGATTACTCCCTGGTGTGCCCGGGACTGCGCCACCTCATCCAGCCGTGCCTTATCCACCCTCTCAATATAAACGCCCTGTTTGTTGGCCAGGGCTTCAATTTTCTGTATGATATCGGACGGTTTTATATTCTGCGCTATATATATTTTACCGATTCGCTTTCGGCTTTTAAGCGTCTCATAGACAGCCTGCCGCCCCTCAATTGTTTCCAAGTTACCTCTCTTAAAGTCGTAAATTCTAATCGCCTGATAAATCGGGCAACCATACCGAAATTGCTTCGCTCCTTCCAGTCGCTCGCAATGGCGATTCTTTTACCCGCACTCTGGACCCGCACAATCTAGTTTCTAGTTTCTAGTCTCTAGTTTCTAGTCTCTAGTCTCTAGACAGTTTCCACCTTGAGCCAAGCGGGGTATCTTCGATCTCGATACCCATCCCGGCAAGGCTGTTTCTTATCATATCGGCGGTAGCCCAGTCTTTCTGTTTCCTGGCCTCGTTTCTTCGCACCAGGAGCTCGTCGAGAAGCTCGCTCTTTGCCTTGTTATCTAAACTTAGCCCTAAGACCTCGGCGGCCAGGTCATATATTTCTGCCGGTAGATTTGCCTCAAGCCCGGCGGTCTCTTCGGGAAGCATCAAGTTAAGGCCCATTACGCCGGCAAGCTCTGTTAGCATGCCGTCCGCTGTAGAAAGTGCATCCTTTGCGATCATCGTCATCTCTTGCTCGTTGGACTCGATAAACATATTGATCTCTCTTACCAGCTCAAAGAGTGATGCAAGTGCGGCGGCGCTGTTAAAGTCATCGTCCATCGACTCGATAAACTTACTCTTGGTCTCCTGGATAGCGCGCTGCAACCGGCCCGCCTCCTCAACCAGCTCGGGGAACCTGGTAACTGCCGGTGACTCCAGTGCCTGCGCGATTCTTCTCCTTGCGTTTAGGAACCTATCATACGCCGATTCGGCTTCCCTTAGCTTTTCAGGACTGAAATCAATCGGGCTTCTATAATGCGTGCCAAGTGCGAGCAACCGCAGCACATTCGGGCTGTGTTCTTTAAGAAGATCTCTCACCAGGATGATATTACCAAGCGACTTGGCCATCTTCTCCTCGCCGATGTTTACCATTCCCCCGTGCATCCAGTACCGGACAAACTGCTTACCGGTATAGCCTTCCGTTTGGGCAAGCTCGTTTTCGTGGTGCGGGAAGATAAGATCACGGCCTCCGCCGTGAATGTCAAAGCCCTGCCCCAGGTATTTTAGAGACATGGCGGTGCACTCGATATGCCATCCCGGCCTTCCCTTGCCCCACGGGCTGTCCCAGGACGGCTCCCCCGGCTTGGCCGATTTCCAAAGCGCAAAATCCATTGGATGGTGCTTGCGTGGATCTATCTCAACACGCTCACCCGCACGCATGTCTTCCAAGGAGCGGTGGGCAAGCTTTCCATAATCGGCAAACTTCGTCACCTCGAAATAGACATCGCCTTCTACGACATAGGCAAGCCCTTTATCTATCAACCCTTCGATGATCTCAATCATCTCTCTTACATGCTCTGTCGCCTTCGGTACGATTGTGGGTTTTGCAAGACCGAGTTGCTCGGTATCTTCATTAAACGCAATTGAGTATCGCTCGGCTATCTCCTCAGCCGGGACACCTTCCTCGTTGGCCTTGTTTATGATCTTATCGTCGACGTCGGTCAGGTTGCGAACGTACTTAACATCGTATCCCCGGTATTTTAAGTAGCGGTAGATGATATCGAAGGACAAGTATGTGCGCCCGTTTCCAATATGGATATAGTTGTAGACGGTCGGCCCGCAAACATACATGGCGACCTTGCCCGCGTCGCGGGGAACAAACTCTTCCTTCTCCCTACTCATTGTGTTGTAGATTTTTAGGGACATTTCTTAAGAACACCACCTCATATTAGCTCACAGCTCATGGCTCGCAGCTGACAGGAAGAAATTAATACCCGCACCTCTTGCCCTCACTCTATGAGCTGTGAGCTGTCAGCTATGAGCTGACATGGTTTTTGACTTTGAGATAGCCGCTTCTACTCGCCTGATTGCCTCATCCTTATCCAAGATATTGAGGACAAAAGGCAACTCCGGCCCTTTTACGGCTCCGGTAAGCCCGACACGGACCGGCATAAAAAGATCTTTTCCGGTAATCTTAAGCGGCTTAAACATATCACGCAATCCATTAACCAGCTCGCGACCGCCCTCAAAGTCCAATTCTCCATGATTTCGAATTTGCTCAAGCAGTGCGGATAATACTTCGGGGGCTTGCGTCTTTTTAAGCCACTCGACGGCTTCGGGCTGTATCTCGTATTTACTTAAGAATATTCTAGCATACTCAGGTATCTCAGACAGCACGGTAAGATTGCCGCGAACCGCTTCAACTATTTTTACCAGGTGTGCGAACTCCTCCTGTGAGGGCTCGGCCTGCGGGATCAGGCCTGCGTCTTTTAGATACGGGATGCACAGGTTGGTGAGCCTTTCCAAACCGGCCGACCTTATGTGCTGGCCGTTTAGCCAATTTAACTTGTTGACATCAAATATGGCCGGACTTTTGGATATCCGCTCAACCTCAAACGCAGCCGCCAGCTCCTCAGGAGAGAAGACCTCGCGGGTATCCTCTGGCGCCCAGCTCAAAAGCGCAAGGTAGTTATCTATCGCCTCGGGCAGGTACCCTTTCTCCCGGTACTCACCAACCGATGTTGCCCCATGCCGTTTGCTGAGCTTTCCCCCATCGGGACCAAGAATCATAGCGTTGTGCGCAAATTTTGGGATGGGATATCCCAACGCCTGAAACAGCGGTACGTGCTTTGCTGTGTTAGTAATGTGGTCCTCGCCCCTTATTACGTGCGTGATGCCCATCTCGCCGTCGTCAACAACAACGGCCAAGTGAAAAGACGGGGAGCCGTCGGAGCGCATTATGATAAAATCGCCGATGACATCACTTGAGAATTCAATCTCGCCGCGCACCAAATCTTGCACGATTATCTTCTCGTCCGGCACTCTAAAGCGCACCGCCGGTTTTCTGCCCTGCGCGAGGCACTCGGCCTCCTGATCGGCGGTTAAGTTGCGGCAAGTACCCTCATACTTGGGCATCAACCCTATTGCAAGCCTTTTCTTTCGCCTTTCTTCAAGCTCCTCAGGAGTACAATAGCAGCGGTAAGCCTGGCCCGAGCGCAGAAGTTCGTCAGCCCTCATCTGGTATAGCTCAAACCTCTCGCTTTGCCGGTACGGGCCGTAATCGCCGCCGATATCGGGTCCCTCATCCCAGTTAAGTCCCATCCATGCAAGGTCCTCCAGTATCGACTCCTCATACTCGATTGTGGAGCGGCTTCGATCGGTGTCCTCGATTCGGACGATAAAAAACCCCCGCTCTTTCCTGGCAAAAAGCCAATTTAAAAGAGCAGTCCGTGCCGTGCCGATATGAAGTCGCCCCGTCGGGCTAGGCGCGAAGCGTACGCGAACTTTATTCATTTTCTATTTCCTCAATCAACACGACAGCCTGGGCGGCCATGCCTTCTCCCCTGCCGGTAAAGCCCAGTCCCTCGGTTGTCGTTGCCTTGATGCTTATCCTTGAGACATCCAAGCCGGTTATTTTGGCAAGCATCTCGCGCATCTGCTGCCGGTAAGGGGCCAGTTTCGGTTTTTCCAGAATGGCGATTGCATCAATATTAGATATCCTATACCCCCGATTTTTCAATACGCTAACGGCATCCTCCAAAAGCTTAAGGCTGGATATATCCTTAAACCGCAGGTCGGTATCGGGAAAATAGTGACCCAGGTCGCCCGCGGCGATTGCGCCAAATATCGCGTCGATTATCGCATGTGTAAGCACATCGGCATCTGAGAACCCTTCCAACCCTATCTCAGAGGGGATTTCAACCCCGCCTAGAATAAGTGGGCGGCCCTCTATAAACCTGTGCACATCAAAACCAATTCCAACCCTCATCTACTTTTCACTACTTTGATTCCGATTGGGCTTGCGCCACGTGCCATATTCTGAATTTTATTTCTCTCCTTCTCACCTTTTGGCCTTTTCGCCTTTTGGCCTAAACCGCCTACTGATTAGATAATTGTCTTTTACTTAGAATTGCTTCTGCAATAGTAAGATCAACCGGTGTAGTGATTTTTATGTTCTCCTCCGAGCCCAAGACGACTTTTATTTTCCCTCCGGCTCTTTCCACCAAAACGGAGTCGTCTGTGCCAAAGAAGCGCGCTGCCCGTGCCTTTTCGTGGGCGTGCAGGAGGACATCAAAGTAAAACGCCTGCGGCGTCTGTATCTGCCATGTCTTTTCCCTGTCAAGCGTCTCAACAATATAGCCGTCCTCCACCAGCTTTATTGTATCCTTTGCAGGGATACCGGCAACCGCACCATCAGAGCCCTCGACTCCGGCTACAATACTGTCGATCAATCCGGGCCCAACAAGGGCTCTGGCCCCATCATGTACCGCCACTACGTCTACCCCGGCGAGCTCTTTTGCAGCTATAAGCCCGTTATATACCGAGTCCTGCCTCTCATCGCCGCCTTTTACAACGTTAACAGACTTGGTTATACCATACTTTTTAATTGCCAGACGGCACTGCTTAAAATTTTCTCCGGTGGTTACGACGATTACCGCATCTATTGACCGGGCTCCCTGAAACGCGATAAGCGTGTGGGCAAGCACAGGCTTATCTAAAAGGGGCAAGAATTGCTTGCCCCTTTCATTTCCCATGCGTATGCCTTTTCCAGCGGCAACAATCAGAGCCAGGTTCATACTATTTTGTCACCTAATAATCCTTCATCCGGCCAAAAATCATCCGGCCCGCAGGAGTCTGAAGAACGCTGGTCACCAGAATCTCAACTTCCTCGCCAACGTGTATCTTGCCTCCATCGACAACAACCATAGTACCGTCATCTAAATAACCGACGCCCTGACCGGCCTCCTTACCTTCCCGGATAAGGCCTACAAGCATTTCCTCACCCGGCAGTACCACGGGCTTTAACGAATTTGCAAGCTCATTTAAGTTTAAGACCTGAACCCCCTGCAGTTCAGCAACTTTATTTAAGTTATAGTCGTTAGTCAATATCGAGGACTTGGTCTCCGAGGCCAGCCTAACCAGCTTGGCATCGACGTCCGCTAGATCGGGATAGTCCCTCTCCAGGATCTCAAGGTGAAGCCTTGGCTCATTCTGAAGGCTTTTTAGTATGTCAAGGCCTCTTCTGCCCCGGTTGCGCTTTAGCGAATCCTCGGAATCGGCGATCATCTGAAGCTCTCTTAAAACAAACCTCGGTACTGTAAGGCTTCCCTCAACAAATCCTGTTTTCGCCACATCGGCGATGCGCCCATCGATAACGACGCTCGTATCCAAAAGCTTGGCCTTCCCAAGGTCTAGTTTGCCTGATTTGCCCTCATGAGCCCTTGGGAGAGGTATAACACGCATAAATGCCTGCAGATCGTCCCTTTTTTTCAAGGCTAATCTGACACCTAAGTAGCCGAGCACCACAAAGGCGAATATAGCAACTGAGAACTGGAGATACGCGCTTATTAAGCCAAAAGGATATGATATAACCCAGGCTAAAACCAACCCGGCAAGCAACCCAAAAAGTGCAAGTAGCAGGTCGGCTGTCGGCAATTTTTGTACCTTATTCTCCAGCCAATTCAGTGTCGTTAGTAACCGACGTCCAATGACTCCACCAAGGACGTATCCGATGCCGATTCCCAGTATGATGTATAGAATAATAGCAAATATTCGCTTGGCATCTGGATTATCGAAAAGACCTGGTACGTACTTGGTGTTTGCTAACTCATAGCCTCCAACGGCGCCGGTTACAACAAATACGACTCGTATTAATTGTAACACTGCTAACACCCCTATATTTTATTTCACATCGGTCAGTTTGCTTTGTCACCTCCTGTCCGCTGTTTAATTCCTGTACCTATTAGCATTTTTAAGAATAACACAGTTACGATAATATTAGCTATGAGTGCAGCATACATGAATCTGCAATTTTTGAAATCCAAAAACTAAGCGGTGTATTGCTTAAAGTCATAAATAAATTGGTAGATATTGCCATATAATACACCCGTTTTGTATAGGTAGTTAATCGACAACCCCCTTGCTCAACTTGACAATCGCCCACAAAATTACTAAAATTGTTTTAACCGAAAGCGTCTTAGGAGTGCATATGGGCAACAAGAACTGCCAGCAATTTCAAAGCGCAGTAGCTGAGTATCTTGTTCGACATCGCAGCGTTTTGGACGTCATCTCAAAACTCCAGGAATCCACCGCACACGTAAACCGAGCAATTGTAAATTCGGTAACTGCCTGCGGCTGCCTAAAAATAGACGCCTCAAAGCAATTAATCCCAAATGACGCAACCTTCTTGGAAATGGCCAGCTACATGCAGACCCACCTTAAAGGGTCACTCTGCCCTACCTGCTCGGAAAATATCCAGGAAGAAATCGGAGATACTTTGTTTTATTTAGCTGGAATTTGCGCTCTTCTCGAGTTAGACTTGGACAAAATAATCTGCAAAGAAAACGAGCGCCTTGAGACGCTCGGTATTTACAACCTTACATAGAATTTCTTCTGACTTCTGACTCCTAAGTTTTAGATATATCTCTCTAAAATATTGTACTCTTTAAGCCTCTGCAACCCGTCTTTTATCGCCTTAGCCCTGATCGGGCCGACACCTTCGACCGCATCAAGATCATCGATGCTTGCATTCATGATGGATTGCAGGCTGTGGAACTTGTTTACAATCTTCTCGATTACGTCGTAGTAAAGCCTTGGGATTTTGCTGAGCAGCCTATACCCTCTTGAGTGAACCGGCTGTTCAAGAAGATCGACTACTTCTTCATAGCCGAGTACCTTTGCTATCTCGTTAAGATCAAGAAGTTCTTCCGGCGTAAGATCCGCCAGGGCCTCACTTATTCCGTTTATCTTTTTAGTATCGAGCGCGTAATCTTTGATGATCATTATGGATTGCTCATCGGCAGTGCCGACCAGCTCATCAAGCTGCATCCTGATGAGTCGTCCTTCCGTCCCAAGCTCGCTAATGTATCGCTCAATCTCGCGGGACACACGGCGCACCATCTCGGATCGCTGCAATACGGTTACGACATCAAGAAGCGTCGCCAAGTCCTCAAACTCAAGCGCGCTTAAATTCGCCAGAACCTCATCAAGGCGAATTTTGTATTTCTCAAGCGTCTGCAGGGCCTGGTTTGCTTTTGCAAGAAGGACCCTTATATCCTGTAGCGCGTACTTTATGCCGTCGAGATAAAGTGAGATAATATCACGCCTCTGCGATATTGATATCACCAGCGCCTTAGTCTGCCTTGCGATACGCTCGGCGGTACGGTGGCGCATTCCGGTCTCGCTTGTCGGCAGCGTGGGATCGGGAACCAGGTGGACATTGGCCCGCAACAGACGGCTTATGGCATCGTCCATAATAATCGCGCCGTCCATCTTGGCAATCTCAAACAGCCTCTGAGGGGTAAACTCAATGGAGAGCTCAAAGCCGCCGTTGCATAGCGGTTGGACTTCTTCGTAGTCGCCGATAACAATTAAAGCACCCGTGCGTGCACTCAGGATATGCTCGAGACCTTCTCTAAGCTCCGTACCCGGCGCGACTTTTTCCAGTGCTTTTACTAATGCTCGTTCTTCCTGACGGCTAAATTGCATCTAAACCCCTAAAGCTTAAACATTTTTGAACAACGGTTTACGTTCCGGCTTAATAGATTATGATAACTAATTTTTAACATTAAATCCATCGGCGAAAAATCAGCGAGGGTTTACAACATAATTTTTGCATCGCAATCCTTCAACGTTGCTCAGGACATGCTTTGCATTTTATTTTTGAATTTTTAATTTCTTCTATCCCGGCCACTGGACCCTATGTGATATAATCCAACGCTTGCTGCAAATTTTTCACGCGCAATAAGTCAAGTTTTAACCTACTTTTAACCCTAAGTTCTTGATCCGGGATGATTGCGCGCTTAAAACCCAGCTTCTCGGCTTCTTTTAGCCTTTGCTCAAGCTGGCTTACAAACCTTACCTCGCCGGCAAGACCAACCTCGCCGGTTGCAACCATGTCTTTCGGAACGGATAAGTCCCGATGTGCCGAAGCAACAGCTAAGGCAATACCCAAATCAGCGGCCGGTTCGTTTACTTTAACTCCGCCGACCACGTTTACGTAGATATCCTCCCCGCCAAGGTGCAAACCCAGCCTTCTGTCAAGCACCGCTACCAGAAGCGAAAGCCGGTTGTAGTCAAGCCCCGTGGCCATCCTGCGCGGCATAGATAAATGCGAAGATGTTACCAGCGCCTGAAGTTCCACGAGAAGCGGCCTTGTCCCCTCCATCGTCGCAATCGCAACCGAGCCGGTTGAGCCCTCCGGTCTCTGGCTTAAAAAAAGCGCAGATGGATTTGCAACCTCGACCAGCCCGGCATCGGTCATCTCAAAGATACCGATCTCGTTGGTCGAGCCGTAGCGGTTCTTAACCGCCCGCACGATCCTAAACGACTGGTAAGTCTCCCCTTCAAAGTAGAGAACGGTGTCCACCATATGCTCAAGTACACGCGGCCCCGCTATTGAGCCCTCCTTAGTGACGTGGCCCACGATAAAAGTTGGAAGATGAATACTTTTTGCAATCCGCATCAGATAATGCGTGCACTCGCGCACCTGGGAGACGCTCCCCGGGGCCGATGGGATATCGGGGTGATACATCGTCTGGATGGAATCGATAACAAGGAGCGCCGGCTCGATCGTCCTAATTTGATGGTCGATTAAGGTCACATCGACCTCGGACAGCAGGAACAAATCCGGCGAGAGCGTTCCCAGCCGGTTGGCCCGTAAGGATATCTGGCGTACGGATTCCTCGCCCGAGACAATTAGAACCGTACCGATCCTTCCTGCAAGCTGGTTTGCCATCTGAAGCAGTAGCGTGGACTTGCCGATGCCCGGCTCACCGCCGATTAAAACAAGCGAGCCCGGCACAACGCCGCCGCCAAGGACACGGTCAAGCTCAGGTAATGCGGTCGAAACACGGGTCTCCTTCTCTGCGGCAACATTAGTTATCGGCTGGGCGGCCTCAGCTGTGGCAGGATATTTTCCTTTAGAAAACGAAATGTCAGGCTCTAAGGGCTCTTCGACCATGGAGTTCCACTCTCCACAGTCGGGGCACCGCCCCATCCACTTCGGAGCGGTGCACCCGCAGACCTGACATCTAACTATGTACTTGGTTTTGCTCATACTTCACGACCACCGGCAGAACCAATCTGCGCCGGCTCAAGCCTTTGAAATTCTATCTTGCCGTCTTTGCCCGTGATGACCACCTTCTCGCCGGATTTAAAAAATCCCGAGAGCAGGCCCTCCGATAGTGGGTCCTCGACGAATCGCTGCAATGCTCGGCGAAGCGGCCTTGCGCCCATCGCCGGCTCATAGCCCTCGCTTACGAGGATCTCTTTTGCCTCATCGGTTAGGTCAACCTCGATTGCCTGTTCTCTAAGCTGCTTTACAACTCTTACAAACAGAAGATCGATAATCTTCTTAATATCATCTCTGGATAGCTCATGGAAGACAATTACGTCATCGATTCGGTTTAAGAACTCCGGACGGAACGCCTTCTTGATCTCACCCATGACCTTTTTCTTCATATCCTCGTAGGATAGACCCTCCTGGGCTTTGCCGAACCCAAGCGGTGTGCCCTTCTGGATATAGCGGGCACCAAGATTTGATGTCATTATAAGAATGGTATTCTTAAAATCAACCGCGCGGCCCTGCGCATCGGTTAGCCTACCATCCTCAAGTATCTGCAGCAGGATGTTAAAGACATCCGGATGCGCTTTTTCTATCTCGTCCAGCAGGATGACCGAGTACGGACGCCTGCGCACCTGCTCAGTGAGCTGGCCGCCCTCGTCATAGCCAACATAGCCCGGAGGCGAACCGACCATCCTGGATACAGTATGCTTCTCCATATACTCGGACATATCAAGCTGGATAAGCGAACCCTCGTCCCCAAAGAGGAACTCGGCCAGCGCCTTAGCAAGCTCGGTCTTGCCGACGCCGGATGGGCCAAGGAAGACAAACGAGCCGGATGGACGTTTCGGGTCCTTCAATCCCGCCCTTGTTCTTCTAATAGCCTTTGAGACAGTTCTTATAGCCTCATCCTGGCTAACAATCCTCTTGTGAAGCTCTTCCTCCATACGAAGCAGCTTCGAGGTTTCCTCCTCCGTCAGCCTGAATACCGGGATACCTGTCCAGGTTGATACAACATCCGCTATCTGCTCCTCTGCAACCGTTGCCGATGGCATCTGAGCGAGTGCCTCCCATGTTGAGTCTTTACCGGAGAGCTCAAGCTCAAGATTGCGCTCCTTGTCGCGGATTACCGCCGCTTTTTCAAAATCCTGGACCGCGATAGCAGATTCTTTCTCACGTCGCAAATTCCGCAGGTCCTCTTCAATTACCAGAGTTTCAGGCGGAATAACCATCTTTTGCATACGAACCTTGGATGCGGCCTCATCGATTAAATCGATGGCCTTATCCGGTAGGAACCTATCCGCTATGTAACGATCGGATAGCTGCGCCGCAGCGATTAACGCGTCATCGGTAATGGTCACTTGGTGGTGTTCTTCGTAGCGGTCGCGTAAACCCCTAAGGATATCCACGGTCTCTTCAACCGTAGGCTCGCCAACTTTTATCGGCTGGAACCTGCGCTCTAGAGCAGCATCTTTCTCCACATGCTTGCGGTACTCGTCAAGGGTCGTTGCACCGATTGTCTGCAACTCGCCCCGGGCAAGTGCGGGTTTTAGTATGCTTGCGGCATCGATAGCACCCTCGGCGGCACCTGCGCCGACCAGGTTATGCATCTCATCAACAAAAAGGATAATATCGCCCCGTTCGCGAATTTCCTTCATGACTTTCTTGAGTCGCTCTTCAAACTCACCACGGTACTTCGAACCCGCCACTAAGGCGCCAAGATCAAGGGTGAATATTTCCTTGTTCCTGAGAATATCCGGTACCTCGTTATTGGCTATTCTCTGAGCAAGTCCCTCGACTACCGCGGTCTTACCGACACCCGGCTCCCCTATCAAAACTGGGTTGTTCTTGGTCCTGCGGCAGAGAATCTGCATTACACGTTCGATTTCTTTCTCGCGCCCGATGACCGGGTCAAGCTTCTTCTCGTGGGCCAGCCTTGTTAAGTTGCGACCAAACTCATCGAGCAGCGAGCCTCCATAGGACCTGCCGTAGGCACTCGGTTCGCTCCCAGTTTTGCCATAATAACCGCTTAAGAGCTGGATTACCTGATTTCGCACGCGGTCGAGATCGGCACCAAGGTTATAAAGAACTCTGGCGGCCACTCCCTCGCCTTCCCTTATAAGGCCTAAAAGTATGTGCTCGGTTCCGATGTAGTTATGCCCTAGCTGTAGGGCTTCGCGAAGAGAAAGTTCGAGCACTTTTTTCGCCCTTGGCGTAAATGGAATATGACCAACCGGAGCTGATGTACCCCGGCCGATAATCTCTTCAACCTGCGCACGAACATCATATAGGCTAATACCTAAACTCTGAAGTGCCCTAGCTGCTACTCCTTCTTCTTCCCTAATCAAGCCTAGGAGAAGGTGCTCTGTTCCTATGTAGTTTTGATTTAGCATGCGCGCTTCTTCTTGTGCAAAAACAACGACTCTGCGCGCCCGTTCTGTGAATCGTTCAAACACAGCCTATTCTCCCTTCTCTCATCTCTAGCTTAGCCTTAACGCACCTTCAATTCAATATTTGCGCAGCTACTCAACTGTAATATCCCCACATTTAATTTGGTGCAAACAGTTAAAATCTATTCTACCATCTATTAAGCACAACAGCGAAAACAACCGGGGTGTTATTCGCAGATTTATCGCCAATTAAGCTGCTCCCAGGGCTTATCAAGGTATTTTACATAGATATAAGTATTGATTACTATATCGGTATCTATTCTAGAGACTAGAGACTAGAAACTAGGTAAAAATCATCCTTCGCGGGCCCTTTATCCTTTGACCCGCGCTCTAGACTTTCAACTCAAGTATCTAGTATCTAGTTTCTAGTTTCTAGTCTCTGGTCTCTGGTCGCATGTGCGGAAA
>CADDYS010000037.1 GCA_902810715.1 bacterium | reverse complement strand
CTCATAGGATTACCTTGCTTTATGCTGTATAATTAGGAGGTGATATTACCTTTAACCCATGAGGAGAAAAGCCTATGAAGATAGAATTGCTTTATTTTTCAGGATGCCCCACGTTTAAAAACGCTGAAGATGTTTTAGCTGAGGTTATGAAAGAGCTTGGTATAGATGAGCCGGTTGAGAAGATCGACGTTCAAAGCCAGGAAGAAGCAGTTGAAAGAAAGTTTTTGGGATCGCCAACGATCAAAAAAGTATCATTGCTATTCTCATAATGTTCAGGTCATAAGCTTGTATATATAAAATAGTTAGTCCATGCAAAGTTCTTTGGCGTGTTCTATTTGTGCCCACCGAACTCGTGTCTTAAGGCGGAGATAAGTCGGGTAGCGAGTGGAGCAGTCTCTCTTGAGCGGTAACGCGTGGCAAGCGCCGTATAGATTACCGGGAGCGGCACTTTTTGCTCGATCGAGGCCTCGATCGTCCACTCCCCGGTCTCACCACCTCCAACTGAAGGTGATGCGGTCTTTAACGCAGGATCACTTTGAAGTGCTCGCTCGGCCAACTCTAAAATCCATGAACGGATTACCCCACCGTTAACCCAGGCGCGTATTGCGGGCGGTATATCTATATCAAATGGAGCTGCAGAGAGAAGCTCCAAGCCTTCGCCATAGGCTTCAAGCATGGCATATTCAATGCCGTTGTGGACCATTTTAGTAAAATGCCCAGCACCGCTTTCTCCCACATACGAATAGCCATTTGGTGCTGATAGTGCCTCGAATAAGGGAATAAGTTGCTCAAAAACCGCCTTTTCCCCTCCAATCGTCAGTGAGGCGCCATGGCGAGCGCCTTCAAGACCCCCGCTTGTGCCGATATCCAAGAAATGAACATTCCTCTGCTTTAGCAAATCAGCTCTTCGAACCGAATCCTTGTAAAATGAGTTGCCCCCGTCGACGACAATATCATCTTGCCCCAGTCCAGGAGATAAACCTTCTATTACACTGTCAACTATTGGACCAGCTGGAACCATCAGCCAGATTATCCTTGGTGGCTTAAGAAGCTTTGTAAGCTCTTCTAGCGAAGAAGAGCCCGTGGCGCCGATTGATACTAAATCTTCGACTTGCGAGGCTAGTTGATCATAAACAACCACGTTATGACCCTTTTCGAGAAGATTTTGAACCATGTTACCTCCCATTTTACCCAGCCCAACAAAACCTATCTTCATAGAGGCTCCTTTGGTCTAAAATTTACGAAAGCCGAAATCGGTGATTTTTAGCTTTTACTTATATAACCATTTCGGGGCAAAAAGAATATCGGTTAAATAAAAACGATTTCCAAACACATGTTGGTCAAAATCAATATTTCGTTTAAACCCTGGAGGTTTCGAAAATATAGATTCTACTAGCTTAACAATGGAGGGACCAGATGATTTACCTTGGCGCTGATCACGGCGGGTACGAGTTAAAAGAGGAAATAAAGCGACATCTTAAAGATGAGGGTATCGAATTTGAAGATTTAGGGACGTACTCAAAAGAATCAGTTGATTACCCAGATTATGCATTTGCTGTCGCAGACAAGGTTGCATCCAACAAGCCGGGCAATTTCGGTATCCTGGTTTGCACAACCGCAACCGGTATGTGTATTGCCGCCAACAAGGTCAGAGGAATAAGGGCGGCGGTTGGCTATAGTGAAGATGTAATCCAGAGGGCGAGAAACGACACCGATGCCAATATCCTATGTCTTGGCGGTGGAGCTATGAACCATAGCGAGGCGATTAAAGGTGTAGATATCTTTTTAAAGACCCCCTTTTCAAACGCCGAGCGTCACGCAAGAAGGATCAATAAAATAAAAGCACGCGAGGAATCTGAGATGGGAGAGAGGAAAAAGGGTGCGGCATGAGCCTGGCTATAGCTTAATGCTATGTGGAGGTGAATATGTTGGCGATATCAGATCTTGAGGTCTTAGAGCTCGAAGCGATGGCAAACACGATGCGCCAGGACATAATAAAGATGCTTGTTTCAGTGGGAAGCGGCCATGCCGGAGGCCCCTTAGGAATGGCCGAGGTTTTTGCTGTCCTCTACTTTCACATCCTTAAAAAAGATCCAAAAAATCCCTTTTGGCCCGAGCGAGATAGGCTTATCCTTTCAAACGGTCACATCTGCGCTGTGCGCTATGCAGCAATGGCCCGTGCCGGTTACTTTCCGGTCGAGGAGCTTCTAACCTACAGAAAAATAGATTCGAGACTCCAGGGCCACCCACATAACCGATCCTTGCCCGGGCTTGAGAACACTGGGGGGCCTTTAGGTCAGGGTCTCTCACAAGCTGTCGGCAGGTGTATTGCCGGTAGGCTCGATGGCAAAAAGTATCGGGTTTACTGCGTTATGAGCGATGGTGAACACGACGAGGGTCAGACCTGGGAGGCTCTGATGTGGGCCGGCAACCATAAACTCAGAAACCTAACAACTTTAATGGATAGGAACAATATCCAGATTGACGGACATACAGAGGATATATTTCCCCTTGAACCGCTAAGGAATAAGTATGAGGCTATCAAATGGCATGTTATTGAAGTTGATGGACATAACGTGCGAGAGATTATTGCTGCATGTGAAGAGGCCCAGCATATTTATGAAAAACCCACTGCAATCATTTGTCACACGGTCCCCGGCAAGGGTGTAAGTTATATGGAAAACAACTATGAATGGCATGGCAAAGCTCCAACAAAGGAACAAGGCGAGGTAGCGCTCGCAGAGTTAAGAGCAGAGGGTGATCGAATTCAGAAGGAGATATTGGGAGCAGCCAAATAGCCAATGAGACGTGGGTCTAGAAAGTGGGCTCGCCAAAAGGCCACTGATACGAGGGTCTAGAGTGTGGGTCCGCCAAAAGGCCATAAGGGAAAGAATTATAAAATCCCCTTTTCGCCTTTTGGCGTGCTTTCATTCTAGACATTCTTTAAATTGGCTATTTGGCTTACTCAAAAAAGGGGGTTTTAGAAATTATTAACCAGAATGCCTATTTAGTTGAGCCGTTATTTGGCAAGGACATAAAGAAAGCCCCAACCCGTGATGGGTACGGTGAAGCGGTTATAGAGCTTGGCGAAACCAATCCAGATATTATGGTCCTAAGTGGGGACTTAACCGAGTCAACAAGAACCCTTACATTTTCAAAGAAATATCCCGAGCGGTTTGTTGAGTCAGGAGTTGCGGAGCAGAACATGGCGGGTATGGCGGCAGGCCTTGCACTTGAAGGGAAAATACCTTTTGTTAGCTCTTTTGCTGTCTTTTCTCCAGGCAGAAACTGGGATCAGATAAGGGTAAGCATCTGCTATAGCCAGGCTAATGTAAAGATAGCCGGCTCACACACAGGTCTTCTTACAGGGGGAGACGGTGCCACACACCAGGCGCTTGAAGATATTGCTATTACCCGGTGCCTGCCAAATATGGTGGTTCTTGCTCCCTGTGACAAGATTGAGACCAAAAAGGCGACCATTGCTGCTGCAAAACATGTCGGGCCGGTCTACATCCGGTTTGCCAGGGACAAAACCCCAGTTTTCACGACCGACGAGACCCCTTTTGAAATAGGAAAGGCGCTTGTGCTTAAAGATGGCGTAGACGCCGCAATTATTGCATGTGGCACTATGGTCTATCCTTCATTAGAGGCTTCCGAAGAGCTTTCAAAAGAGGGTTATTCAATAAGGGTGATAAATAGCCCATCGATTAAGCCAATTGATGTCAATACAATCGTTGATGCAGCTAAAGATACGGGGGCCATAGTTACTGCTGAGGAGCATCAGATCTACGGGGGTTTAGGTGGTGCAGTAGCCGAGGTCTTAACCACGAACTTTCCTGTACCTCAGGAGGTAGTAGGCGTAATGGATACTTTTGGAGAATCTGGAGAGCCTCAGGAGCTTTGGGATAAATACGGCCTTACTGTTGGACATATAGTAAGTGCTACCAGGAAGGCTATGAAGAGAAAACCTAGAAATCCCATAGGTATTCCCTAGAATAGGTTAATGCTATCCCCATATATAGGTATAACCGATATATAAATAAATAGAATAAACTATATGTAGGAGAGTAATACTAATGGTTTACTTTTAGGCGGTTACCATTTGTAGTTTTTTTACGGAAACTATTAATACTATGCTATTTATATTAGGTGGAATATATTAGAGTCAGCCCAGGGGAATCCGTCAGATGCAAACGTTTAATTAAGTAGAGATGCTAAAGCGGAGGCCAATATGAACACCAATGTAATTGTAGCCAGCCCTTATCCCTTAATTATAGAAGGGGTTAAGGCGATGCTGAGGGATTGTGATGATATATCCGCTATCGATAGCACGGACTCATGCTCGGAGCTCGATTCAAAGATAGAGAAGCTCTCCTCCGGTGTGGTAATCATTGATCTTCAGCTTTCGGATTTTTGTGGCTTTGACGGGGTTAAGGATATTTTAGATGCAAACCCGTCTCTTAGGTTCTTGTTCATCTCAAGCCTCAACGATGGAAAGTATTTTGAGCAGGCCGTCTCTAGCGGGGCCTGCGGATTTGTGCTGAATAACGTGACCAAAGACGAGTTGGTCGCGGCGGTTAAAACCGCACTTGCAAACGAGGTATATGTCCAGCCCAGGTTGGCTAAGGAGCTTTTTGGGGCAAAGAGGATGACAAATGGCGGTAAGGTTATGCTTCCGCCGAGGCAGCAGCAGATAATCGAGCTTATGGCCGAGGGGCTTTCAAACAAGGAGATCGCCTCGCGCCTCGATTTAAGCGTCGAGACAATCAACACGCATGTTAAGCAGATACTTAAAAGACTTCAAGCAAGAGACAGAGCACAGGCCGTAGCGATTGCTTTTAGAAAATCGATTTTGCTATAGAGTGGTTCACCGGTTCACCTGCTCACCCGTTCACCGCTTTACCAGCACTTTTCAATCTACAACTTCTGTTTTACAATTCTATTGCTATGAGCAAAAATATAAATTTCTCAATCCATACGCTTGGCTGCAAGGTCAACCAATACGAGAGCGAGCGCGTAGCTGGCGGCCTAAGGAGGCTTGGCTGGGGCCAGGTCGATTTCTCGTCGCGAGCCAACGTCTATATCATTAACAGTTGCACGGTTACTGCGATTGCGAATCATAAGTCGCGGCAGCTCATACGGCGTGCCTTAAAGAACAACCCGGATGCGCTGGTTGTTGTTACGGGCTGCTACGCAGACTCGGACCGCGACGAGATTGCCCAAATTGAGGGAATAGGCCTGATTGTGGGCAACGAGAAGAAGAGCGAGCTCCCGCGTCTTGTCGCGGAGAGACTTGGTTTCTGTAAGCCAAACGGGGCGGGCGAAGATGCCATCATCATGCCTTTGCATACCCGGCCGCTGGTTAAGATACAGGACGGTTGTAACCAGTTCTGCAGCTACTGTATAGTGCCGCATGTGCGGGGAGATCTCTGGAGCCGTCCGGAAGCCGAAATAATCGGTGAGGTAAGCCGGCTTGTTGCCGGAGGTGCACAGGAGATCGTCTTAACCGGCATCCATCTTGGACTCTACGGGGTCGGCGCCGGCAACGATTTAGGAGAACTTCTAGCCAGGCTTATCGATATCCGCGGTCTGGGAAGAATTCGCCTGAGTTCAATTGAGCTAAATGAGGTAACGCCTAAAATCATTGAGCTTATGGCAACATCTGGTAAAATATGCAGCCATCTTCATATCCCGCTTCAGAGCGGAAGCGACCGTGTGCTTTTAAGGATGAACCGGCACTATACGGCGACGGACTTTATCGAGCGCACCGGTGAGCTTAAAGAGAAAATAGATGACCTTGCGCTTACAACAGATATAATAGTTGGTTTTCCGGGGGAGACCGAGGCCGACTTTGCAGACAGCGTAAGACTAGTCGAGCAAGTCGGGTTTAGCAAGCTTCACGTATTTAAGTTCTCCCCAAGGGCGGGCACCCCGGCGGCGGATTTTAGTGAGCAGGTCCCTAACAACATAAAGAACGAGCGGTCATCCAGGCTCATCGATATAAGCAAAAGACAATCGGCCGGGTTTGCCGCAAGCTACATTGGGAAAAACTTGAGTGTACTTGTTGAGCGCAAGCAGGGAGACTACCTGTCCGGTATAAGCGATAATTATATAAGGGTTCATATTGATGGGCCGGAGAAAATAGCCGGTAAATTAGTCACAGTTAATATCGCCAAGCAGGAAGAAGCGGTTCTTTATGGAAGTATTAAAGGGGCCAATGAAATGTGGGTCTAGAATGAAATTACGCGAAAAGGCCAAAAGGCCAAAAGGTGAGAAGATAATAAGGTATTAAAATCTCCTTTTGGCCTTAGCTAAGGAGGAAACAGATGGCAGAAGACCTTTTTTGTAAGATTGTCGCGGGTGAAATCCCGGCGGATAAGGTTTATGAGGACGAGGATGTGCTGGCATTCCGGGATATCAAACCGCAAGCACCCGTCCATATCTTAATTATTCCCAAGAGGCATATCGCAATGCTTGCCGATGCAACCGAGGAAGATGAGAGACTGCTTGGCAAATTGCTACTCGTTGCTAGCAAACTCGCAAAGCAAGAGGGAATTGCCGATAGTGGCTTTCGCGTGGTTGTAAACAACGGCCCGGATTCGGGGCAGGATGTTTTCCATATTCACGTCCACCTGCTCGGTGGAAGGAAGATGGGTTGGCCACCAGGGTAATTGTCGATTTCAGAAAAATAGCCGATATCTATACCGTGGGCTTTAGCACTACTAAATAGGGGGCTAGAACTTGTCGCTAAAAGATCGTTTAAGCGAGGACTTAAAATCGGCGATGCGCGGGGCGCCAAGTGATCCTGAGCAGCGCGTTAGACTATCAACTATCCGTCTTCTTAATGCGGAAATTAAAAATGCCGAAATAGCAAAGAAGGGCGAGCTCAGTGACGACGAAATT
Source organism: bacterium (assembly GCA_902810715.1). Classification (GTDB taxonomy): domain Bacteria; phylum Actinomycetota; class Aquicultoria; order Aquicultorales; family Aquicultoraceae; genus CADDYS01. The sequence goes on along the minus strand of CADDYS010000037.1, from coordinate 16,865 downwards.
ACGGAGATCGTCCAACGTCAGATAAAGCGCAGAAAAGAGGCCGCTGAGCAGTATAAAAAGGGAAATCGCGGGGATTTAGCCGAAAAGGAAGAGAAAGAGGCCGCAATTCTTGCTAATTACCTGCCCGAACAACTATCCGATGAGGAAATAAGGCGGCTCGCGGAAAAGGCCGTTCAGGAAACCGGCGCTGCTTCAGTAAAAGATATGGGTAAAGTTATGGGTAAATTAATGCCCGAGGTAAGAGGCAAGGCTGACGGCAAGCGAGTCAACGAGATAGTATCAGGGTTGTTGAGATCGTGATATAATTTTCTCACTTAAAGGAGTGAGAGAGCCTAATTGGCACAGATAAAGGAAATTAAAGTTGTAATCCCGGGTGACCGGCCTATGGTTGAGCTTTTAGGTTACCAGGACCAATTATTAAAGATTATAGAGGATAAATTTAATAGCGACATATTAGTAAGAGGAAACGAAATAACGGTAAAAGGCGATGCCGAGGAAGTTGAAGCAGTGGCCACAGTTTTCAATGAACTACTAAACGTACTATCACACGGGCATCAGTTAACTCCGCAGAAGGTAGAGCACACCGTTGAGCTGGTTCTTGGCGATGACCGGGTAACCCCATCCAGCATCTACTCGGACGTTATTATAACCCATCGCAGGAAGATAGTCGGGCCAAAGACCGCGGGGCAGAAACAATACATCGACGCAATTCGTCAGAATACCGCAACATTTGCAATCGGACCGGCGGGAACGGGCAAGACGTATCTTGCCATGGCGATGGCGGTCCGGGCTCTAAAAGACAAACAGGTAGGAAGGATCATACTTACCAGGCCGGCGGTTGAGGCCGGGGAGAAACTTGGCTATCTGCCGGGGGACCTCTACCAGAAAGTCGATCCCTACCTGCGCCCGCTTTACGACGCGCTTTATGATATGATGGATGCTGAGCAGTTCCAGAACCTGATAGAGAAAGGTATCATAGAGGTAGCACCACTTGCTTATATGAGAGGGCGCACTCTAAACGACTCGTTTATTATTCTGGATGAGGCTCAAAATACCTCGCCGGAGCAGATGAAGATGTTCTTAACCCGGCTTGGTTTCGGCTCGAAGATGGTTGTCACCGGAGATGTGACGCAGATAGACCTGCCGCAAAATCTAAACTCCGGTTTGCTGGTTGTGGAAAAGATACTGTTTGGAATTGACGGCATAAGCTTTGTTAACCTTACGGCACGCGATGTAGTTCGTCACAAACTTGTACAGAGAATAGTTGAGGCGTATAAGCTGCATGATGACGAACAGAGAGGTTCAAAGAAGTAGCCATGATCGCCAACTTTGGCCTCGATAAAATTAAAGAGCTCTTAAAAAAAGTTGATTGGAGAAGTACGGGCCTTCGCCGGTCCTTTATTATCATATTTATCTTTACGCTCATCCTCGCCACGCTGACTATCGACTTTTTGCCGGACAAGCTGTCCGGCATCCAGGTTGGCAAGCCAAGCCCAAAGGCGGTTAAGGCCGACCGTGATATTGAATTCATTGACTTTGAAAAGACGGAGGCCCTTCGCAAAGAGGCCGCCTCGCATGTGCAGAAACAATATAACCCCGATTGGACTGTCGAGCCCCAAGTCATAGACTCGGTCCATAACTTCTTTAGCTTGGCAAGGCAGGTGAGGGCGAATCAGGCGCTGACGCCGGATGCGAAGCTTGACATGCTTGCCCAGGAGGTTGGCTCTACGGTCGACAAAGGTATTCTTACTACGGCGATCAATATATCCGACACCAACCTCAACTTGCTTGAATCGATGATCGTAAACCAGGTAGGCCTGGTCTATCGGGACAAGATAACCTCCGACGACATCGCCAGTAAAAAAAGTGAGCTCCGCAGCATCGCAAGCAGCCTGACACAGAATAAGGACCAAAACGCCGTCATCGCCGAAGTCGGCACGCTGTATCTTAAGCCCAACAACTTCTACGATGCAAAGGCCACCGAGAGACTTAAGAAGGATGCCGCGGCGGGGATAGCACCCATTGTTGTTAGTAAGCAAAAGGGAGAAACGGTGGTGCGCGAAGGCGAGATTGTAACCAGCGGCCAGGTTAAGATACTAAAAGAGCTTGGCTTGATGAAAAGAGGCGTGGATCTTGCGAGGCTTGCCGGGCTTTTGCTTTTTGAGCTGGTAGCTTTTGTTGCCTTCGGCCTATATCTACATCATTACCAGCGAAAGATTTATGATAGCGACCGTCTAATAGCGGTGCTTGCAATCATATTTCTGACCACTATTTTAATTGCCAAGTTTGTCGGCCCGTTTTACTCGTTCTTCCTGATACCGGTAGGGGCGGCGGCGATGCTTACCGCGCTTCTCTTTGGTGTTGAGATGGCGGTTCTTATGACGCTCACACTCAGCCTTTTTTCAGGTCTAATCGCCGGGCAAAACTACCAGTACGCACTTTACGGTCTGTTTACAGGACTTTTTGCAATTTTCTCTATCTACAACATCAGGCACCGGACCGACCTTGTTTTAGCCGGTGCGTGGGTTACTCTGGCGACCACCGTTCTTGCGTTGGCAACCACTCTTCTTAGCGGTGCCGGGTGGTTCGACGTGCTAAAGAACTTGGGATGGGGGTTGCTCGGAGGTATCTCAACCGCCGTCCTGACCATAGGCGCGCTGCCGTTTTTAGAGCGGGCTTTCGGTATTACAACAGATATAAAATATGTTGAGTTATCCTATCCCAACCAGCCGCTTCTTCGCGAGCTTATGATGAAGGCCCCGGGCACATACAACCACAGTATTATGACAGGAAACCTTGCGGAGTCCGCCGCCGAAGAGATTGGCGCAAACCCGCTTCTGGCAAGAGTCGGTGCGTATTATCACGATGTCGGCAAGGTAAAAAGGCCGCTTTTCTTTGTGGAGAACCAACTTGGAAACGAAAATCCACACGACCATACCAACCCGAGTCTATCCTGCCTGATCATTACGTCCCACGTAAAAGAGGGCGTTGAGCTTGCACGGAAACACAGGCTGCCTAGAGAGATAATAGACATAATCAACGAGCACCATGGGACAAGCGTGGTTGCATATTTCTACCACAAGGCTAAGGAAAATATAGTCAAAGAAGTTGTAAACGAGGAGAACTTTAGATATTCAGGGCACAGACCAAGCACTAAAGAGGCGGCTCTTGTTATGCTGGCGGACTCGGTTGAGGCCGCGGCCAGGACGATAACAAAACCATCGCCGGGGAGAATCGAGCAGCTTATCAAAAGGATAGTTCAAACCAAGCTCGATGACGGCCAACTTAGCGAGAGCAACCTCACGCTATGTGATATCGAGAAGATAATCAAGAGCTTTACCCAGGTGTTAAGCAGCCTATACCATACCAGGATCGAATATCCATCCGTACCCGTACCCCAGACAAGGAGCCTGACCGCTCATGGAAATCCTAATAAGTAACGATCAAGACCTGCCCGTGGACGAAAAGTTTCTGGAGAAGGTCGCCGAATACGCGCTTCGTTGGGAGGGCGTAAGTAGCGGCGAGCTAAGTATCGCCCTGGTCACCGAAGATGAAATCCATGAGCTAAACGTTAAGTACCGTGGGAAAGACTATCCTACCGATGTCTTGTCGTTTCAGACGGGGGGCCCCGAAGAGGAAATCGAAGGGATGCCGTACCTGTTGGGAGACGTCGTAATCTGTCCTGCGGTGGCGGCAAAACAGGCCGTCGAGTACGGGCAGCCCTTCGATCAGGAGATGGCGCTTCTTCTAACACACGGGATACTCCATCTACTCGGCTACGACCATGAGAATGAGGAAGAGGCGGAAGTAATGGAGACACGCGAGCGGGAAATCCTCGCGAGCTTATTTGCATCCGGCGAAAGTGCACAGGATTAGGAAATGAAGAAAAGTAGATCGCTTCTTCAAAGCTTTAATTACGCCATAGATGGGTTGATATACGTGCTTCGCACACAGCGCAACATGCGGATTCACTTTGTTGCCGCCGCAATCGTTCTTGGTCTCGCGCTTCTCTTCAGGCTTCCGGCATGGGCTTTTGTCGCCCTGATTTTTGCATCGTCGCTTGTAATCGTGACCGAGTTGATAAACACCGCAATCGAAGCAACCATCGATCTTGTGACCACCACATACGACCCGATCGCACAGATCGCAAAAGACGTCGCCGCGGGCGCGGTGCTTTTAGCAAGTATAAATGCACTTCTCGTTGCCTATTTCGTGTTTTTCTCGAGGCTTAACCCCATAAGCTTAAGCCTACTTCAGAAGGTACGCCAGTCGCCGGTTCACCTTACCGTGATATCGATAATGCTTGTGCTGATCATGGTTGTTGCGGCCAAGGCGTGGATTGGCGGGGGAAGTTTCTTGCGGGGCGGCTGGCCGAGCGGCCACAGCGCCCTTGCAGGGTCGCTATTTACCGCGATTGCCTTTATAAGCAAATCGCCTTTGGTGGCAACACTTGGATTGGCACTTGCCCTGCTTGTATTTCACAGTAGAATAGGTGCAGGAATTCACTCCGCACTTGAAATCATCTCGGGAGGTCTGTTAGGTATTCTCGTAACTATATTTATATTTCAGTTATTTTTATAATTAAGGAGGACAATTTTTTGCCCGATTGGTTATATATCGACATAGCGTTAATAATTGTTTTTGTCGGCCTCTCGGCATTTTTCACGGCCGTTCGAAGTGCTTTAAGGTCGGTCAGCCCGATTAGGATAAGGTACCTTGCGGAGCAGGATATCCCGGGGGCGAAGCAGGTGGAACAGTTTTTGGGTCACCCGGGACGTTTGCTGTCTTCGTTGATCTTGATAGATAATGCCTCGAATATCGCGGCGGTTGCAATCGCCACGTTGATCTCCGTAAGGTACTTAAAAACCCTTGCTGTACTGGTTCCTGTAATGGTTATGCTTTTTGTCGTCCTTATCTTCGGCGAGATAGTGCCCCGGACTTTTGGTACGCGCTATGCCGAGACGCTGTCTCTTCGCATAGCGGGCCTGCTGAGCATCGTCTCCAGGGTTCTAAGTCCGTTGACCGCACTTTTCATCTCCATAGCAAATATCTTTATCAGGCTCTTTGGCGGAAAGCCGATTAAGGAACTTCCTGTCATGACTGAGGAAGAGCTGATAGCGGGCGCCGCCGAAGAAGAAGGGGTTATCGAGGAAGAAGAAAAGGAACTCATTCATAGCATATTTGAATTTGGTGATACTATCGTGCGCGAGGTCATGGTGCCGCGCATGGACATGGTTGCGGTAAACGTCGATGCGCCGATTGAAGAAGTCCTCTCCCTGATAATTCATGAGGGTCACTCACGAGTCCCTGTTTACGAGGAAACGGTCGATAATGTCATCGGGGTTATCTATGCCAAAGATCTTCTCATCCAGATGAACAAGGGGAACATCGATATTCCGCTAAGAAGACTGATGCGCCCTGCCTATTACGTACCGGAGTTAAAGAAAGTTAACGAGCTTCTGCGTGAGCTGCAAAAGAAGCGTCTTCACATAGCAATCGTTGTAGACGAGTACGGCGGTACCGCCGGCCTTGTCACAATCGAAGATCTTTTGGAGGAGATTGTCGGCGAGATATTCGACGAGTACGACCTTGAGGAAACCCTCGTCGAGTACATCGATGAGAAAACGATAAGAATGGATGCCCGCGTCAATATCGACGAGGCAAACGAGATACTAAACATCAACCTATCCCGGGACGACATCGACACAGTCGGTGGGTTTGTCTACAGCCTGTTTGGAAGAATTCCGAAGCCCGGCGAGAAGGTAAGCTTTGGCGGCTATACCTTCAAAGTCGAGAAGGTTATCGGCAGGCGAATCTCGAAGATTTTAATTACAAAAGAAGAGGTCGAGGAAGAAAGCAGAGAAATGTAGTTGCCCGATAAATGGTGAAATGGTGAAAATGGACGAAAACGAACTTATAAGAATTGCAATTAATGCTCGGCAAGAAGCTTATGCCCCGTACTCCGGCTTTCGGGTTGGTGCGGTGATTCTGTGCGAGGACGGCAAGGTTTTTACCGGCACAAATGTTGAAAACGTGGTTTACGGTCTCTCGCTCTGTGCCGAGCGCGTCGCGGTGGCCAAAGCGGTGTCTGAGGGATGCCGCAGGTTCGAGGCGGTCGCCATCATCGCCGATGGACCAACGCCCTGCCCGCCGTGCGGCGCCTGCCGGCAGTTCTTAGCCGAGTTTGGCGCCGAGACGCTGATAATTATGGCCAATATGAACGGAGATATAAGAAAGGCCAAATTAAAAGATCTTCTGCCTCTAGCATTTACAAGCGAGCAGTTGTTTAACAAATGAATGATGAACGAATAACAATTGAGAGAGTCACCGAGTTTAACTCGCGGCTCGTAGATGAACTTTCGCAAATCGAGACCGAGGCCTTCGACGACGGGGCGCTAAACCGCTGGACCTTTCCGGTTCTTATTCGACACGGCGCGGTCTTCGTGTTAAAGTGCGATAACAGAATTTGCGGAGTTGCCGATATAATCAAAGACTGGATTAATCCTAAGCTTGCCTTTATCGTCGGCTTCGCCATAAAAGAGGGTGAGCGAAGTAAAGGTCTTGGCTATAAACTATTGAGCGGGATAATAGACGAACTCCGAGGTGATGGCATAAAGAAAATACAGCTTACGGTTGACCCAAAAAGCGAGAGGGCAATCAACCTCTATCGCAAAGCCGGCTTTAAGCAAATTACAGAGCTTACCAACGAATACGGGCCTAAAGTGGATAGACTGCTGTATGAATTGGAATTGGAAGATTAACTATGAAAAACGAAAACGGAAAAAAGGAAAACTTTAAATCTGGGTTTGTGGCGATAGTTGGCCGTCCAAATACCGGCAAATCTACACTTCTCAATTTCTTGGCTAAGCGAAAAATCGCCATAATCTCGGATAAGCCGCAGACGACAAGACACCGCATAAGTGCGGTCTTAAACTTCGAGAACGCCCAGGTTGTCTTAGTCGACACGCCGGGCCTACATAAACCAAAAGACGCGCTGGGAGTTCACCTGAACCGGGCTGTAAGAAACGCGCTTCGCGACGTCGATGCGGTGATCTTTATGGTCGATGCGTCGCAGGTTATCGGCTCGGGAGATCTTTTTATCGCAAAAGAGCTTGCCAATCTTGCCACGCCAAAAATCCTGGTATTAAACAAGATAGACAAGGTAAAACCGCACGACCTGGAAGTCCAGTTGGAGGTCGCAAAACAGCTTGGCGATTTTGATGATATCATCCCCATATCTGCCTCGACCGGCGATAATGTCGATAAGTTAATAGAAAAGATAATAGAGCTTCTTCCTAAAGGGCCACAGTACTACCCGGGGGACATGTTTACCGACCAGCCGGAGCGGGTTATAGCCGCCGAGTTTATCCGGGAGCAGGCAATCCAGATGACACGGGAAGAAGTCCCGCATAGTGTCGCTGTCGAGGTCCAGGAGATGAAGCCGAGAAAAGACGGGGAGATCGTTGATATCTTTGCCACATTGTTTGTCGAGCGCGAGTCCCAGAAAGGCATATTGATAGGCAAGGAAGGGCGCATGCTTAAAGATATAGGCTCAAAAGCAAGGGCTGAGATGGAGCAACTGCTGGGTAGCAAAGTTTATCTTGATCTCCGAGTAAGGGTGAAAAAGGATTGGCGTAAAGAAGAGCGTTATGTTAAGCAATTCGGATATACAGAGTAGTTGCCCCATTTATGGGGCGGAAGTAGTTGCCCGATTCATCGGGCTAAAAATCGGGCGATGTTATTATAAGGCAAGGTATCATGCAGGAAAGAAACAGAATTTTGCTTATCGCAGCAGGAAACCTGCTCAAAAAGGACGATATCAAGAAGGTAATCACTCTTCTTGAAAAGCTTCACCCTGCCGATGCTGCAGAGATCGTATCCTCTTTACCCGAAGAGGACCAGAAAAGAGTCTTTGAATCCTGGGATATCCCCCATGCCGCAGATACCCTGCAAGAGATGGACGAGAGCGAGCAACTAGATATTGTTGAGCTCTTAAGCACGCCGCTGGTCGCAGACATCATGGAAGACATGGCGGCCGACGATGCCGCCGACCTGCTCGGCGGTTTAAGCAAGCATGACCAGGAGCGAATACTTGCGGCGATGGAGCGCAAAGATGCCCTGGAAGCAATGCGGTTGATGGCGCATAAGGCCGACACAGCAGGCGGCATTATGACCCCGGAGTTTGTTGCGCTTACCAAAGGAATGACCGCCCAGGACTCAATTGAGCTTTTACGTGAGAAAGCCCCCACCGCCGAGACCATCTATTACGTGTTTGTTGTAAACAAGGATAACCAGTTAATCGGTGTGATATCGCTTCGCGATCTTATCATCGCAAAGCCGACCCAGCGCGTAGAAAAGATAATGAACCCCAACGTCATCTTTGTCGATGTCGATACCGACCAGGAAGAAGTCGCAAGCATAATGTCGCGCTACGACCTCCTGGCATTGCCGGTCGTCGACCAGGAGCATCACCTCTTAGGTATTGTCACAATCGATGATGTCGTCGACGTTATCGAGGAAGAGGCGAGTGAGGATATCTACCTCCTCGGTGGTGTCAGGCGCGAGGAGAGGCTCGATAGCCCGGCTTTTGAGTCGATAAGAAATCGCCTGCCCTGGATGACTTTTAATTTATTAACCGCATTTTTGGCTGCAGCAGTGGTCCTTAGTTTTCAAAGTACCATTGGAAAGCTGGTTGTACTTGCCGGTTTTATGCCAATCGTTGCGGGCATGGGTGGCAATATGGGTACGCAAACGCTCACCGTTACAACGAGAGGCATCGCTCTTGGCCAGCTCGAATTTAGGGAGGGTATGCGTGTTATCGCCCGGCAAATTGGTATCGGCGTTATAATCGGCGCGTTTACCGGCATACTTGCCGGTCTGGTTGCTTATTTCTACGACCAAAATCCGTATCTCGGATTGGTTCTTTTCTTGGCAATGACGATCAACATGGGTATTGCGGGTTTGGCCGGAGCCGGTATCCCAATTGTTTTGAGGCTTCTTCGCCAGGACCCGGCATTGGGCTCTGGCGTCATCGTAACTACCTTTACCGATGTATTTGGGTTTTTAACCTTCTTAGGTCTTGCGACTTTACTGATGAGATTTTTAATCTAACTTGCTCTAGCAGTTGCTTATAAAAGATGTAGCGTTTTGATCTTGGTTTTTTTAACTGGGAATTTGGCAATAATACCTTTTAGAAGCCAGGAGCCAGAAGCCGGGTGCCAGAAGAAAAGCAAAGAAAAAATATTCACCTGTAAGCGTGGTTAAGGCTGTAGCAGATAAAAATGGGGGAGAAGGCTGGATGAGACAAGAAGAGCTGACCAAAAGCATCGACTACACGAATCTGAGTCCGGGTGCTACCGTAAGAGACATCGAGAAGTTATGCGCGGAAGCGATAAAATATAATTTTGCCTCGGTGGTTGTAAATCCTTTCTTCGTAAACATCGCCTACCGGCTTTTAAGGGGATCGACGGTTAAAGTGGGAACCGTCGTTGGATTTCCCTTTGGAGAGACGACGACTGGAGCTAAAGTCCACGAGACACGTGAGGTAATAGACCTCGGGGCCGATGAGATCGATATGGTCATGAACGTCGGTGCATTTAAATCCGGGCTTTACGACGAGACCTACAACGATATCAGAGCTGTTGTAGAAGCCGTCCGCCGGGCCGAAGTCGAGGCAGGCAGAGATATCATCCTTAAAGTGATCATCGAGTGTGGGCTTTTGGACAGTGATGAGCAAAAGGTGCGCGCGGCCCAAATAGTTGAGCGCGCCGGCGCCGATTTTGTTAAGACCAACACCGGTTTTACCGGAAGCGGGGCCACTATAGAAGACGTTGAGCTCCTCCGCGCAAACCTTTCCTTTGAGATGGGGGTAAAGGCCTCGGGCGGGATAAGAACTGCATCGCAGGCAATCGCACTTCTTAACGCCGGTGCCAACCGCATAGGAACAAGCGCCGGCGTACAAATAATCGAGCAACACTTCTAGCCGGTGTCTAGCCGGTGTCAGACACCGCACAGTTCTACTACCAGGTATTTTAGAGCAGAATTGCTATAAAAGTGTGCATTTGTGAAATATGCTAGATTCACAATCGCACACTTTTTCTATTTACGCATCTTATTTGCGCTGGTGGAGCAGCCGGGTGGTGTCTGACACCACTTTATGACACCGCTTTAATAAGTTACATTATTGATATAAATAGGATAAAATATTAAATGTATTGAAACGCTGGAAGCCATAGCATAGATTAAAGTAATGGTGGTAGCATGTCTTTATATAAAACAAGAGGTATCGTTTTAAGAACCCACAAACTTGGAGAGTCGGACCGCATCATCACAATACTTACCAACTATTACGGTAAAATCGGCGCCGTTGCCAAGGGGGTTAGAAAGACGAAAAGCAAGTTTGGCAGCCGCCTTGAGCCGTTTACGCACGTGGATCTGGTTCTCTACAAGGGTAGGAATCTAGATATCGTAACGCAGGCCGAGATCATCAATGCATTCTCCGGGATCAGGGATAACTTTGATCGGATAACCTACGGCTCGGCTATGCTTGACCTGGTAAATAAGGTATCCGTGGAAGGGGAGCGCGACATCGCGCTATATAATCTTCTACTAAAGAGCCTGGATGTGCTATCCAGGGCAAAGAAAAATTTCCGGCTGCTTTTAATAGCCTTTGACATAAAGCTTATGGCGATATCGGGCTTTATGCCAAAGCTTGGGCACTGCGCGCTTTGTAAGAAAAAGCCCGGGGCCAAGCTCCATTTTAGCTTTGAGTGGGGCGGCATAATCTGTGATGAGTGCAGCCCGGCGGATAAAAACAGTATTATCGCAACCCCTACGGCGATTGAGACGCTCTCGAGGCTGATAAGGCTTCCGCTCAATGATATAGTTGATTTGGATGTAATTGCCCTCGTGGAGGATGAACTTTATCTTTTGATGCGCGATTACGTAGGATATTATGTTCAGGCAAGACTGAAAAGCAGAGAATGCCTAAGTCAGTTCATAGCCCACAGCCGATAGCTCATGGGAAAACGAAGAAAAACTATGAGCTAGGGGCTGTCAACTATGAGCTAATAATGGTGCTCTAGCGGTTGCGAAGCATTATCTGCTAAAATATTGAATTGTGCTTGTAACAGTGGTAGTAATCGCACCAGTAATCTTCTAAATAAACCGTAGGATTAATCCAATATTGCAGAGAAAGAGGACTGATTTGTGAATTTTCAGCAGCTTATTTTAACCCTTCAATCATACTGGGCTGAATACGGCTGCCTTATCGTTCAGCCGTATGATGTTGAGGTCGGCGCGGGTACGTTTCACCCGGCGACGTTTTTGCGCTCGCTCGGGCCCGAGCCGTGGAATGTGGCCTACGTGCAGCCTTCAAGGAGGCCGACCGATGGCCGCTACGGCGAGAACCCAAACCGGCTCCAGCACTACTACCAGTACCAGGTTATTTTAAAGCCGTCGCCGGATGATGCGCAGGAGATATATCTAAAAAGCCTCGAGAGACTGGGCATTGATCTATCCAAGCACGATATCCGCTTTGTTGAGGACGATTGGGAGTCGCCTACGCTTGGCGCGTGGGGACTTGGCTGGGAGGTTTGGCTCGACGGCATGGAGGTAACCCAGTTTACATACTTCCAGCAGGTCGGCGGAATTGATGTTAAACCGGTCTGTGTTGAGATAACCTACGGTCTTGAGCGACTTGCAATGTATATCCAGGAGAAAGAAAGCGTCTTTGACCTTGAGTGGGCCGAAGGTGTGACGTACGGCGAGATCCACCGCCAAAACGAGGTGCAGGGGTCAAAATATAACTTCGAGGTGGCCGATGTGCCCATGTTTTTTAGCCTCTTCGACATGTACGAGGCCGAGGCAAAGCGCACTATTGAAACCGGCCTGGTTTTGCCGGCCTATGAATATGTTTTGAAGTGCTCGCACTCGTTTAACCTGCTTGATGCGCGGGGTGCCTTAAGTGTTACCGAGCGTACCCGTTTTATCGGGCGCGTTAGAGACCTTGCCCGTCGGGTTGCACAGGTCTACCTGGGGCACAGAGAAGAGTTAGGCTTTCCGCTTTTGAAAAAGTCGGTGATAACAAGTGAGTAAAAGGGACTTACTTCTAGAGATAGGAACTGAAGAAATACCGGCCGCATCCGTTGTGATCGGCCAAGACCAGCTTGCAGAAAGAGCTTCGCTTCTTTTTGATAGATACAGGCTTGACTACGATATTATAAGCACCTACGGGGCACCAAGAAGACTGGCTTTAATGGTTGGAGCACTTGGTGAGAGGCAGGCCAAGGCGGTTTTTGAGGTAAAGGGGCCGGCAAAAAAGGCGGCCTACACCCCAGAAGGACTGCCCACCAAGGCGGCGGAGGGTTTTGCGAAATCGCAAGGGGTCCCCATTGAAAGCCTTGTAACCAGAACAGTTGACGGCGGCGAGTACGTCTTTGCCGCAAAAGAGGAAGAGGGTCGCGAGACCTTAGATATTCTGACCGCGATCCTCCCCGAGCTTATCCTTTCACTTTCGTTTCCAAAATCCATGCGCTGGGGGGGCGGTGACATCCGCTTTGTCCGCCCGATCCGCTGGATAGTCGCGCTATTTGGAGAGGATGTTGTCTCATTTGAGGTCGATGGCGTAAAATCGGGGCGGGAGAGCATGGGGCATCGCCTCTTAGCTAAAAATCCCATAACGATCAAGGCCCCGTGTGATTATTTTGAGGATCTTATTAAACACAATGTGATTGTAGACCCGGAAAAGCGCGCCGAGATGATTAAAGCTGAGATTGAACGGGCGGTTAAAAATACCGGTGGGCGGGCGGTTGTGCATAAGCATACCTTTGATGAGGTGCTTGAGCTAACCGAGTACCCCCACGCCATCCGAGGAAGTTTCTCAAACGAGTTTGTTGAGCTACCCCGCGAGGTTTTGGTTACCGCAATGGAGGCGCACCAGAGGTACTTCCCAGTCGAGGACATGCAGGGCAAACTCTTGCCAAACTTTATTGTAATCCATAATGGTAATCCCGAGCACGCCGACTTAATTCGTAAAGGGCATGAGAGAGTTATTAGAGCCAGGCTATCTGATGCCAAGTTCTTCTTTGAAACCGATACCTCAAAACCGCTTTCCGACTATTTCGAGGAGCTAGTTGGGGTAACCTTCCAGGCAAAACTCGGCACCATGCATCGAAAGATCGAGCGAGTTGTAGAACTTGCCGTGGAGATCTCGACATGGCTTGGGCTACCTCAGGATAAGGTTGAACTTGTTGAGGAAGCGACTTATCTTTGCAAAGCCGATCTTTTAACCGAGATGGTCGGCGAGTTCCCGACACTGCAAGGTGTTATGGGGATGGAGTATGCGCGGGTCTCCGGCGAGCCAGAGGAGGTTGCAGTTGCCATCTTTGAGCACTACCTGCCACGCTCAGCGGGGGACATCCTGCCTCAGACAATAATCGGCCAGATATTAAGTATTGCAGATAAGCTCGACTCAATCGCAGGCATTATCGCGGTAGACTTAATCCCAACCGGCTCCGAAGACCCCTACGCACTTCGCAGGCAGGCCTACGGTGTTGTCTCGATTATCCTTGGTAACGACTTGGCGATACCGATGGATGAGATGATAAAACTTGCGCTCTCACTATACAAGGCGCAGGGTGTTAAATTTGATACTTTAGAGACGGCCAGGTTGGTTGAGGATTTCATAAGGGGAAGGCTTCGTGCGTATCTGCTCGCCCAAGGCTTGCCGGCTGATGCGGTCGAGGCAGTGGGCGCAATGCCGATCGAGGATATGGTCGATATCAAAAGAAGGGCACGTGCAATCGCCGATAAGCTGGACAGCAAAGATATGGCAGACCTGCTTATCGCTTTTACCAGGTGCAATAATCTTGCCAAACCAAGGCTTGGCACCCACGTAGATATAAGTATTCTTCAGGAGGCAGCTGAAAAAGAGCTTTACGAGTCGGCGGTCGGGGTAGATAAAGACCTAAATAACGCAGATGCAAACTACACCCTAGCTATCGACATGCTGGCCCGCCTGAAAGGGCCGGTTGATTCATTCTTCGATAATGTATTAGTTATGGCCAAAGACGAGGCCGTAAGGAATAATAGAATCAGGTTACTAAACTACTGCTTGGAAGAATTCCTGAGGGTCGCTGATTTCTCGAAAATCAGTGCACCCGCTTGAGAATATAAAACAGCTTAACAATTATTTATGTGGAGGAAACAAAATGCCAGGGAAAACTAAATATGTCTACGATTTCAATGAGGGATCGGCGGATATGAAGTATGTCCTCGGCGGCAAAGGAGCAAACCTCGCCGAGATGACGCGCTTGGGCATGCCGGTGCCCCCAGGCTTTACAATTACAACGGGAGCCTGCAATGAGTATTACCAGACGGGGCATTTCCCCGGGGGCCTGATGGAAGAAGTAGACGGGCACCTTGCGAAACTACAGGATAAAATGGGCAAGAAGCTGGGCGACCCAAGCGATCCGCTTCTTGTATCCGTACGCTCCGGCGCGGCGTTTTCCATGCCGGGCATGATGGACACTGTCCTGAACCTGGGCTTGAACAATGATGCTGTTCAAGGACTGGCTAAGCAAACAGGTGATGAGAGATTTGCCTACGACTCATATCGCCGCTTTGTCCAGATGTTTGGAAAAGTTGTTTTGGGTATTGAAGGCGAGCTCTTTGAGGAGGCCATCAACGAGCTTAAGGCGAAAAAGGGCGCAAAATATGATACAGACCTTATGGCCGATGATCTCAAAGAGCTTGTTGATACGTTTAAGGGCATTGTCAAAGAGCACACGGGGCGCGATTTCCCGACCGAGCCGAAAGAGCAACTTGTTCTTGCAATCGAGGCTGTCTTTAGAAGCTGGGGCAACAAGAGAGCAGTCGATTACAGGAGGATATACAAGATTCCTGATAATCTTGGCACTGCTGTTAACGTCCAGACCATGGTGTTTGGAAACAAAGGCAACACCTCGGCAACCGGCGTGGCGTTTAGCCGCGACGCGGCAACCGGTGAAAACGTCCCCTACGGCGATTACTTAGTAAATGCCCAGGGAGAGGATGTTGTAGCCGGCATTCGCGTAACCCAGCCGCTTCTTAACCTGAAAAACGAAATGCCGGAGTTAGCCGAACAACTCTTTGATATCCTCCATAAGCTTGAAGAGCATTACAGAGACATGAACGACACGGAGTTCACGATTGAACAGGGCAAGCTCTGGATGCTCCAGACCCGAATCGGCAAGAGGACTGCCGCCGCCGCGCTAAAGATTGCGGCAGACATGGTGGAAGAGGGTCTTATTACAAAAGAAGAGGCCGTACAAAGAATCGATCCCGACCAGCTCGACCAGCTTCTGCACCCGCAGTTCGACCCCAAGGCTAACGTCGATGTTTTGACCAAAGGGCTTAACGCCTCACCGGGTGCCGCAGTCGGCAAAGTAGTTTTCGACGCCGACACCGCCGAGGAAATGGGTAGCAAGGGCGAGAAAGTCATCCTTACCCGTTGGGAGACGACCCCGGATGATCTGCACGGCATGGTAGCCGCGCAAGGGATATTAACCAGTCATGGCGGAAAGACAAGCCACGCGGCGGTAGTTGCCCGCGGCATGGGCAAGCCCTGCGTATGCGGAGCCGATGCGATTAATATCGACGCGAAGAACAGAGTGTTCTCGGTTGATGGCACTCAGGTGAAAGAGGGCGACATAATCTCAATCGATGGAACTACCGGACGGGTTGTAATAGGTGAAGTCCCGCTTGTTCCGCCAAAGCCGACTAAAGAGTTTGAGCTTATCTTGGGATGGGCAGATCAAATCAAAACACTTGGCGTGCGCACCAACGCGGACACCCCAGAGGATGCCGAGAAGGCCCGTCAGTTCGGTGCAGAGGGTATCGGTCTCGCCCGTACCGAGCACATGTTCTTGGGCGATCGCCTGCCGATAGTACAAAAGATGATCCTGGCCAAGACCAAGGAAGAAGAAGGCGAGGCACTCTCAGAACTTCTTGCGGTTCAGAAAAAGGACTTCTACGGCATATTTAAAGCCATGGACGGCCTGCCGGTAACAATTAGACTGCTTGACCCGCCGCTTCATGAGTTCTTGCCAAGCCCGGTTGATCTCAAGGTCGAGGTGACCAAGATGGAGTGCGCCGGAGCGTCCGAACAAGATATGGCACCGAAGAAGGAACTTCTTGAAAGCGTCGAGAAGATGGCGGAGATGAACCCAATGCTTGGCCTTCGTGGCTGTCGCTTAGGTATCACACACCCGGAGATCTACAAGATGCAGGTTCGCGCCATCATGGAGGCAGCTTGTCAGCTTAAAAAAGAGGGCGGCGACCCGAAAGTTGAGATCATGATACCGCTTGTCTCAGTTGTAAATGAATTAAGCACGCTTCGTCGTGAGGCCGAGGACGTCGTCGGCGAGGTACTTGCCTCATGCGGTATCGATGTGGACTATAAGATCGGAACCATGATCGAGATTCCAAGGGCGGCAATCACCGCAAACGAGATCGCAAGTGTTGCGGACTTCTTCTCCTTTGGGACAAATGATTTAACTCAGATGACGTTTGGCTTTAGCCGTGACGATATCGAGGCTAAATTCCTGCCACGATACCTGGATAGGAAGATTTTAACGAGAAACCCGTTCGAGACAATCGACGAGGGTGTTGCCAAGCTTGTTGCTATCGGCTGCGAAAACGGCCGCAAAACAAATCCCAGTCTCAAGCTTGGTGTTTGCGGCGAGCATGGCGGAGACCCCGACTCAGTTAAGAAGTTCCATGAGATCGGGCTTACCTATGTAAGCTGCTCACCGTATAGAGTACCGCTCGCAAGGCTTGCCGCCGCACAAGCGGTCCTTGGCGAGGGAAAGACCTCAACGAAGTAA
>CADDYS010000036.1 GCA_902810715.1 bacterium | reverse complement strand
GCGGTCTTTTCTCGCCCGGAGATTGGAAGTGTTGGGCTAACGGAAGAAGAAGCACAGGCAAAAGCAATAGATTATTCTCTTGCCTGGCTTGATTTTGCCACTGTTGGAGCGGCTGTTGTAAATGGCGAGACCGAAGGCTTTGCAAAGCTTGTCGTGGATAACAGCAACAATCGAATTATTGGAGGACATATAATAGGCCATAATGCGGCAGAGCTAATCTTAGAGGTTGCTATTGCCATGAAAGGCAACCTTACAGTAGATGACATTGCTGACACCATCTACATCCACCCGACGTTTTCAGAAGCGGTAGCCGGTGCTGCTGTCTCACACGAGAAGGGGCACTTTGAAGCGTGCTGCGGATAGGAAGCTGGCCGAGCAAGAGGTTTGCTTAATAATATCTGTGAGGAGTGGGTATAACCGGATTAACTTAAGAAAAATGGGAGGTTAACTATGAGGTGGCTTTTACCAACCGCAATTATCCTTATTCTTGTTGGACTTGTCGGTCTTGTTTTCTTTAATTACTTTTCATTTACACCAAGCCAACCGGGAAATGTAAGGGTTCCCTTTAGGGGGCCGGGTACACCTTTTAGATCTGGCAGCTTTACCAGTAACGGTGAACAAATATTTTTTACCGGAACTAGTACAAGAGATACCATAACGGCTACGGGTGGCCCTTTTTGGTTTCAGATGCATGATGGAGGCTGTGCTAATTGCCATGGACCCGATGGCAGAGGCGGCACAGTGGCAATGATGGGTAGATTTACGGCACCAAATATAACGTATAAGGAACTATTAAAAGAAGGCTTTAACAATGACCTTATTAAGAGAGCGATAACACGCGGGCAGGATGAAAAAGGCGGTAGTTTAAGCTCAAATATGCCGCGCTGGCATATGTCGGATCAAGATTTAAACGATGTCATTGATTACTTAAAAACGCTTGAGCCCTAAGGAGGAATCAACATGTTTTGCCCATTCTGCGGTGGAGGCGGCTTTGGAGGAGCCGGGGGACTCGGCTTTATAATTAGCCTCATTTTTACTCTTTTATTACTCGTTGGTATAGGACTTTTGATCTGGTGGTTGGTAAGGCAGTCCAGTATGGGAAGGTACGCTCCCCCACCAGGGCCGCCCACAGCTAGCCGTGCACTTGAAATACTTAACGAGCGGTATGCCAAGGGTGAGATCAACAAGGAAGAATACGAGCAAAAGAAACGGGAGCTGATGGGGTAGTATTGTTTTGGAAGGATGAAAAGCGATGGCAGATGCACCAAAATTAGCCCTTGTGTTAATGTCCCCAGAGCTTGAGAGGTTACACGCAGCAGCCATGATGGGCAGCGTCGCTGCTATGTCTGGTATGGAAGTAAACATTTTTGTAACGATGGGCGCTACAAAGATGTTTCTAAAGGAAACTGTCGAGAAGCAGGATTTCGTACTTACAGACGTGGGAAAAACACTCTTAGAAAAAAAGGTTGATCTGTACTATAAGTTGTTCGAGGATGCCAAAGAGATGGGAAGTCTTAAGGTATATATCTGTTCCTTAGTTTCAGACCTTATGGATTGGAAGCGTGAAGACTTTTTGGACATCGTTGAAGACATCGTGGGTGTGGTCGCTTTTTTCGGTATGGCCGAGGGGGCTCAAATTGTAACGGTATAGCTAACACGTATTAGCGAAAGCTAAAGCAACGTAAAGCAAAGGAGGCAACATCATGCCGGACAAAGTTGTGGATGCACGCGGCTCGTATTGCCCTGGACCGCTGATGGAGTTGATCAAGACAATCAAAAAAGCGGATGTCGGAGCAGTTATCGAGGTTTTATCATCGGATCAGGGCTCCGCGAAGGATATCCCGGAATGGGTTAAGAAATCGGGAAACGAGCTTGTTTATAGCGAGAAGGACGAGGCTGGCGGGTACTGGCGTATTGCCGTCAAGAAGGTTAAGTAGGGGGAGAGATGGTTGAGTAAAAACGTTGTGATTGTGGGCGGCGGTACCGGTGGGACCATGGTTGCCAACCACCTTGCCCGAACTATGCGGGATGAGATTAACCGGGGAGAGGTAAACGTAACCCAGGTTACCGATACAGCAGACCATGTTTACCAGCCTGCTTTCCTGTTTGTAGCGATCAACCATGCCCGAGTTAAGGATTACACCCGGCCCCAGAAGAGTCTACTTGTACCGGAGATAAACTTGCTTGCTGATCCAGCCGTCAAAATCGACCCCAGTACAAATACAGTTACCATAGCAAGCGGCAAAACTTTACCGTATGACATCCTGGTGATTGCAACCGGGTCTTACCCGGACTTTACAACCGTTCCCGGATTGGCCGAGGCGGCGGATAACTTCTATACCGCAGACGGTTCGGAGAAGCTACGAGGCAAGCTCATAAACTTCACCGGCGGAACTATTATTACAACGATTGATGTACCGCACAAGTGCCCGGTGGCTCCGCTGGAGCTTATTTTTATACTGGATGACTTGTACCGGGAGATGAGCATACGGGATAAAGTGAACCTTGTCTATACCTATCCTATCGGAAGGCTGCACTCCCTGGAGCCTGTAGCTAACTGGGCCGCACCCGAGTTTGAGGAGCGAGGAATCAACTCAGAAATTTTCTTTAATGTAGAGTCGGTAGATCCGCAGAAAAAAGTAATAACTACTCTGGAAGGCAGTCAAGTTCCCTTTGACATCCTCATCTCGATTCCGGCCCACCGTGGAGCGCAAGTGATACAAGAGTCGGGCTTAGGCGATGAGGATGGGTTTATCCCTACACATCGCCACACCTTAAAGGCGGAAGGTTACGAGAATATCTACGTTGTGGGCGATGCGACCAACCTGCCTGTCTCCAAGGCCGGTTCGACCGCTCACTATGAGGCCGATGTGGTGGCGGAGAACGTGCTTGCCGAGCTAAGAGGACTGACCCCAACCCATTTCTATGACGGCAAAGTGTTCTGTTTTGTGGAAGCCGGTCTCAATAAGGCCACGTATGTTTCTTTTAGCTACACTGAGCCGCCCGCACCGACATCGTCTACGGAGATGATTCACTGGTTTAAGCTGGCCTTTAATGAGCTGTACTGGTTATCTGCTCGGGGCTTGTTATAGGAGGTATGCGCATGTCCGGAGATAATAGCAAAAATAATCCTGATCAGGAAGCACCGGCTGCTTCATCCAGTCGGGTTGAGGAAACAGCTGGGTTATTAACTGCGGGGTTGGATTCCATAACGCCGGCGATCGCCCAGCGTTTGGCGGCAACGGCGGCGCAGTTGGCCGAATTGATTGACATGATCAACAACGTCGCCCGCGAATCGGCGCGTGAGGCGGAAAAAGATACGCGTAAGCTCGGCCTAATTGCTCTTTTGAGAGAGCTTCAAGACCCGCAGGTGCAGGAGAGCTTGAAGTTTATTCTGGCCCTCTCCAGGCATCTTCCAGATTTACTGGAAACACTATAAATTCAACCAACAAATGCCTTTATATGATTTTTAGTTTCGGAAAAATGCATCGGGGTATATCCCGCATAATGTAGAACCCAAAGTCTTGAAAGGAGTATTTATGAAAAAGAGCGATGTCGAAAATATGATCGAGCAATGGGTAGATGCATGGAATGCTAAAGATATGGAGCGCATGAAATCCATGTATGCAGAAGATGTCGTCCTATATCAGGGACCGGTCAGGAAATCCCTTAAAGGATGGGGTTATGTTCACGATAGGTTGCAAGACCTCGCTACCGGATTCCCAGATGCCCGCATTAAAATTAACGATCTTCATATCGACGGCGACATCGCCATTCTGGAATTTAACGAAACCGGGACGCAAACAGGGCGTTTTCTAGATTATGAGCCAACGGGTAACGAGATAGATATTGATTCTTGCCTTGTTTTTAGAGTCAGCAGGGGTAAGATCATCAATCATACGACCTACCTTGATACAGCAACGATACTGCGGTCCCTGGGATTAGTTAAAATAACCGGTGCTCGCCCAGAGGCAGCTTAGCAATTTAGGCAAGTCTATTTACTAACTCGGCCCTTGCAATCTTTCAATCTTTCAATCTTTCAAGACAGGCACCTTTTACAGGCACCTTTTATTTTACATACCGGCCATGGCAAGGATGTTTCTTACGTAGCGTTGTGTTTCGGGGTATGGCGGGATACCCCCGTACTTCAGCACCGCACCAGAGCCGGCGTTGTATGCTGCAAGCGCAAAGTCCCATCTGCCGAAGGTTTTATACTGCATGCTTAAATACTTTGCTCCAAGTTCTAGTTGCAGCTCGGGTGAGTTTTTAAAGGTCTCGAGATCGTATCCCCAGGCAATTACGTTACTCCACAGTACCTGAGTCAGCCCTATTGCTCTGGCGATTGATACCGCCCGGTAATTCCACCCGGATTCCTGCGTGATCAGAGCAAAGAACAGGTTGGTTGGAATCCCGTATTTTTCGGCGGTTTTAGCCGCAAGGTCTCTTAGGTCTGCGGGTATATTAGCTGCCCTAAAAGCCCCACTCGCACTACTCCCCTGACTCTCAAGCATTCTAATTTGTGCAACCATCGCATTAGCGTTTGCTCTAAGCTGGCTCTCGGCCTGCGCCAGTTGCTCCTTTTGTTGTTGGATTTGGGCGTAGAGCTGCTGTTGTTTGGCTACCTCATCCTGGAGCTGCTTTTGCTGTGCGATGATACCCTTTGTTATCTCGTCGATACGTTGTTTCTCGGCAATTAGCTCTAGACGCTGCTGATCTATGGTCTTTTTTATCGCCTCTGTTTCCGTGATCTGACCCGAGATGTCGGCAGATAGCTGTTTCATACCTTCTATAAGTTTGCTGTCTGAATCGGCGATCATCCCAACAAGATCAATGCGATTCATAAGATCGACGAAGCTCGTGGAGTTTACAAGGACTTCGAGTACACTTTGTTTACCGCTTTTATATGTACTTACTAAGCGAGCGTTAAATGCCTCTTGTCTTAGTGCAAGCTTCTCTTTGGTGGCGGCGAGGTTTGCCTGTTCCTCGTCCAATTTCTTTTGCGTTTCATCTAGCTTGACTTCTGCGTTCTGCTTCTTGGCGATTACGTCGTTGAGTTGTGTTTGCAGATTGTTTAACTTTTTTTGTAGCTCGACCATTTTTTGGCCGCTCAGTTGAATCTGTAGGCTAACATCCTGCTGACGTTTCGCGGCGTCGTCTTGCTTACCCTTTGTCGCATCGATTTGAGCATTAAGGTCCTGCAATTGCATGCGCTTATCATCCAACTGGGATGCGAAGGCGGTAGGTGCCAGCAGTAGAAGCACTAGTGCGATAATTATTAGGATTCTTGTTCGATAAAGCGTGCGAAAAATCAACATATAGTTATTTAATTACCATTAATGATGGAATAGGTCAACTAACCAAGCCAGTGCAAAATAACGCTCTAAGGGTGTGGCGAGGTAGTATAATAATACCTTATCACATTATTAATCGGTGTAGACGAGCGGTTGTTTTACAATCTAGTTCGAGACGACATACCTCGTCTTAGCCCCGTCCATCGACTCGAGAGCTAAGACCAACTGGAGCGCCTTGGATGCGATGGCAACCTGCCCATCGTCTGGCTCCTTCGTTGTTACAAATTTCTGCAGTAGTCGCCCACCGAAGAGCACGATTCTCGTTACGATAGATTTCGGGAATCTTATCAATTGGCGGAAGAGCTCAAGTGATATCGCAAGCGAAAACATCGTGTAGAAACCCGAGAAAAGCAGATTTATTTTAGCTTCCGGATATGGGAAGTAAAGTGCCATCAGGACCACGAGCAAGAACACAAGGTTAGTCCCGCACCTTGGATGCACCCTTGAGCAGCTCTGGATAGCACCCGCATCATTTAAGTCCTTACCCTGTTCATAAGCATTTACGGCTTTATGTTCCGCACCGTGAAAAGACCAGACCCTACCGCTCATACCCCGGCTTAGCGCCCAAAGAGCCGTCACGAAGCAGAAGAACTGAAATGCAGCGTTTACCAGGATACCCCCGCCTAGCCAGCCTCTCAGCAAGAAGGACAGAGGCAGCGTGATTGCAGCGTAGACGCCCATCCAGAACAGCAACCTCCGGTTGTTGGCGGCGGGCATCCTCGTGTAGGTCTTAAACCCGAACTTTATCATTTCGATAAATGAGATTATCGAGCGGATAAAGAATACATTCCACTTGGGATGATGGTCTAGCCAGGAAGTTATGGAACCAAATTCGGTTGAGCCGTCCTCCCTGACCAATGCCCAGTATTTTTTTGACCTCATCAAAACGCCGTCGCCAAAAGCTTGGCCGCCGACCCTAATTTCACTCAACAAAATCACCTATCATTTCAAAAACACGCTGCTGACAAGTATAGCTTTATATTCACCCCACGGCAAGTTACAACGGCTCGCCGGGCTAGCAGCAACACATGAGAAAATGGGCATATATTAGCTTGGGCGTGAGAAATCATGAGTGAAAGTTTGCCAAGACGAAAAGCCGACTCAACCGAGATCGCCGTCGCGTTCGATATCGAGCGGCGGGGCGATACCCTTTACATCAAGCTTGCCGGGGAAGCCGACCTATTTGGCAGCTCCAAGCTCAGGCAGGCGATTGTCAAGAATATGGATGGCGTAAGCAGGATTATCTTCGACCTTGGCGAGCTCAACTTCGCCGACAGCTATTTCTTGCGGCTACTTATCAGGCTAAGAAAACGTCTGGGCGGAGTATCCTCCGTTAAGGTCAAAAACGTAAGGCCAAACATAAAAAGGATCTTTGAGGTCACGGGGTTAGATAAAGTCTTTATGTGAGACCTCTTTTTCGCCTTTCCTGCAGTTAGTAAGCGACAGCCTTTTGGGTAATTAAAAAAACTCTTAATAACTAGGTTTAGGTGAGCATTTTTCGGGAAAAAACACAGAAAGAACCGATCCCCAGAAATGTTAAAATTGCGGTCTCGACATCTAGAAAGGATTGATCCAGATGAAAGGTTCTATTATTCGCGGTATTTCGTTTAGTGATCTAAACGGCAAGACTCTGGAAGAGGTTCTGGCAGGACCGAGACGTATAGAAAAGCAAGCATTTTGCGAACGTTGTGGTTGTAAGTTATCTAAGTACAGGGACCCGGAAGATACTTTTTGCTGCAGTTGCAAGCGGGCATTAAACCCGCTGTTCAGGCAAACAGCATAATTCTAGACCATCCCCTGAACAAGGAAGCTGACACGCTCTGCGATGGTTACACAGTGGTCTGCAATGCGCTCAAGGTAGCGACCGACAAAGGCAGATTTGATTGCAGAGCGTATGTCTTTTATCCCCCCACACTCAAAAAGCTGTTCAAATAGCTTTATATACATGACATCTACCTTCTCGTCGAGTTCGTCAATCCACTCGGCGATATCTGCATCCAAATTTATGAAGCCCTTCAGAGTCTCTGCGATCATAACCGAGACTTCGTTTCCCATCCCGGTAAGGATATCGGCGGCCAACAGCGGCTCGCCGTTGTGCGCTCCGGGAGAATATTTTACTATATTAATTGCAAGGTCCCCCATCCGCTCAAGGTCGCTTATAACCCTGATGCTGCAGGCAATGAGACGCAGATCCCTTGCAACCGGCTGCTGGGTTGCAAGCATCATAAAGCAGTTGCTTTCAATCGAGTCGAATATTTGGTCGATTTTGTCATCCCCGATGATAATTTTCTCAACCAGGGCAGGATTAGAATCGCCGATCGAGATAATGGCATCCTTAACCGCCCCTTCTACGAGGCAGCCCATTTTTAAAACTGAGTTATGAAGGTCATTGAGCTCTTCATGAAAGCCCTTTCTCACTTATGAGGCACTCCTTCTATCAGGCATCTCTTAGCCAAAACGCCCTGTTATGTAATCTTCGGTTTTCTTATTTACCGGTCGGGTAAACACGGTGGATGTATCTGAAAATTCAACCAGGCGCCCAGGCGCGCCTGTCTCTTCAACCAGGAAAAACGCTGTATAGTCCGAGACTCGCGCCGCCTGCTGCATATTATGCGTAACCATAATAATTGTGTAGTCGCTCTTCAGTGTGTCAATCAAATCCTCAATTTTTTGCGTGGATATTGGGTCAAGGGCCGAGCAGGGCTCATCCATAAGAAGAACCTCGGGCTTAATGGCCAACGCCCTTGCGATACAGAGTCGTTGCTGCTGGCCGCCGGATAGCTGTATGGCAGATTTATGAAGCGTGGTTTTTACTTCATCCCAGAGGGCGGCTTTTTTAAGACTCTCCTCGACTAAGTCGTCAAGCTCGCTTTTCTTCTTTATCCCGTGGATTTTCGGGCCAAGCGCGAGATTTTCGTATACGCTTTTTGGGAAGGGATTGGGTTTCTGGAAAACCATACCGACGCGCTTACGAAGCAGTACAGGGTCGGTGCCGTTTTTGTAGACATCGACGCCGTCGATAAGCACTTCGCCTTCTAGGCGGGTGCTCATTGCTATCTCGTTTGTCCTGTTAATTATGCGAAGAACGGTTGATTTTCCGCAGCCGGATGGGCCGATAAACGCAGTTACGCGATTCTTGGGTAGCTTAAACGATACGCTGTCTATTGCCTTAAATGCCCCGTAGTAAAACGAGACATTCTTAAATTCTATTTTTACACTCCCGGGTGGAAACAAAACGCCCACCGGTTCAGTTTTAACGCTATCGCCCGACATACTATGGGTCTCCCTTACATCTAAAGTACATTCCATATGATATATCCCACCCAGACACATTATCAATTATTTACCTATTGTAAGCAACTCTTGCCCACATTGCTACATGCCGATCTAAGGTGAATACCACGTGGATCAACAAGCATGGATATCATTATACTTACAGTATAAGCAATAAAAGATTTTATCGGTAAGGTTTAACAAATTTCTAACTAATAATTTTCATGCCTTTAACCAAATAAACCCTTTTATTTACCATCTACCCTTACCAAGGACTTCTCTTCAGTATTTCGAAATCTCCTAAATGACGTAATGGTTATCTTTATATTTGTTGAGCTTTTCCGAGTTCTCCTTGACTATTTCAAGGAAGAACGGGTCAAAATCACGTATATTGCTGATGCTACCCTAGTCTTTACCTTTAAGGAAGTCTGGATACGCTTCTCGGAGCCAAGTTTTGAGCCAGTTAAAATTCTTGCTATGGGTGGAGCTATGCTCGCCGTTACGGCAGTCCGTACTCTGGCTATCATCTACTCACCTGATCGAGCAAAAGAATAGCCCCTTATACCTCAAGAGAGTTGGGTAAACTCTCGACAAATACCCTAATCTCATCACGCACCCTGCGAAAGGTTGCCATTACCTCCCCTTCGCTGCCTGTTGCCCTGGCCGGGTCGCCAAATCCCACATGAACGACTTTTACCTTGCCCGGGAAGAGAGGGCAGTTTTCATCTGCATGACTACAAAGAGTCACCACGTAATCAAACTCGATATCGGTGACCTCTGCCACCAGCTTGGATCGCCGCCCCGATATATCAACACCGACTTCCTTCATAACGGCTATTGCATAGGGATTGACTCCGTGCGCTTCAATACCGGCCGAATATGGCTCAACTGTATTACCTTTGAGGTACCTTGCCCAGCCTTCGGCCATCTGACTGCGGGCTGAATTGCCGGTGCACAAGAAAAGAATTTTCATTTTTATGGTCCTTTTTCTGCATGATTTGTCCAACTTTTATATCGACTGTCTCACGTGCTGCAAGCGCCGTGTTATAGTGGGTATTTCCCAGAATAACACAAGCCGTAATAATCATCCTCCCGAGAGAAAAACGGCCCGCGAGAGATAGGCCGTTTTCCCGGATGTGTGCAGAAGTGATTTAAGGAGGCTTCTGCATGCATCTTGTCAAACATTGTCAAATTGGTTGAATTAACTTACTCTATAGGCAGGTAAAACAAAGGAGTAAATAGAGTGATTTATGGCCAAAATTCTTGTAATTGAAGACGACCCGTTAATTAGAGAAACTCTGGAATATAGCCTAAAAGGGGCGGGATTTAGTGTAGCAACCGCCGAAAACGGTATCCAGGGACTTGATGCGGTAAAAGAGGGCAATCCCGACCTTATCTTACTCGATCTCCTGCTTCCCGAGATGGACGGCTTTGAGGTCGGCAAACGGGTCAGAGAGTTTGATGAAAATGTTCCAATCATCATGATTACTGCGCTTGAGGGCCAGCGAAATAAGCTAAAAGGCTTTAGCGTAGGTGCGGATGACTATATTACAAAACCATTTAGTATCGAAGAGCTGGTTGCCCGCATAAATGCAAACTTGAAACGCACACTTAAAAAAGCTAATAAACCATCTACAATTGAGATTGGGGATCTCAGGCTTGATTTAACCAAACACACTGTCGAAGTCAACGGAAAAGAAATTCGCCTGCGCTTGAAAGAGTTCCAGCTTCTCACGGTTCTTGCATCCGAGCCCGGTGTATTGTTTACGAGACAAGACCTGGCCGAGCGAGTCTGGGGGTACGAGTTTTACGCTTCAAGCCGTACCATCGATGTTCACATAAGACGGATTCGCACCCACATTGAAGAGCACTCCAAGTTCTCCTATATCCATACCGTACATGGTCTCGGCTACAAGCTCCAGGCCGAGGAGAAGTCCCTATGCGAATAGACAAAAAACTTATTTTAAGCTACGCGCTTCTTGCTTTAGCGATGCTTTTGACAGCAGGCCTTATCCTAAGAACTTTCATCCACTCATTGGGCGAGTTTAGCCTTATCATGTTGACCATGGCAGCCATCGCGCTGGTACTGGTAATCTTCATCAGCCGCACAATTGTGCGCTCGTTTACCTCTCCGCTTGAACAGATGATAAAGATGGCCGAGCAAATGGCAAACGATGATCTCGAACATAGGCTTCCGCCCATAGGCGAAGACGAGATAGGTAAGCTTTCAAAGTCGCTAAACAACCTTGCGGAGAAGCTAAAGGGCAGAATTGATGAGCTTCGTGCGGAAAAAGCCAAGGCCGAGCTTATTTTAGATAACATGGCCGAGGGAATTTTGCTTCTTAATAAGGATGGTGAGGTCATGCTTACCAACCCATCGATTGAAAGGATATTCCAGGTCCCCGCCACCGAGATCGTCGGCAAACCGGTAATCCACTCGATAAGAAGCTTCAACCTGGATCGTGCTATAACCGATTCCATAGAATCTGGGCGTGAAGTCGTCGATGAGCTGGATTTTCAAGATCCTTTCAGACAACTTAGAATCCGCATACTTCCAATAACCAATAGCGATGGCGAAAAGCAGACGCTTGTGGCAATAAGGGATATCACGAGGCAAAAGCAGACTGAAAGATTGCGTAAAGATTTCTTAGCAAACGTATCGCACGAGCTAAAAACCCCACTCACCGGACTTAAGCTGCTATCGGATACGCTTTTAAGAAGCATCGATACGGACCCTGTGTCCAGCAGAATCTTTATAAAAAGGTTAGATAAAGAGCTAAGCACGCTAATCAACCTGGTGCGCGAATTAATCGACCTATCCAAAATCGAGTCTCCGCGGGACACGGCGGAGAAGACCCCGACAAACCTGGGAGATATCGTGCATGAAGTCTCATCAAGCTTTGTTCAGCTCGCGGCAAGTAAGAGGCTCGAGCTTAACGAGCACATTTCGGAAAACATTCCCCTAATCATCGGAGATAAGGAGCAATTGTCAACCCTCATTCGTAATTTGGTTGACAATGCCATTAGGTACACGCCGTCCGGCGGCAAGATCGACGTTAGACTGGCGAGCGATGGTACCTATATCGATCTCATAGTTGCCGATAATGGTATCGGTATGGCTAAGCGCGAAATCCCCAGAATCTTTGAGAGGTTCTACCGGGTAGATAAAGCTAGAAGTCGCGAGACGGGGGGCACCGGCCTCGGTCTTTCTATCGTCAAGCACATCGCAGAAAACCACGGTGCATCTATTGAAGTTGACAGCTCCCTCGGCATCGGCAGCACGTTTACTGTACACTTTCCAATTTAACATTTTTTTAACAAAATAGTTACATCTTTTTCACCACGCAGATGCAAATAAGCCCTATTCTCTATTTAACACATCGATGTGCATATAGATTTGGGCCGGCCAGCCCCTTAAGAAGACTTATGGAAATCGTTTTAAATTCTTTAAGCGGTGAAGGAGGAAAAAATCTGTGCTAGCAAAACTAGTAAAACGCAATAAAATCTTGATTGGCGCACTAGCTTTATTAGCCGTTATCACGATCATTGCTGTATCTGGCTGCAGCGGTACAGGGACTAAAACAGAGAGCAAGACAGAAAATGCAACGACGGCCGGAAAGTCGGTTTCGTTAAACGGCGCTGGGTCTACATTTGATCAGCCCTTGTTTACCAAAATGTTCGACGAATATTCTAAAGATAATCCGAACGTTCAGGTTAATTATCAGGGTGTAGGAAGCGGCGCTGGCATTAAACAGCTCTCCGATGAAACGGTCGATTTTGGAGCAACGGACGCCCCCATGAAGTCAGAACAAAAGGCTGCAGCCAAGGGAGGCGAGGTTCTTCATATTCCGATAACTTTGGGAGCGGTGGCAATCTCCTATAACATACCCAACGTCCCGAAGGAAATTAAAATTGCACCGGATGTACTAGTAGATATTTATTTAGGGAAAATAAAGAGCTGGAACGACCCGCGCATCGCGGCAGACAACCCGGGTGTAAAATTCCCAGACCTCGCCATTAACACCGCTCACCGTTCGGATGGTAGCGGAACCACAGCCATTGTTACCGATTACTTTAGCAATGTCAGCTCCGAATGGGCGAAAAGTATAGGTAAGGGGACCACGGTTAACTGGCCAGGCGGCGTCGGTGGAAAAGGAAACCCTGGTGTAGCTGCCGCAATCCAGCAAACACCCGGCACGATTGGATACGTCGAGCTGGCTTATGCAGCCCAGAACAACATTACCTACGCTCAGTTAAAGAACAAGGAAGGCAAGTGGGTGTCTCCGAGCCTGGAGGGTGCCTCTGAGGCAGCTGCTAAGTCGGATATCCCAGACGATATGCAAGTTTCAGTCGTCAACGCTCCAGGTGAAAAAACATATCCGATCTCTGCATTTAGTTGGGTTATCCTGTACAAAGATCAGAAAGATAAGGATAAAGGAGAAGCTCTGGTTAAATTAGTTAAGTGGATGGTCCACGACGGCCAGAATTATTCAGAAGGTCTTGATTACGCTAAACTGCCGCAAAATATGGTAGATCGTATCGACAAGATGCTGGACACAATAAAGTATTAGGATAGATTCGCTTAAGAGCTTAGAAACAACCCGGTCCATAACTGGGTTGTTTCGGCGTTGTAAAATCCAGAGCAAGATAAACATATGAACCAACCGAATCGAGATACTGAGAAAGGAATGACGGAATGCAAAAAGTAAAAACTCGACTTTCGATTGGAGACCGTACGCTTAAACTGTTAGTCCTTGTAACGGCAATACTAGTATTAACGCTGATGATATTTATTGCCTGGCAGATGATAGTTGCGTCCAAGCCATCATTTGCAAAGTTTGGCTGGTCTTTCGTTACCGGTAAGACATGGGATTCAGTAAACGGAAATTTTGGAGCTTTGCCGTTTATATATGGAACGCTCGTTACATCGCTCTTGGCCTTGATACTAGCAGTACCAACAGGGTTAGGGTTGGCTATATTTTTAAATGAGATGGCGCCGTCTTCAATTAAAACCACTGTTTCGTTCCTCGCAGAGCTGCTGGCCGCTATTCCCAGCGTCGTTTACGGTCTGTGGGGAATTTTTGTCCTCGCACCGTGGCTGCAAAACACCGCCGAACCTTGGTTGAGCCGTATGTTTGGTTTCCTCCCCCTATTTCAGGGGCCGCCTCTGGGAGTTGGTATGCTGGCCGGCGGCCTTATCCTGGCGGTGATGATCCTGCCGATTATTACGGCGATCTCAAGAGACGTGATGGGAGCCGTACCTAATACCCAACGCGAGGCGGCACTCGCCCTGGGAACCACCAGATGGGAGATGATTAAGACAGCTGTTATCCCCTACGCTAAATCAGGCATCATAGGCGGCATAATGCTTGGGTTAGGGCGTGCCCTGGGCGAAACCATGGCGATAACAATGGTGATCGGTAACCGTGCGCAGATTAGTGCCTCACTTTTTGCACCCGCAAATTCCCTGGCTAGTGTGATCGCCAGTGAATTCACGGAGGCTACCTCCCTTCACCTGAGCGCACTCGTGGAGGTCGGCCTCATATTGTTCAGTATCTCGTTGATAGTCAACATCCTGGCCAGGCTCCTCGTGTGGTCGGTAGCCAGAAACGTGACGGGAGGGCATGCGGCATGATAGATTCTGCTGATCGCGCCATTACGATGGATTTGCCAAGCAACTACGTCGTTCGCCGGTATAAGAACTGGCTCATCTCCGGGTTGCTGATTTTGGCGACGCTCATTGCTATAACGCCACTGTTCATGGTCTTAGGTTATGTCGTGGCAAATGGTATCGGCTCGATAAGTATGAGTTTCTTTACCGAGCTACCCAAACCGATGGGTGAAGTCGGAGGTGGGGTGGCCAATGCGATAGTCGGCACCTTAACCCTTATCTTTATTTCAAGCATCATCGGGATCCCTATTGGGATTCTTTCCGCCATCTACCTTAGCGAATACGACCGTCATAGCCTGCTTGCAAACGCTGTTCGTTTCACAACCGATGTTTTGATGGGAATTCCATCGATCATTGTCGGCATTGTCGTTTACGCGTCTCTGGTACTGGCGATTGGCCATTTCTCCGCGATAGCTGGCGGTGTCGCCCTGGCGATTATTATGGTTCCAACTGTAATCCGCGCAACCGAGGAAATGCTCAATCTGGTCCCGTATAGTCTTCGTGAAGCGGCCTACGCTCTCGGCTTTCCAAAATGGCGGATGGTCTTACAAATTGTCCTGCCGGCAGCGGCAAAGGGGGTTATAACCGGCGTTATGCTCGGAGTGGCACGCGTCGCAGGTGAAACGGCACCCTTACTATTTACGGCATTCGGTAATAACTACTGGTCCAAGTCGATTAATGAACCCATAGCAGCCCTTCCGATGCAGATCTACCTCTACGCCACTTCTCCTTCTAAGGAGTCACATAGCCAGGCATGGGCTGCTGCACTTATCCTCATCATACTAGTTATAACTCTAAATTTGATAGCAAGACTTGCCTTGCGCGATAAGAACACTTAAAAGTTTTGGTGCGTGATTAGACTTCTTTCAGTAACACCCTGGCAGGAGCGCCTTCGCCGCCGATAATTCTTAAAGGCAGACACATGAGTTCATAAATGCCGGGCGGCACATCCGAGAGGTTTACGCTCTCGACAACCACAACCCCGTTTCCAAGAAAAATGCGGTGCACATACTCGCCGCCCTCATAAAAACCTCCAACCGAGAGGTAATCAATCCCCACTAGCTTTATGCCCTTATCGACAAGGTATTGCGCGGCACCGGGAGCAAAGGAGACGAAATCGGGAGTAAACTCGCCGAGCTCCCAAAGAGAGGAGTTTCTGGTTTTAAAAAGCACTCTTATGTTGCCGCCAAAATCAAGCGTCTCCAAATCGGAGCGCGTGATCTCTTTTTCTACGCCAAGTTCAAGGACAACTGCTTTCCCAACCAGGATATCAAGGGGAAGCATATCCACGGTCGCGCCGCCTTCTATAAAGTGGGCCGGTGCATCGACATGGCTTCCGGTATGACTTCCCATCGTGATCATAGAAACATCATAGCCGGCTTTTTCAAACGACGCGTAAAGGGCACGCTTAAAACCGGGATCACCCGGCCAGACAGGTAGACCTGGACGTAGCTCAATACTTATATCGTAAAGTTTCCTTTGGCTCATCGTTTAACCTCAACTGCAATTCAAAATTCAAAAATAAAAATTGCCCGTAGCTTTAACCGTTTTGACCCAAATTACTTCTTACTCCCTCGACCAAATCAACAACACCGGTCTGTCCGTTTCCCTTAAAAGCTTCTTTACGGTCTCGGCGCGCCCGGCCTCTAGATGGCCGTGCCAGCCCAGGGCAATAAGGTCATCATTATTTTCAGTTGCAAAGCTTGTCATAACATTGGCCGGCTCGCCTTCACGCTCATAGAGCCTCAGTTCCACTCCGGGCGGGCGCTGTGCATAAAACCTCTCTATAAACTCACTGGCCCAGCCGGTCCAATCATAGCGTGGATGGTCCAAGTATCTCGGGGCGGGTATTGCGCCCGCCTCTGTCGGTGGTCGCCGTCCGGAAACGCCGATATTCAGGACATCGATATCCGCTCCGGTTAGTTTTGAGAGACGGTAGACCTGCGTCATAACGGCTGCGGCGGTCGGCGTGCCGTCCTGCGGCACCAGCATTTTTTGTGGCTTCCAATCCGGCCCCGGCAGATTTTTCATGTCGGGGCGGATAACCATCACCGGATTGATGGCGCGCTGCACAATCCCCATCGTATTGCTACCCAAGAGCCGTTTTGGATTGTAAGATACGCCGTGGCTTGACATAACTATCATCTGGGTATCGACGCTTGCTGCAAACCTTAATATCTCGCCAACGACGTCTTTTCCGACAATCTGGTGCAATGAGAAATCTCTCACTTCAATCCGGCCAATCTTGAGCTTCTTTAGAAGCTCCTCTTCAGGAAGCTGCTCCTCGGTTACGTGAACAATGTAGAGCATGGCCTCCATGATTTTTGCCATGGCCTCGGCCGCCCCAAATGCCTTTGCAGCGATCTCCGATCCATCAAGCGGTATTATAACTGCCGGTCTATTTCTCATGTCGCACCTTTTTGACCTATTTTAACAAACTCAAGCCAGGTAGAGCCATCCCAAGCAGCCCTGTAGGTCGTCCCGGGCGATAGCGTCTGAAGGGTTCTACCGAATATCCCAACGTTGACCTCGCCGGTATCCCCAACAACCAGCGTGATTTGCTTGTCTTGTTCTATATCGAATTCCAAGCGGTTGCCATGCCAAAAAAGCGTAATTGTTAGTCGCTGCCACTGTTTTGGAAGCCTGGGATACATAAACAGGCCATCTCGTTCGGCCCTCATGCCGACAAAGCCCATTATAATCTGCTGCCAAAGGCCACCAAGAGCGGCAGCGTGAACCCCTCCAGCGGCGTTACCCATGTTGTTTGACAGGTCAATCGTGCCGGCCTGACGGAAGTAGCGCGTAGCAAGCGTGGTCAAAC
Source organism: bacterium (assembly GCA_902810715.1). Classification (GTDB taxonomy): domain Bacteria; phylum Actinomycetota; class Aquicultoria; order Aquicultorales; family Aquicultoraceae; genus CADDYS01. Next base: position 7,401 of record CADDYS010000036.1, on the reverse strand, counting down.
CAAGTCGAGCCGCTACAAGACCGTATATGCTGGGCGAAAGCGAGCTTCCGTGACCTGTGCGTCTTTCATAATACTCAAAATTTTCCTTAATTACCTCTTCGCTAAACTCGTTTTCCAAGAGGTATAGCAACATAACCACATCGGCCTGCTTAACCAGTTTCGATACGACCGTTTCTTCTCTGCCGAGAATAGTATCAAGCGATGCGGTGCGCTGCTCATAGTCGTAGACGTTTATATCCTTTAAGTTGAAGTACCCATCAAACTGCTCGATGATGTTGCCATCGGTCATATCCCGGTACATATGACTTGAGATATCCTCCCACTCATCCAATTCTAGATAATCAAAGCCAATCTTCTCTTTTAACCTTGCCCATACCTCTGGGTGAGCCTCCCGCATGTAGTGTACGGCGTCGGCTGCGCGGTCTATGTTCCAAGCCGCCATCAGGTTCGTGTACATGTTGTCGTTTACAATCTCATGGTACTCATCCGGGCCCTCGACATTTAAGATGTGGTATATTCCCTCATCGTCTTTCTCAACACGGCTTGCCCAGAAGCGCGCGGTCTCGATTAAAAGCTCCGCGCCCGCCTGGGTAAAGAACTCCACGTCGTTGGTCGAGATCCAGTATTGCCACGTGCCGTAGGCTACAGCGGTGTTTATGTGCTGCTCCATCTTGCCGGTAAGGATAAGGATGACTTCGCCGGTCGGTGCAACCACATACTCGGGTGTCATCTCATCGCCCGTTATCGTGGACTCCCAGGCAAAGAGCACGCCCCGCAGGCTTAAATCCATTGCCTCCTTGCGGGCCCCGGGCAACGTATGGTAGCGATACATAAGCATCGCCCGCGCAGTCGGCGGATGCGTGTATATGAAAAAGGGAAGCATAAACATGTCGGCATCCCAGAAGATGTGTCCCTTGTAGATACTGCCCGTTAACGTCCTTGCGCTTATGGAGACCCGCTCATCAAAAGGATTGCCCGCCGTTATCAGGTGATAAGCGGCAAAGTTCGCCCAGAGCTGGGCCTCAGTGTCGCCTGTTATCTTAATCGCTGCGGTGCTCCAGCGATTCTCCCAGGCATCCACCTGTTCAAGAAGAAGCGCGTCCAGGCCCCGCGCGGCGTACTCGTAGGCGCTCTCGCTTGCAGCCTTAACCGGGTCGGGCAAATCCCTTGACGTATATATCGAGACGAATTTTTCTATTTCTAAGACCTGTTGGGGCTCGGCCTGCCATCTCCAGTCCTCGCTGACACCGCTTTTGTTGATATAGGTGCGGTAGTGCTGCTTTACAAGGCCCGGCGCAACCCGGCTCAGTTGAGCCTGCGCAACCGTATACTTAGTGAACTTTGTTCTTGATGAGATAAGAACGCCCTCGCCGTCCTTGATCGTGCGCATCTCGGCAGGCTCAATAGTAAACCCCGTCTTACGGTTGGCCATCAGGCCCGTCTCAACCCGGATCTCACCCCGGTAGTTCTCAGGAACTACCGTTATCCGCATCGCAAGCGCATGGGGCTGGGCCAGCGAGGCAAAACGCAAAAACTTAACCGATGTAATTCGCCCGTTTTCAGAACGGTGCCTCCACTCGCGCCATAATATCCCTTTTTTCATATCAAGAACTCGGCGGTGCTCAAGGATGCTCCGCTCGTCCTCCAGCGAGAGCTCTCTTCCGTCAACGTAGATGCGGGTAAACACCCAATCCGGCACAATGGAGAGCTCCTCTATTGCCTTGGCCTTTGGCCTATCGTATAGACCGGCCAAAAGTGTCATCGGATCGGACTCGGGAGTCCGCTCCTCAAGCGAGCCACGAGTGCCGAGATAACCGTTTCCAATTGTAAAAAGCGATTCAGTTTCCCTCTCGCGAAGCGGCTGGTATCCTTCCTCGGTTAGAAGGAAGGTGGGGTCCACGGTGGGAGAAAGTTTTTTGTATAGTTCAACCTGCTCTTCCATCATCTGCACGAAGCAGTCGGGGCCGCCGCCGGCATGGATGATACCTGCGGGCACACCATTCGGCTCTTTGCCGACCGAGACGTAGGTGATTCCCGGTGCATCGGGAAGATAGGTACGAAAGTCGCTTCCTTCAAAGCCGGCTATCGGGCCAAACTCGTCCCCAAGAATAAGGGTATCTGTAAAAGGGATATTCTTCTTGCTTGAGAGCTCGCTTATAATCCACTTAATCGAGTCCGACTTATCGGTAAGGCCCACCTCGATATGTTTTACATCGCTTGTGATTCGCCCATCGGAAAGGCCGAGCTCCTGTGTATACTTTACTGCCAAGGCAAATGCGGCCTTTATGCCGCCCTTAAATCCCCCTTTTTTAAGCCGCTCCTCCGTTTTCTCTAAAAGCTCGCCGATTTGCGACTTCGGGGGGTTTTCCCACTCGGGGATAAGATCGATTTTCCTGCGGTTTAAGCGGTTATAAACTATGTCTATGCTGACGTTGGAATGGGCCTCTATGTCGTGCTTGACCGCCTCAGCCACGCTATCCAACAGCGCGTTTTCCTTCTCTGTGGCAACTCTTTTATAAAGGGTCACGGGTTCTGATTTTTCATCAAAGCCGGTAACCTCCAAGCCCCTGTCGGTACAGACAAAAAGGTTCTGCTTATGCGGGCCGGTAATAAGCGAACAAAATTGTCTATCTATATTGCCGAAATTCGTGCCCGTGATAATTACTATATAGACACCGAATTTCATTAACTCCTCAAGAACATGCGCCACCGGCGCGGCATCGACATAACGGTTCTCAACGGCCGTGCCGTCCCAGTCAAAAGCGATAATCTTGTAAGGGCTCTTCTTTATTGCCGGAAAGTCAATCAGACAATCGCTCAAATTATCTGCTCCTGTTCTTTATTTCTATTATCCATCGGCTTAATCGATGAATTATTTACTATCTCTTGATGAGCCTCTCAAATTCCATAAAGGCCATGTCCGGCTCGGGCGCATCAAAAATCGCATGCCCGGCACAGACAAAATCCGGCGACACACCCATTATGATATCCAGATTGTCAAGCATAATGCCACCATCAAATCCGGCCTCAATATTAGGATACGAATCCTTAAACTTTAAGAACTTCTCCAAGACCTCAACATGAAACGGCGAGCCGTAGACAGCCGGGTCAACGGTTAAAAATAGCACCGAGTCCAACCCCTCCAGAAGTTCAGAGAAATCCTCGACTGTTGTATGCGGGTTAATCGCAATTCCTGCCTGCATGTTCATGTCCCTTATCTGCTCAATCACTGCAAGATGGTCTTTGACCGCCTCATAGTGAAAGAACGCTTTTACAAAAGATGTCCCCTCAAGGGCCTCAAGATAAGCCACCGGGTCTTTTACCATGAGATGTGCCTCCAGCCTGAGCTTGGTTTTCACTTCCGCAGCCCGGACAGGAGAAACAGTTGTGGATGGCACAAACCGTCCATCCATGAAATCGACCTGGGCGTAACCGGTAAATGACTCAGCTTGCGCAATCTTGTGCCGGTAGTCTTCTATATTACCTGAAAGTATAACCGGAATCAGTCTCATGCGTCTTCCTTTTCTATTTTTACTTGGTTCTGAACTCCCAGTTTAAGTTGATGGTTTTGCCGTCGGCACGGGCGAGAACGCTGACATGGTAAGTGGTATCGCTTCTAAGCGGAATCACAGGTATTATGGCAAACGTCTCCCCGATGTGCTTATCGGAGTTGGGTAGTATCTTGTAAAAATCCACCTCGTTGTAGTTGTCGTCGGTAAGCCCGACATCTTTTACTCGGATATCGTCATAGCCGTTAAACGTCACGGTAATCGGATAGCCCACCGGATAGGACTTACCCGGTAGCGGGTCCGGCGTCTCATCCCCGGTGAACTCCGTGGGGACGCTATGCTGCCCGTTTACAGGATAGTAGATAACTTGTCTTTTCGGCGTGAAGCCGGGGTTTGCAAAATCCATGACGTAGGCAACGTGGTTGCCGATTTTGCCCGAGCCAAATCCCGCCTCGTAGACGTTCGGGCTTATTACCGGCAAGCGGTGGTAGACCGTGTCCACCCAACTATCGACCGCCCACTCCGGGTCAATTCTTAAGGGATAGCTCTCAGATGCCCAGCGTGCGCTGCAGACCTCGGTTGCATAGGTAAACAAGCCGTAGCCAAAGTATTTCATCCTATCCCACGGCCAGGTGCCGGAATATCCCGATTGGCCGTGCTTCTCGGTATGGCCTGAGAGGTTGTGTATTATATTATACTTTGCATGGGACTGAGATGTCTTGTTTAAGTGTTTATTAAGGGTAACCGGATCCAATTTTACAAGGCTGCGGTAGTAATTCACCTTTCCCAGCGCAATGCTTTGCTGCTCGGTCGGATTTAGCTCAGGAATTACCTTGGGCTCTATCGTAACCGGGGATAAGACGGCCCGCCAGTCCTTGCTTGATAAAAAACCGTCTTTATTGGCGCTCTGGTAGGCTATCTTTGGCTCACCGACGTAGAAGATGACGAAGTAGGCAAGAATAAGGGATGCCGCCAGGCCGACAAATACTGATATGATTTTGACCAATATAAAGAAGAACCGCTTAATTCTACCCATTCACCCACCATCAGGTCAGGTTTTGCCGTGCGGTTGATGTCTCTCTAATAAACACGCCATTAATATAACCGTTTTGCATTTTTTTTAACTGAATTGCAAACTCAACCATATTGAAAAAAAGTGGGTGTTAAGAATCTTAACACCCACTTTTTGTGTTGTGTTTATATCAACTTTAATTGCACGCTTTATGCTGCAGCCCTATGCTCGCGCATAGCTTCCTCTTTCATTGCCTGGCTTCTGCTCATCCTGTCGGAGCCAAACCAGCCACCCAGCAGTGCTGTTGCGAGGCTCAGGAGTGCGCCAAGCAGGAAGTATCCCGCAGACCGGGATAGCGTACCTGCCGCTGCACGAAGATCAGCCGGCGAAATGGTTACACCGGCCGGAATCAAGCCGCGCAATGCGCTAACCGCACTTCCGGCAAAGCCAAGAAGACCTGAAATACCCAGTGCGCCCAAGAAAATACCAACTACCACAGCTACCGCCCAAACCGTTAGGCCTGTCCACAGACCATCACTTGAAAATCTGGCATTTGCAATCCTAGATGCTACCCAGCCGCCGATGAATAGAGCGATGAGCACACTAAATACTGTCCAAATAAATACAGCTGCGCTAACGGTACTCAATGCTGCGGCGGATGCCGCCGACGCCGTGCTAAGGCCAAGAAGAATACCAAGTGCGCCAAGCAGTAGCTCAGCTGCTATTGCAACAAAGGCACCGGCAACTACGCCGCCCCAGCTAATACGGCTATACCAAGCTGGGACATAGGCTCCGCGCACCATCGGGGTTACCGTAGCCATCATTTCCTCTGGCACAGCACGGGCTTCTTGCCTACGTTCTGCCTCGGCCATAATATTCGCCTCCTTACATTTACAGTCTCTGCAGTTATTTTACCCACATATATTGAAATAACCCCGAACGGAGATAATGTTGCGACCCTATAAGACTTGCAAAATAAGAAATGTTCAATGAAAATTGCAGGTGGACAGGCCTTTAATCTTAAGATTCACAATGACTAAGCTGATAAAACTACTATTCTTCGCCGATGGCGACCATCTGGAGACAAGAATACGTTATTGCTAAGATAATAACCGAAGCCGACATGGAGGATGTTTTGGGCTTGTCTAAGTAAACATAGCCTGCTTTTTTAGGTGACAAGATATAGCGTTCATGCTATACTGTACCTGTGAATCAGTGGAGCCTGGTCTTTTACAAAACCGCAAACGGAAGGTGCCCTGTTAAGGGGTACCTTGATGGTGTGGGTGCAAAAGAGATGGAGTCCATTGTTTTTGACCTTGAGCTTTTGAGGAAATTTGGTTTGGACCTTGGAGTGCCTTACGTTAAAAGTATCCGGGGTAAGCTGTGGGAATTACGCACCACCGGGAGAAGCCAGCACAGGGTACTATACTTTGCCGCCTCTGGAAAGCGTTTTGTGCTGCTCCACGCCTTCACCAAGAAGACGGGGAAGACACCGCTATCTGAGATTAAAACCGCCGAGAATAGAATGAACGAGTATCTAAATAGGAGGTAGAAAAAATGGACGATCTTGATAATTATATAGCCGAAAGGGAGGCCCGAGACCCTGAGTTTCATAAAGCTCGTGAGGAGATGAGGCCAGTAAACGAGTTTCGCCGTGCAATGATAGGTGCAAGACTTGCCGCTGGACTAACCCAGAAGGAGCTTGCCGAGCGCATGGGAACAACCCAATCGGCGATAGCAAGGCTTGAAAGCGGAAACCAGATGCCAACGCTAGATACTCTTTTTAAGCTGGCAACAGCACTCGGTGTTGACTTTACCATCACGCCAGAGGAGCCGCTTAAGGTCAATCCGCATGAGGCGGCATAGGAGTGTTACCCTACCCGCTTTTCCTCGTCTTCAAGACGCTCATATACCCAAGACCTCATTAAGGTTTGCCAGGGCATGCCTTTGCGTTTAGCTATGGCTTTGATGCGCTCTATTGCCGCATCATCCAGACGAATAGTAGTTTTTCGTTTGGGCACTGCGACAACCACGGATTCGGTAACATCCTCCATCTCGTCGATATAGTCTGCGCTGCTATGGTTGTCCCAAAACCATATCCCTCGCATTAATTACTTTCGCTATGTGGCCTTTCATTATGAAAACCACAAAGAGCTTCCGACCAGCATCAGTTTGACCGTAGAGGTAATAGAAATTTCCGGCCCTGAGGATTTTACGCGGGTTGTTACTGAAAGCCTCTTCCGCCTCTTCAGGAGCAACGTTGTGTTTGAGAAGATTCTTTTCAATGTTGTCTTCGTCCCACTCAAAGCCATCAATTCGCACTCGCCTTAACTCCTCATCCCTATAGGTACATTGCATGGACATATGCCGGACAGGTCAAGATTAATGTTCAAATCCACCAAGGGTTTAACTTTCTGGGCATTAAAAAATGCCTCTACAAAAGGCATTTTTTAATGTTATTTATCTGTGGGCCTTGCTAGACACTATGCGAACTATGAGTTGCTTGAAATGTTAGCAAGGTTGATTCGAAAACGATAGTGGTATAGCACACAAAAGAACGCTTTCCTATGTTCTATTTTCATACAAGATTTAAACTAGGAAACGTAAGAAACCAGAGTCCCAGTATCTTATTACAACCTCAAAATGAGCAGTCTAACACGAAGCTGAGAAGCACGGAGAACTATTCCTCAAGACCACTGAGTTTCAAAACGCCCTCTTAAACGCATAGTAGAGTTCCTGTGTGTCTTGCGGTATACCTCTCACTCAACTTCAAGATGCACATCATGCCCACCCCACGCTTTGAACCATGCCTCAGGAATCGTAGAAATCGTCCTGCAATAAACATTGGGTGGGGTAAGAGCCAATCCAGTCGTTGAGTAA
>CADDYS010000035.1 GCA_902810715.1 bacterium | reverse complement strand
ATTAATTCTAAGGCACAGTATACGTCACCATAAGCTGTGGACGAAGGGATGCAGTCCCATAGTCGCTAGAGTAAAAGTACTTATAGTTTCCATTTGGAACCGTGCTTTCATTACATTTTAGCAAGACGCCATAATTGGAAACCGTTCCGTTAAACCACATCTGTGTTAAATTTGTGATATCCCAGGCATACCAGCCATAGGTTCCCTCAAGGTGCGTGGTAGATTCCGGTGTTGCGTTGAAATCACCGCCAACAGCAGCCCATGAAATACCACTATCGCGCTGGTTCCAAGTTACCGTACCCTCAGACCAATTGCTAGTAACCCTATGAGTACTTATATCCATGGGATAGCTGCTAGAGCCTCCATAATAGTTTAGTTTTAGCTCCGCTTTTGCTATCGCTGCATTACTTGGAATTGAGGAGAGATCAAACTGTAGGAGATCCCTTCTTGCCCCATTGGACATCCCCATCGTCATAAGGGTTGTGGTACCAAAATTCCAACCTGCTTCTGGCTGTGAGATCTGGGCATCTTTGCCAGCCACTGCATCAGGCTGGATGAGTTTGGTCACGGCAGCTGGGAATCCAGCTTTATTGATTTTAATTATCTCGCTCTTTGTTGTCTCGTAGTTCCCTGCTTTATCAACTGAGCGGTAATAAACTGTTGTGGTGCCATCGGTTGTGATTGTAAATGGGGCTGTATAGTTAATCCAACTTGAATTATTTAAGTTATATTCAGTCCTATCAACCCCTGAAGCCATATCAGTTGCAGTAAGAGTAACCTGGACATCTGATACATAGCAGCCGTTTTGGTTATATGCTCCACTTAAGCTAATAGTTGTTGTCGGTTTAGTTGTATCGATAACGTAGTTCTCCGTATATGTCTGTGACAGGTTGCCTGCGGTATCGACAGCCATAAATTTAAGGGTGGTTGTACCGAGGATATCAATTGGGAGACCAATATACTGTGCACTTGATGTGGTTGGTTCGCTGCCATCTGTTGTGTAGTAAATATTCGCAGGCTCTGATGCCGATAGAGTTACTGATTGTGTATTGTTATAGAAGCTACCATACGGATTAGCATTGACGGTTGGGATCATTTTGTCGATCTTAACTGTCTGTTCTTGCGTGGCTTCGGTATTGCCTGCATTATCTATAGATCGGTAGTAGACCGTATTTATGCCTTCAGCGCTTACTGTAAATGTATCGGTGTATGTTAGCCAATTTGCATTGTCGAAGCTGTATTCTGTCTTTTCAACGCCCATAGACGTATCGGTTGCCACTAAGGTCACAGTGACATCGGATGTGTACCAACCATCCTGGCGTAAGGTACCGCTTAGGTTAATCATAGTTTCAGGCGTTACCACATCTTTGGTCGTTGTAGCTGGTATACTCACAATGCTTACATTTCCTGCCTCATCTTTCGAATAAGCCGTAAATGTTATTGTGCCTGGAGCTAAACTGGACAGATCAAGTGTGACATTAAATGTTGTGCCTGCAATTGCGGTCGTAGTTACTTCATTTGTGCCATCTGAAGCTGTTATATAGACAGTTGTTCCTGGATCTGCGTATCCGCTTACCGGGAAGTTGCCCTGGTTGCCTGCATTTATCGGGAAGACAGTATTAAACATTGGGGCGTTTGGTGCAGTCGTGTCTACCTTAAACGCTTGATAATGGAATATCTCAACGTTATCAACTAAGTCAACGGAGTAAAAAGAAAGAGTGTGTGTGCCCTCTGGTGCAGCAAATGATGCCGTATAAGTAGTATCTGGTCCGTCATCCCAACGATAATAGGTTGTTGCAGTTTCATCGGTAGATAGAGTGATCATAGGCGCTGTTTTATACCAGCCGTTTTCACCATCTGGCTGCGGTGGATTGACGTCAATAACAGTAGTTGGTGGGACAGTATCCTCTGATGTTGCCATATTTGTCAGATTCCCGCCTGCATCATAAGAATAAAGCACTTTTTGGGAGGAGTAAGTAGCTGTTTTTAATCTACCAAGAGCATCGTAAGTATAGGTAGTTGCATATGCAGGGAGGGATAAGAGTATTATTAGCATTAGAGTTACGATTGCTAATACTACGCAGAATTCTCGTTTATTCATCGCGGCCCTCCACATTAATGTAACCAATTCGATACCTAATTTTATTCTTATTTAATTACGGCTATACTTCTTAGGCTTTTTGGTTATCTATTATTTTTTTGACCAATCTCTGTTATGAGCTCATTTGGATTATCTGGCGTTATATATATACGATTTGCAAACCAATACCTAATAGATCTTCTTTTAAGAACAAGTACCACCCCGGGTTTTATGAAGAGCTTTCCCCATACACGTGCGCCAGCTAATATATCCTTCTCGAATACAAACGGCCTGGCCTCTTGAATATCAGAGATACTTACATCTATAGATCTAAAAGGTATATACTTTAGCACTCTCCACCTGATACGGATGTAGCCATCTTTCACTTCGTAGGTAAAGTTGCTAAATGTGTTAAATATCGAAAATATAGTAAGACCAATAATGATACCAACTAATAAGATTAGATCCATTTTCCCACCATGTGCTATCTAGCTAAAGCTATAAAGGCTAGTACTACTTCCTTGCCTCTGTATATGTATAATAATCACTTACACTAAAACCAAACCCAGCTCCGGGGAGAGGAATCCCACCATATGAGATCATCCAAATCCCGTTATCGCCTCTTGCCACTTGGAGCGCAAATACCCTATCCGCCCAGCCAATGTTGATAGAGAAAGTTTTAGCAGGTCCATTTAGATCAGCGGCAGAATCTGCATTAGTTATGAAAGCATTAAGCCCTATGCCAACATAAGCCCCTCCATCTTTATTGTCTTTATCTGCACCAGATGGATAGCCTACACCGTAACCGGGTCCGCCTACATACCCACCCCAGGTTTTAAAACTTCCAATACCAGAATTTTCAAAAAAACCATGCGAAAAGAATCCTCCACCGTATGAACCAGTCTGACCAGCGCCTAAGCCAATTTTCCCGTCATCAAAAACAACTCCGATTTCTGTTGATTCAGAACCGCTTAATCCAATGCCCCATAAACCAAACGGATCGACGTAAGAGATTGGATTGCCATTTGTATAGGCATACCTATTTAAGCTCTGCCCGTTATCAATGCTACCCGTTAAAACATCCTGGTTTATGAATCGCCTTATCTCTGGATTATAGTAGCGGGCTCTCATGTAATAGAGACCGTTACTGTCAGTCATAACTCCGTAGCCGCCATTAAACATAAATGGTGTATTGGTCAGTCCATCATGGCGGGCTAGTTCTCCGTAAGGTGCATATTGGAAGCGATCGGTCACGTTGCCGTTCTCGTCTGTTATTGCAATCGTGCTTCCTCTGCGATCAAAGTGGTAAGTTTTGTAAGTACCATCAGCTTCTTCTTGGCCAATGAGGCCTAATCCATAGATATAAAATGTTTTATTGCCTTGGTCATCGGTTTTTATCAGCACTTGGCTAAGCTTAGCATTAGTATTGATTGTGTAGCGTGTAGTCTTACCATTATCAACTACGCCTACGCGGTTATTCTCAGCATTATAAAGGTAACTTAAGTTTCCTGCACTCGTTAGCCTATTACGCGAATCATAAGTATAGTTTGCCATAGACCCAGACAAGGGACCTGTGGTCATATTGCCATCTTCGTCATAAAAAACTGGTTGTCCATTAAAAGTAGCAAGACGGTTATCACTGCCATAGGCCATAGAAGTGTTTGGTAAAGTAAAGGTCTCTTCATCTGATGCATTTTGCTCTAAGGTGACATTGCCTGCAGCATCATAGCCGTAGTTACATTGGCTAATAATGTTACCGTTTCTATCAGTATCTTTTTGCAGGATTAATTGGCTGGCTTCGTTGTATGTACGGGTTAGCACCGTACCATTTGGACGTGTTGCTTTTACTAAGCGACCGTTGGCATTATACTCGTAAGTTGTCACCCTTCTCGCCCAGTCGGTAACACTAACTAAACGATTAGCGGCATCGTATCCGTATGTAACTTGCTTGCCGCCGGGGTATGTAAGGGTGGTGAGATTGCCTACCGCGTCATAAGAATACTGAATGGTATTTCCCTGAGCATCGATATACTTTGTTATTCGGTTGAGCGCATCGTACTCTCTTGTAATAGTCCCCGTACTATCGGTAACGGTGAGGATATTACCATTAGGATCATAAGTATAGGTTGTCGTGTCTTCTGGGCTAATCAAGGTTGTTAACCGCCCGGCGTCGTCATATTGGTAATCGGTTATTTGAAAACGTCCATTTTCAACCTCAGATAAAAGATCTCTTGAGTCATAGCTATATCTGGTGATATCACCTGTTGGGGAAGTTTTGGCTATTAGACGACCGCTTTTATCAAAATTAAAGTTGGTTTTGTTGCCGTTTGGATCTTGCAATGATATGCGGTTGCCATCTGCATCAAAGTCTTGATTGCTTACACCATTTAGTGCATCTGTTGTCGATGACATCCTGTTTAGATCATCATAGGAGTACTGCGTAACATGGGTTAGCGGATCAGTAATACTGTCGATGCGATTCAGACTGTCATAGTGTTTGGTCGTTGTATTGCCAAGCGCATCTTTTAGCGTTACCGGATTATTTAGCGCATCATAGGTTATGGTTAGAATTTTGTTTCCTAAGGCATCTGTTTTGCCGATTATATTATCCAGGGCATCATATTGGATAGTGCTGGTATGCCCGAGGGGGTCTGTTGTGCCGGTTAATCTTCCCTTGTCATCGTAAGTAAATGTCGTCGCATCGCCCCTGGCATCAATGGTCTTAACAAAGCGATCTTCACCATCGTATTCATAGTGAGTCTCATTGTTAAGAGCATCAACTCGGCTGATAAGTTTGCCGTTGCCGTTGTAGGTGTAATATGTGGTATTGCCTCTTGCATCGGTCTCGCTTAACTTATCGTTATGGCTATTATACGTAAAACTCTTTATATTACCAAGCGGATCTTTAACAGATATTAAATTATCAACCTCATCATAGGTCATAGTTGTTTCTTTTCCAGCAGCATCGATAATGCCAATAAGGCGTCCGGCTGCATCATAGTTAAGGGTCGAGGTATTGCCTACCGCATTTGTTACGGTATGAGGAAGGCCGCCCTCGTATGTATAGCTAACCAATCCCTGGCGAGGTGTAACCTTCGTCTGCAAAAGGCTATTGCTGTCATAATCATAGGTTGTTGAGTCGCCTAATTGGTCTGTTGCACTAGTTAGATTATTGTTCGCATCGTAGGTGTAAAGAATCTTTTTGCCCATGGCGTTTTCTAGCGAGAGAAGGTTATTTCTCTCATCGTAAGTCATTTTACTGGTGTTGCCCTTAGCGTCTGTGATGGTTAAGAGATTTCCACTGGAGTCATAGGTAAGCTTAGTTAAATTGCCATTGGCATCTTTTGCACTAGTACGGTTGCCGCTAGTATCATATGTATAGGTTTCTATGGTATTTTGCAGCTCGTCTTTGATGCTAATTAGCTCATATTTATAATCATGGGTAAGAACGCGTGTCTTGCCATTGCGATCGGTAACAGTTGTAATAAGCTCGCCTGGCTCGGTGAATTCATCGTAGCTAAACGTTGTCAGCTGATTGCTGGCCACGGCATCGTCTTGAGCTACAATTCGACCCTCTGAGTCATAAGTATTGCTAAAGAGCACTACACCCTCGGCATCGGTAGCGGTTAAAACCTGACTGGCTGAGTTATAGGTATAGATCGTTGTCTGGCCCTTGGCATCAGTGATGCTTGTTAAGTTGTGGTTGGCATCATAGCCGAAGGTTACATGTCGATTTGAGCTATCGGTTACTTGATTAATAAGGCCAGCCTCATTGTGGCTGATATTGATAGACCTGCCTGAGATGGGCTCTTCAACTTTTATCAAGCGGCCATTTGCATCGTAGTTCATGTTAAGCAACTGGCCATGGCTGTTTTTCTGTTGGGTTAGTTTCCCTTCTGCGCTAAACAGATATTTGCTTTGATCTTTTCGAGTTAGCGTATAGCTACCATCCTGGTTCTTAATTAGGGTATCGTGGATAACTGCGAGGTCTTGGCCTGAATGCTGGCCATTACCATTAGAGACAAAGATGTTCTTTCTGTTTGCCGACCAATGAATAATAACATTGCCGCTCTGCGTTTCTTCAAGACTTGTTTCGAAATCATGCTCCCAGCCTTTGCCAAGGAGCCCTTCATTAAGAAGCAACGTGTTATAGCGGACTTTAAATGAGAGTGGTTGTGCACCATTTAAAGTAAGTAATGTTCGATTAATCTCTTGCCCACCAGTAGATGTATTTACCGGGTCGGCAATGAAAGAATCATCATGGCAATCCAGGGGCTCAAGAGCGCTTATATAGTCCACACCTTTAAACCCAGAGATGCCTTTTGTACTATTAAACGTAAAAAGGGTTAGGTTATTAGTTGCAAAGTTTACAGCAACTCTATTATTTCCAACAGCTGTCGATGGATCCGCTGTCCAGCTATTATAGTAAACACCTCGCTCATAGAGATAAGCTAGTTCACCAGTACTTGCCTTAAAGACGTAGAGGCGGCCATCCGAGGTATCAGAAAATGTCGTTGCCCATCTTGTAGTTCCAACGAAAACATAACCACCTAAGACTGCTGCTGAGGTTGCGTTTTCTTCATTAGTATAGAATTTGTTGCGGTATAAAGTTTCGTAACTCCATTTAAGAGTGCCGGTATTAGCATCGTACGCTTCAATGGCTCCAATAAATACCATGTTATCGGTTACTGTCGGCTCCCAGCGATCAGCATCAATGCCTGCATGACGACCACTTACTGCCGCTTGCCATTTAATACTGCCTGTTGTTACATCTAGCGCTGTTAGTTTATAATCTCCAGACACATAGACAGTATTATTACCTACAGCAGGTGCAGAAATCGGTCCATACAACACCGAATAAGTCCATTTTATTTGTCCACTTTGAGAATCAATAGCGCATACGCCATTGCCGTAATTCACGAAAACTAAACCTTGTGAAACAGCAGCTCTGGAGGTTGTGGAATAACTGCCAGGTAGTGGAACAGTTCTTTTGATAATCCCGTTTACAGCATCTATTACATAAAGGCCATCACTATTTACGACATATAAATCTTGTCCATCAACAACTGGTCTACCTGGGCGGGTTGCGCCAATATCTAGAGTCCATGTTAATGAGCCGGTTGCCAAATCAAGAGCATACAGCTTGGCAGCAGATGTAGCGGGATTCTGCGCAGAAAAATAAACCTTGCCATTTGCAGATACTAGATCACTTATAGACTTATCACTAGGATCGTATTGCCAAATAGTTGATCCACCGTAAACGCTAAGGGCATATATGCTAGTTACTCCATGGTACCAGTCATTTACGCCAAGCAAAACTTTATCCCCGACAACAAGTGGTCTTGTCCTGCCCTCATCGTAAATGTAAAAAGCGCCCCTTTGCCAACTAATATTAAGTGGCATTAGTGCAATACCATCTCGATTATATCCGGTTTGTGCTACATCAAATCGAGGAGAGGCCCAGTCTGCTGCATATGCTTTGGTTTGACCAATTAGGAGCTTTGTAGCTAAGTTATTCGCTGGACTGCAAATATATGAAAGAAGAATAATTCCAAGAGTCGAGAATTCCAATAGTCGCCAACGTAAGGATTGCTTTACCATTAGGGACCCCTTATTCGCGCTTTAACTTTTATAATCTTCTTCTATAGAACAAATCGATTGCTACATGGCGATCGTATTATGTTGGGGAATGTCCTACGAATATATCGCAGATTCAAGAAATAGTACCAAAGAAGCGTTTGCTTGTCAACAGATTATATCAAAATTTTTAGATATCTACTAAATAACTAAGATAAAATTGATCCGCAAGTTATTAGACATTGATTTTCGACGTCTTTTTAGGCAGCGCACAATAGCTTGACTAAATTGAGTTAACCTATAAATGTAAGTTTTATACCAAAGCACTTATGCTCCGCTTAATCTCGGCAATCAGCGGTGAGTCGGGATATTTTTTAGCGCCCGCATCGAGTATACCAACCGCCTCTTTTATTTTACCTAGTTTTATAAGCGAGCGGGTCAGGGATATGTAGAGGGTTATCTCCTCAATTCCCCTGTTTAGGGCTTCGGTGAGAAACGTCTTGGCCTCCTCATAGTACGCGTTGTCAAATGCTGTGCGCCCTAAAATGAAAAACGCTTCCCCGTCGGCACAGTTGTTCTCGTAAGCCCTGATGAGCGCCTCAACGGACATTTCATTGTAGCCCGCATCGTAGTAAACTTTTCCAAGTAACAGGTTGCTCTCACCAGATGAAAGGCCGACTTGTTTTAATATATCGATAGCCTTCTCGAAAACCTCGAATTCCTCAAGTTCAAGAATCTTGCCTAAGAGGTCCGCAATAATTCGGTAGGCATCCTCTCTTTGCGAGCTTTTCAGCGAAACCGATACGGTGTTTCCCTTTAGTATATCCACAAAGGCTTTGTAAAGGTCATGGACCAGGCGGTATTCCTGGCTATCTTTAATTGAGTCTACCGCATTGGTTGCGCTCTTATAATCACCCATAAGCACATAGCAGAGCGTTTTATCTGCGGAGGAGTATTGGTAATATTGGCTCGTCTTGGGAATGCTGTTGAACTCAGAGATTGCTTCCTGATAACGTTTAAGGTTAAGCAGGCATTCGCCCCTCAAAAGAGCCGTCCTTGAGGGATTTGCACAGTTATTGGCAAGCCTATCCAGATAGCCAAGGCTTGTTTCGTAATAGCCTCCCTTGCTAAAGACATGCGCCAGCGATAAAAGTACTTCCCCGGAACTCATGTCTACAAGCGACTCTATAAACCTCTTAAGCTCATCGGGTTTCTCCCTGCGCACGAGCATCAAACCAAGCTCCGTTGCACTTAGGCAATCCCTGGGATTGCTTTCCAGAGCCTTCTTATACGTTATAACGGCCGCCTGCTCGTTGCCGAGCGCCCTGTAGGCACGGGCGAGCGCGTATGCAGCCATGTGCCCACCCACCCCGGTCTGGCTTATATGGACTTTGCCGGCCGGGCCCATCTCCAGGCAGGTGTTAAAGCACTTGATCGCCGTCATAAAATCCTTTTTATCCAGGTATATTAAACCTTCAAGATAAAATAGGTCGGTGTAATCGGCGTAGGCCTCCTTGGCATCCTTTAGAACTTTTAACGCTTCTTGGTATCTACCCAGCTCTCTTAGACACAACGCGATGTTTCGGACCAGCATCGAGGCGTAGGCCGCGTCGAGGCCCGAAAGGTTTGCGAAAGCTTTCTTGTACTGCTCGATCGCCTTTTCGTAATCCTTGAGCCTTAGATACTCAACCCCGAGGTTAAACCTGACAAACGGGTCATCGGGGCTCTTTTCAACTTCTTTTAGGAGTATATTTAAGTTGCGCTGAACCTTGCTTTTTTCTTCGGTTACCTTGTTTAAATAACCGTAATGGTTGATCCGAACACCGCTAAATCCGATACTCGGGTTATGCGATTGTATCTTTGCGACTATCTGCTCATGTATGGCCCCGCTGAAGCGATACTCGGGTTTGTTCCTCCACAATCTAAAGGCGATATTGACGACAGCCCCATCATCTTCGTTCTCGCCTACGAAACTTAGAAGGTTAAAGTAAAACCCCTCGTTGTTGGTATCCTCCAGAAGTTTCTTTAGCTCGGCTGAGTCTTCCCCGACCAGTTCTTCATCCGCATCCAAAAACATCACCCAATCGCCGGTCGAGTGGCCAAGCGAGACATTTCTGGCGGCGGAAAAGTCATTTTCCCATTTATGGTGGACGACCTTTGCACCGAACCTCTGCGCAATTTCCACCGTATTGTCGGTTGAGCCGGTATCGACAATGACTATCTCATCAGCGACTCCTTGCACACTTTCCAGACACCGCCCCAGGTTATCCGCCTCATCTTTGACAATCATAGCAAGAGAAAGTGTCGGCCTCTTAGAAGGCTTCATATCATCACCGCCTTGGCTCTCAGCCGCAACTACACCGGCTAACTTATCTGCAACAGTAGTAGCTAGGTCTAACCCATCTGCGCTTGCGTCTACATCAGCCCGGCTCCTTGACGGTATGGCGGTAAGCAGAAACTGGTAAGCGGTTGCATGCTCCAGGGGTTTGCCAGCCATCAATCCGCTTGCTCGCAGCTTTGCAAGAAAAGCCGCCTCGTCCGGGCCGCAGATGATTTTGCTAGTTACATTATCGACCTCGAACCCGGCCGACATTAACAGTGTAAAAGCCCCTTCCAAAGTAAAAAATCTTAAGTGGGTAATATCGAGAATGCCGGCTTCTTCGTATTTCCACGAGCCGCTGAGCAGATCACGCAAGATTGATACATGACCGATGTTTGGGATACTGCAAACTAACTTGCCGCCCGGCGCAAGATATCGCCTTAACTTAGCCAGCGCTTGCCAGGGATTGTAAAGATGCTCGAGCACATCGGCTAGGATTACACAATCAAAGTAACCCTCCGGATAATCAAGGTCGATCTCCTCGATATTACCTATAATAACTTTATCGAGGTGTTGGTTTGCTTCCCTGGCGGCCTCTTCTACAACCTCAATACCCACAACCTCGATTGCACCGCGCTCTTTGAGTATCTTGCCAACAACACCGGCGGCACAGCCCACATCCAGAATTCGCTTCGCACTGGCTGGCACAAGCTCAATAATATCCGGGCGCTGAAAATGATAATAATCACTTGTTTTCGTATTGCCGGAAATATCTTCAATATCCTTCTTTTCCATAATTTCTTCCGGCAATACGGCAGTAAATGGAACCTTGGGACTTAGCGCAAGATTCCAGAGATTTTCCTCAAGTATGTCGATTGCACGTTCCCAGTTGTGCTTCGACGCCGTATCAAGACCACCCTTGGTGACCCTTTCCCTTAGCAGATCGTTATCAAGCAACTGGTTAATCGACCTATAAATGGCATCGGCATCACGAATCGGTACGGTTAGGCAGTTTACGCCGTCCTTAATATAGCTTTTAGCTCCCTCGCTGACCGTCACAACAACAGGTGTGCCGCAGGCCATGGCCTCAAGCGGCGGCAAAGGAAAGGCATCGTATATCGATGCATAAACGAAAATGTCGCAGTCGGCGTAGATTTTGGCCAACTCTTCCTGGGTGGGCGCCTGGATAAAGGTATCGCACTTGGTTTGGAGAGACGTTCTTGGTTTAGGTGAAACCCACACGACCTCTACATCATGTTCGTTCTTTACCATCTGAAACGCCTCGTTTACGTAGTGTAGACCCTTAAAAGCGAGGTCATCCGGCCCGATCATCAGCAACTTGGGTTTTTGCTTTTTGCGGCGGCGCCTGGGTTTAAATAGGCTTAAATCGATTGCGTTGGGGATCAGAGTGCTCTCCCTCTCATAGTACTTATGTATTAACCCCCCCAGTCCTTCTGAAATGACAAATATGTTCGTAGGAAGATTGTAGTTGGCATCCGCCAGTTTCTGTATCTCCATCTGGTAGCCATCCGTTCTTTTCTCTTCATCTTTTTCAAATAGGTAGCGGTCTCCTTGAGCCAGATAGACACGCGCTGTATCTTTGACCTTAAGCAGGTCGTGCATTTGCGTCCAGAATGTGGCCACAACAACATCGCTTTCCGGCGGTACATACTCGTGTACTGGTTTACTTAAGGGAACGTTTATCACCTCGGTATACAGTTCAAACCACTCAGGCTTAAGCCAGTGAGAAACCGCGCATACATCATGACCCCTCTCAACCAAGCGGTTTATGTGCTCAAAATAAATTTTTGGACCACCAGCAATCGAGTGATTAACCGTAAGGTAAGTCACTGAAAAGTGTTCTCCCTGCTCTTTGGCCAACTTGCTCTTTAAATTAACCAGCGCCTCGAGGTTGTTGACGAATTTTAGGAGTTCGGGTTGTTCTTTGATTTTCTCAATTATAGCCAAGCCCATTTTCGCAGAGGTGCAGGATGCTTTGACTTCAAGTATCCTCTTGTAATATCGCCCGGCATCGTCCAACTTTCCAAGTAGCACCAGGCAGTCGGCATAAGCCAATAACAAATCGGTATTATCGGGTTGTTGCTCTAGTGCCAAGCTCAAGGATGTTTTGGCCCCATCAATCTTTCCAAGCATCAAAAATGCTAAAGCCAGTGCATACCTTGCATGTATAGATGAGGGGATTTTCTGCACGAGGCCCTGGAATGCGGCCAGCGCTTTTTCATACCGCTTATCTATATAATAGATTAGCCCCTGGTGAAAAAGTATCGAGAGCTCGCCACGCTCAGACTCAAATTTGTCTGCCTCCAGCTTGGCCTTGGTATATAGCGCCTCGTTAATGCCCTGTGATAGATCCTTAGATAGATCCTTAACATCATTGCCAATGGTCCCGCACTTTTCAGGTTTCTTATCTACCGGCGACCCGCCGGGCTTATTAAGACCCCACTTCTCTGCAAAAACTTTCATGTTCTCCAACATTATCTCTTCATATGGCATCTGGTTGCCGTTAAAAGTCTTGTTTCCAAAATGGTGGATGAATGTATTTCCCGCACAAACAAGGCGGTACCATGCCATTTTTGCCCGCGTACAAAAGTCGTTATCCTCGAAGTTGCCTATTTTAAACCGCTCATCAAACATACCGATTTTATCCACAACCTCACGTTTCATGAGCATGCAAAAGCCAATTATAACTTCGACGTCAAACCACTTATCGGGCCCCTGGCTGTTAAATTCACGGGCGAACCGGTGCATGTCATTAATGGATTCGTAGTCCACCGCGATAAACTGCGGTCCGTTTACATAGTTTGAGCGTGGGCCAACGACCCCTATAGACGGGTCGCTTTCTATGCACTCCAGCATATTATCAAGCCAGTGCTCAGTTACAATGGTGTCGTTATTAAGAAGCAGGATATAGTCGCCCTCGGCCTTCTCTATGCCCTGGTTACAGCCTTTAGCAAAGCCCAGGTTGGTTTTGTTTTTGACCACCTTGGCGCCGGCTATCGAATCAAAATAGCCCGCCGTACCGTCGGTTGAGCCGTTATCAACGAGAACTAACTCAAACGGAGGGATTGTATAGCGGTAAATGCTTTCAATGCAGAGTTTGGTATACTCAAGCTGATTGAATGCAAGGATGATTATGCTGGTAAGTTTACTACCAGTCATTCTTTAGACCTCCAGGGTTCGTTTCTTTGTCTTTGGCTGCATTTAATGCCGTATCGGGCCTATAGAAAATTATCAACCGCTAGACCGGAATGATACAAGTTTATACTAAGCAAGTGATAATTTAAAGTAAAGAGATTTGGGTTGAATTATTTTGGCCGGCGGAAGATATAAAAGAATAAAAGCGGTTGGTTTTGCCAACCGCTTTTATTTTCTAATAGGTTTAGGTTTGCTACTACTTTAAAAGCTGCAGCACCATCTGACGGCTTGCGTTGGCCTGAGCCAAAGCTGCCATACCGGACTGAGACAATATCTGAGCCCTTGTGAAGTTAACCATCTCAGAAGCGACATCAGCATCACGAATACGAGACTCGGCGGATGCAACGTTTTCTGCGTTAACACCCAAGTTTGCGATGGTGTGCTCAAGCCTGTTCTGGACAGCACCAAGTTTGCTTCTCTGCTTGGATATCTCAGTAATAGCAGCGTCGATGCTAACGATAGCCTGGCTTGCCAGGGTGTGAGAACCTACGCTAATTCCACTAATCGTAAGAGCAGCGGTCGTCGCGGTAGCAATAGTTACTGCGATTGACTGGCCGCTGTTCGCACCGATTTGGAAATTGAGAGCAGTCGTAGCCTGGCTACCATCGAGCAGCTTCTTATCGCTGTAGGTAGTTGTGTTTGCGATACGGTCGGTCTCAGCAAGGAGGCTGTCGATCTCTTGCTGTATAGAAGTTCTTTCATCCGTACCCAGAGTATCGTTTGCAGCCTGAACAGAAAGTTCCCTGATCCTCTGTAAAATGCTGTGAGTCTCATTGAGTGAACCCTCAGCAACCTGGATCAGCGAGATGGCGTCCTGGGCATTTGCGCTGGCACGCTGAATACCCCTAACCTGACCTCTTAATTTCTCAGAAATGGAAAGACCGGCTGCGTCATCGGCTGCGCGGTTGATGCGAAGGCCGGATGAAAGTCTCTCCATTACCCTGGCCATACTCATGCTGGTGATATTCATGTTGCGGTTTGCATTCATGGCCTCGATGTTGGTATTAATCGTGAAACCCATTTTTTCCTCCTTGAAAAATTTTTTTGGCTTCCTTGCCAATCGCCTTTTATATCCACAAAAGTTTTCTCTACCGGCCGGTTTAAGAGAAAAACCTCTGCCCCGACAAAAGGCAGATTTACTCCTTATCTATTATCGACAGGTAACTTATATTTCTGCAGTATTTCTAGGGATTTTTAAGGAAATTCTTAGGAAAAGCCTTACTGGCGCTTTGAAGTGCTGCTTTAGATGCAGCAGCGGCCAGCTCATTTTCCTTAAGGATGGATTTGTAGATTTCCTGGCGGTGTACCGGGACGTCTTTCGGGGCTTTTATGCCGATCTTTACGTGGTCATCTTTTATCTCGACAATAAAAATTTCGATATCTTTGCCGATATTTATGCTCTCATTAATCTTTCTGGTTAGAACCAGCATTTTTGCTCCTATGATTCCGGTAATAGCGGATGCTTGGTTAGGTAATCTTCATTCACTAATATAACTTGTTTTGCCGTGTTATTACTAGAATTAATGATAACAGGCGCTTTAAGGTTTGCGGTTATTTTGTGCGGGTCATTCGGGATAGTAAGGATTGAGAGCACCACCAGGTTTTCATCTAGCCCACCTTCAGATTCCAGGATATCCAAATCTCCCTCACCGATAACCGGTTCGTAATTCTCAAAAAACAGCCAAGGGTTGGTTACCGCAAAAGCTATCTCGGGCATCTCAACCGACTGTAGCCAGCTAAAAGGGCTATTCTCCGCATGAGGAATTAAGACGAACCTCTCCGCACCCGGAAAGCCCGGTATCTCATCCACAAACCTTATTATGTTTTCCTCGCCAACCTCAACAACGCCAAAACGTGTCGTAGAAAAACATATTTTGTTCTCCGTTACTGCATTAACATTTGCCATAACCATTTAGAAGCCTCCGTCTCTGGCAGGGCTAAAGCCCTGCATATCTACATATCCGCTCCATAAATGGAGCAACTACTTTTCGCCCGGTAAATCGGCAACTTCGCCCCGTGAATGGGGCAACTATATTACCCCATTCACCGGTGAACCGGTTTTATCGTAGAAAATCAATCAGCGTTTTTTGTATCGCCATGCTTCCAGTCAATAAAGCCGCTTGATATACGGTCTCTTCCGTCTTAAGCTTTGTAATAACATCCGGCATGTCGGCATCCTCAAGATCGCTTAAAATCTTGCTTAAATTAATCTTATCCTCATCGATTTTATCCTTGGCAAGATTCAGCCGATTGACCTTTGCCCCAACGGTCATCAATGAGTTGGTTATCATGCCCACGGCATTGTCAACCTGGCCTATGTCCTGCGAGACTGCGGCGTAGTTACCGGCTTGCAGGTGATCACGCAGATCGGCTACGACCTGGAACACGTCGGTCGGGGCTTTAAATGCCGTATTGCCGTCAAGGTTTACCTGGATGTTTACTCCCTTTTCTATCTCAAAATTTATTGCGCCACCGTCGCCGTTATAGTTAATCTCTGGGGGAGGTGTTGCGTTTTTACTAAACGGAGCGGCCGTCGTCTTAAAGCCGGCAAAAATATATCGGTCGGCATAGGTTGTGTTCCCGATGTTGACCATATTTCCCAATAGCTGATCGACTTCGGCGGCAAGTGCGTCAAGCTCGGATTGGGAGTTGGTGCTGTTTGCTCCTCTTACCGCAAGCTCTCTTACCCTATGCAAAACATCAATTGAATTTCTTAAGGCCGAATCGGTGGTATTTAGCCATGCAAGACCATCGCTAATGTTAGCTTCATACTGATCCATATCTTTTAGCTTGACTTTTATGCTAAGCGACTGGTTTATAGCAGTTGGATTATCGGAGGGTTGCCGATAAAGCTTCCCCGATGATAACTGGGCCTCATACTTCTCAAGCCGCCCATACGCCGATGATATATTCTTTAAAATTGTATCCTGGAGCATGTTATTCGTTACCCGCACTTAAACCAACTCCTAATGCCTAACCAGGCCGTTTATTAAAACATCAAGCATGTCGTCAAAGGCCGCAACGACCTTTGCCGCCGCCTGGTATGCCTTCTGGTACTTAATCATGTTGGTCGCTTCCTCGTCAAGAGAGACCCCCGATACGGACTGGCGGTGTTTATCAATAAGATCCGCATACAGCTTTCCGTTGGTCACCATCCTGCCGGATTCCTGCGACTCGATACCGTAATCTGTAACAACTGAGCGGTAATAATCATCCATCGTAATGTTGCCGATACCGAGAACCTGCTTGTTCTTCAACTGGGCGATCGCTAAAGCCTGGATGTTATCACCGGGCACCCCAGCGGCCGTTGATGCGGCTGCAACGTGGGACAGATTACCAACACCTGTAGCAGTGCTGTCATCTATAGCTATCGTTGCAGCTGTTGTGCCGGCCGGGTTGAAGAAGTTCCACCCGGTAGTGCCATCCAGGCCGAAACCGGTGGTGTGAAGACCGTTCACCTCCGACACCAGGTTACTTACAAGTGTATTAAGATCACTCTTATATTTGTTTACCGTTGTATCTCTCATGTCGGTAAGCGACTTAATCTCGCCCCCGTAAAGGTTAACATTAGCTCCATCAATCGCCCATTGCACATCATAGTAGCCGTTATTCAATGGATTTGATGTAACCTGCAGTAAATCAACAGAGTGCTCGCCAACCAGCAATCTGCCGTCTAAGAATATCTGCTTTGTACCTGAATCCATATCGACCACCTGGATATCAACAATTTTTGAAAGATCATCGATAAGTTGGTCCCTTTGATCCATTAGGTCGTTGGGCTGCGCATTATAAGCTTTTACCCTTAAGATATCTTGGTTAAGTTGCATTATCCTTTGCGTAATGTTGTTTACATCATCTACCTTAACTTTTACTTGATCGTTTAGGTTGCCCTGCAAGCGCGTTAGTTTATCATCTAACTGGTTAAACGAAGTTGCAAGGGTACGTCCTGTTTCAACCACGTTTGATCTTATGGATAAGCTCTCGGGATTCTTACTTAACTGCTGCCAGGCATTCCAGAACTCCCCCATGAGGTTAAGAGTGCTGGCATCTGAGGGCTCGTTAAAGATCGTCTCAATCTGTTTCATCGCATTATCTTTTATTGTCCAACCCGCTATGGATTGGTTTTCCAGCCTCAACTGATCGTCAAAGTAGCTGTCCCGCATCCTCTCGACCGTCTTAACCTCAACACCGGTGCCGAGTTGTGCATTTATAAGCGGCCTGTTCCAATAAGGCGCCGGGAAAGGCTCGGTCGTCCCAAGCACCGCCCTCTGCCTGGTGTATCCGGGCGTATTAGCGTTTGCTATGTTATGCGCCGTAACATCCATTGCGTATTGGCTTGCCTGCAGCGCTTTTCTTGCTATCTCTATGCCAAAAATACCATCCATCTAAAACACCTCTTTACGCTCTTCCGTCAAATAGTTTAGGACTCGAGCTTTGAGGATTGGGTTTCATACCGTAGACCGGGTTATCGTCGGGGAATAAGGCACCGAGCATAAAATCTACATAACCAATTTTTCTCTTAAGAAGACCGGCGTTGGTTTCATTGGTTTCGCTTAAATCTTTGATGATTGAGCGTATCTCATCCTTAAGCAATTTGGCCTCGCCGGCCGTTTGCGTATCAAAGGTTTTTGCAACCGATGAAAAATCTACGGTTTGCCGGGGTGAATTAAAGTCAGAACCTTTGTAGATGAGGGCAAGCCGCTTGTCCTCAAGGTCGCGAACGACAAACATGAGGTGTTCCGTTGCTCTAACCACACCTAAAACCCCTTCTGTATCCCCTTCAATTATTAGTTCCCGTTCTTTTTGTGCCAGGTCTAGTAGTTCTTGATATGCTTCTTTTTCGCTCTTTAGTATATTTACAAGAGCAACGGCGTCTATCTTCAATTTTCTCACCCTTATTTAGATTTAGACCGACTTGTCTACAACCGCGCGGTGGATGATCTTATCGGCCACTTCTTTGCTGGTGACGTTATACTTACCGGACTTTACTCTGTCTTTAAGTTCATCCACAAGGTCTTTTCTCACCTCTGGAAGTTTCCCATAGGCCTCTTTCGCCTTCTTAACTTCCTCGCTTCGGGCGGTGATAACAAGAGAGTCGCTTTTGACCTTTACGCCCTCGGATTTCTTATCCGAGGACTTGGCTTTAGCCGATTTCTTGTTTTCGACCTCTCGCACGTAACTCTGTAGAACTTTTCTTACCTGTTCGCTAGAGATTTTCAAAATCTTCACCCCACATGCCTATAGTTATCGGCAGATTTTACAGTTTTCTCCACCGCATAGCTAAATCCTGCCGTTTTTTCTATAGGCCTTGAGGGTTTAAACCCAATCCTAACCCCTTATATTTGTTGCAATCGACAGCATTTCATCGGCGGTTCTGAAGGCGCGCGCGTTAAACTCGTAAGCGCGCTGGGCCACCACAAGCCGCGTCATCTCATCGGCAAGCTCCACGTTTGACCCCTCGACAAAACCCTGGGCCAGGCTGCCAACGCCCGGGCTCCCTGCACCCACCTCAATCATGCTTCCGGCGGCATCCGTTGGCTTAAAAAGATTCTCACCTATTGCAAGCAGGCCGTTTGGATTTCCCACCCTGTATAGAGTTATGGTGCCGACCGCACTGGGGGTGCTTAAGCCCGCCAACATGACCGAAACCTCGCCGTTAGGAGCGATATTCAGGGATTTTGCCCCTTGCGGGATTGTAATAGACGGCTCCAATCGGTAGCCCTGTGGAGTTACAATGCGCCCGGTCACATCCGCTGTGAAGGCGCCGTCCCTGGTGTAGGCTGCGGTTCCATCCGGTAATAGAACCCTAAAGAAGCCCTCGCCATCAATGGCCAGATCAAGCGGGTTTCCCGTCTGCTCAAGCCTGCCCTGGCTAAAGACCTTCTCAGTTCCTGCGATCTTGGCGCCTGTGCCAATTGATATCCCTGTCCTGCTTGAATTATCGGGCTCAAACTCTCCTAAAGCATTCGCGTGTTGATAGAATAAGTCTTGAAATTGGGTTTCGTTTTTCTTAAAGCCGGTGGTATTAACGTTAGCAACGTTATTTGATATACCATCGACTGCTATACGCTGTGTTTGCAGGCCTGAAGCAGCGGTCCAAAGTGCTCCAATCATTCTACCCACCTCCTTCTAAATCCTTTAATCTGCGGACGAAGGACGGGTAAGCGTTAATTTATCGGGTGGTGTTGGGGAATTTTCCGCCTCAATCGTTCGGCGGGAGTGAAGCCTCCGTTTCCGGTCCAGCCTCAAATTCTTGCTAGCCCAATCTCCCAACTTCGTTTACCGCTTTACCCAGCATCTCGTCCTGTGCTTTCAGCACACGCTGGTTGGTTTCAAAAGACCTGATGGTTGCAACCATCTCAACCATTTCGGACGTCGCATCCACATTTGACCCCTCAAGATACCCTTGTTTGATTGCAAAATCAGCAGGTTTTTGGCCGCCTGAGTTTGCTATAAATGTATTGCTGCCGTTCTTCTCCAGCTCTCCATTGGAGAAGCTCCTGATCTTCAGGGTGTCCGCATAGATGCCGTCAACATATACTCTGCCTGCCTCATCGACGTTGACCTCATTTCCTTTTACGGTAACCATACCTTTTTCGCCAAGCACCAGATTGCCATCCTGGTCAACCAGCCTGTCAAAACCATCCTTTGTAAAGCTGCCATTTCTTGTGTATCTCTCGCCGGCCGGTGTCTGAATAGCAAAAAACCCGTTTCCGGTAACCGCCAGATCAAAAACACCCCCGGTCTGCCTTAGCGTGCCGCTTGAGTTGATAAATCCTGTGCCGGCTATCCCAACGCCCGAGCTAAGCCAACCGATAGGCGATTTCGTACTGCCGGCATCGGATTGTCTCTCCTGCGCATAAACCAAAGCTTGCTTGAATGATGTGATCGAGATGTAATCCTTCTTGAAACCGGTCGTATTGACGTTGGCAAGATTGTTCGCGATGACGTCTTGCTTGTTCATAAGAGCCAGCATACCTGTGGCTGCAGTGTATAATCCTCTTATCAACTTTTCACCTCCTTCTTTTAAACTAGTACTCCATCATCAATCGACCATAATAGAAGAAAATAGAGAATAGACCGAATAGAAAATGCTCTTAGTAACTTTGCCCTCATTAATCTATCTTTATCCCACAATAATTCAATCTATTTTCTACTTCTCTATTTTCTATTCTCTAGTACAGCGTCACACTTTACTGTTACCGATAGGCATTCTTGCTACCAGTAGGTAGTCTGCATTGGTACAGCGACAATTTATCTGTGACGCTGTACTACATAGCCGCCTTTTTAGACTGCATAACTTTAAACTCGTCTGATATGACCTGCTCTTTAAGAGCTATGCTTACTTCTACATCACCGATCTCGCTCATTAAAACGATGTAGAGCCGCTGGATATCAATGGTCGATATCAGAACGTTCGTACCTATGATAAGCGTCGGAGGAGTAATTGCAAGATTTGAGTAAGATTCGCCAAATTTAACGGTTGCAAGACCGGTGATCATGTTCCCGAGCTCGGAGATGGCGCTTTGTGCCAACTCATCCATTAGGGGCACGGTTTTACCGATCATCGCAGATGCGATTTTCTTCGCGCTTTTTGATGACATACCGTATATTACCTGGCCGTGGATTTCTCCGGTAACGCCGATGAGAACGCTCACCTCTTGGGATGTCAGCGAAGATTTCTGTATCGACAAAGGTCCTTTATCAAGTTTTAACTTGGTTTCCGCCTCAAAGACCTCAAAGGCCGCTTCAAGAAACGGGTTTACAAACTCTACCTTTAGCATCCTTTAGCTGTCCTTTCCTTTTATCTGTATTCGGCCAATTTCAGGTAAACCTTAAGCTAAAATCTTCTCGATTTCTTCCGTTATGTTATAAGCAGAGAAGATGATATTATCTATCTCCGGCTCATCCAATTTCAATGTATCAAGTGCCTCTTTTTTAAGCGGATAAAGCATACCGTCGCTTCCCACACCAAGGCCTAAGCTCAGACAAATAAAGTCCGCTATATGAACAATTGCCGTAAGCTCGGCGTCTTTCTTTGCCCTATCCGGTTTATGGTGGTATTGGATAGCTTCAACAATCTTTTCGTTAAAATTCCACTTGTTGGCTACCTTTGCTCCTATATCCTGGTGATCAAACCCCAGCACCTTTTTCTCGGCCTCGGCAAAGGATAATCCCTGGGAGCCGGCGATCTCTATGATCTGATACAGCTCGTCTCTCACAAAGAGATTAAGGATGACTTTCCCGACATCGTGAAGAAGGCCTGCGATAAACGCCTCCTCGATATTTGGATATTTGACCTGGCTTGCGATGAGACGCGAGGCAAGGGCGCAGCCGACCGAATGTTTCCAGAGCTCACCCTTCTCTAAACCATAGCCACGGATCTCGCGGTCGTAGAAATTTTGCAGCGTAAGTGCCAAAACAACGCTTTTAAGCGTCTCGTATCCCAGGATAACAATGGCTTCGCTAACCGTTGTGACTTTGCGGGCAAACCCGTAATAGGCTGAGTTCGCCATGCGAAGTACCCGAGCGGTAAAAGCGGGGTCGTATGATATAACACGGCTGATGTCGATTGCGGAGGACTTGGGGTCGTTCGTTAACTTCAGCGCCCTGTTGGCAATGGCTGAAAACGGCGGTAAGTCTCTTACCTCTTTTAATATCTTCTGCGCGACATCCTGTCCCATCTTCTTCTCCATGTACAACTTAACCCGCGCTGCTTAGGTGCGGGCCTTCGAAATTTTGCATGAAAATCGACATATCCGTCGTTATGCCCAGACTTGCACAAACAAAGTCCGCAAAATAAACAATCGTTGTAAGGTCAGGCTCGTTAATAGCCTGTTCCGGCTGATGGTGATACTTAATAGCTTCAACCACTTTGTCGCTGAAATTCCATTTCTCGGCAATTCGTGAGCCGGCTTCTGCATGGTCTATGCCGAAAATAGCCCGCTCTGCCTCCGCCGTGGTTAAAGCTTGTCTCTTAGTCATATCGGCAAACTTTTGGTTTTCTTCAAACAAAAATTCGTCTAAAACTACCTTGCCGACATCGTGCATCATTCCTGCAACGAACGCCGTTTCGAGGTCGGAGTAGTCGACCTTTGTGGCAACCATCCACGCAGAGAGACCACAGTTCATGGAATGTTCCCAGAGTTTGCCTTCCGCCATCTCATATGCTTTAAGCTCTCTATCCATGAACTCCTGGATTGGATATGCAAGCATCATGCCGCGAAGGATGTCTTCTCCCGGAAAAGCCTCAGACTCAAAGGAACCGGCTTTATGACCGGCGAACCCGAAGGAGGTAAGATTCGTTATCTGCAGTATCTGCTTTGCGAGCCTGGGGTCGTGAAAGCCCCTGTTTTTATTAGAGCCTTTTTCACGGCTCTTCTTTCTTTCGGCTACCAAGGCCTTGTCGGCTACCTTTGAAAATGCAGGCAGCCCATCGATTTTGCTGAGAATCCTCTTAACTAGCTTTTCTGACATCTAACCCTCCGGTATCTGGAACTTTTGCATAAAAGAACGGAGCTAGAACTTTAAAACCAAGCTCTTTTGCATTTAGAATACTCTCCGCCCCGCCTACAAAAAGGACTCCCCCATCCTTTAAGGAGGCCCAAAACCTGCTGTATATATTATCTTTTGCCTCGTTGGTAAAGTAGATTACAACATTCCGGCAAAGAATAAGATCAAAATCGCTGTCGTAAATATCTTTTAGCAAGTCGTGTTTCTTAAGGTTGACCCTTTTCTTAATCTCATCGCTTAGCACGTACGTCTCTCCATCTTGAGTAAAGAATCGCTGGAAGAGATGCTTGGGGACGTTTTTTACATCTCTCTCTAGATAACGTGCCTCTCTTGCTGTTTTTAAAATACGGCTGTCTAAATCGGTACCGATAATTTCGTGGTTAACACCCGGGGTCATGTCCTCAAGGATAAGAGCCGTGGTATAAGGCTCCGCCCCGTTCGAGCAGCCCGCGCTCCAAATTTTAAGTCG
Source organism: bacterium (assembly GCA_902810715.1). GTDB lineage: Bacteria > Actinomycetota > Aquicultoria > Aquicultorales > Aquicultoraceae > CADDYS01. Next base: position 1,700 of record CADDYS010000035.1, on the reverse strand, counting down.
CCTGTTTCGTTCTAAAAGAGGCGGCAGTATAATCTCTCTAAGCTCCCTAAACTTGTTGGTATCCCGGTAAAACTCAGAGACGTTGATGGTAACCCAGTTAACAAACTGGGTTAGCTTCGCCTCGTCTGACGCGAGAATATCCGCATATTCCATGTAATCGGCGGTCCCGGCCTGTTCCATAATGAACGTTAGCCTTCTCTGTATCTGCCAGGGCTTATAATTCTCAAGATCGATATTTGTCAAAGCCTTTGCCTTATTAACAAAATACCGGTATTCCGGGCTATCCACATAATTTGGCATCTCTTGTACTTCCTTCAATAATTTTTATGATCTCCTGGGATATACGCTCCAGCGGGGCAACCACGTCGGCGTTACCCTCATCGATAACCGCTTTTGGCATTCCATATACAACACACGTTGATTCGTGCTCGGCAATCGTATGCCCGCCCCTTTTCTTTATCACCGCCATACCGTCGGCGCCGTCCCTGCCCATTCCGGTTAAAAGGACACCAATTGTATTTGTGCCGTAAACGGCCACCCCTGAGTCCATCAGCACATCTACTGATGGCCTAACTGAATTGACGGTGGGGCCGTGGCTTAGGCGCACTATGCCGCCTTTTTCAACCAGCATATGGTAGCCGCCCGGTGCCATAACCGCCACCCCCGGGGTTAGACGGTCACCGTCTTGGGCTTCTACAACCCGTATGTTTGATTCGCTGTCGATTCTGCTGGCGATTGATTTTATGAACGGGCCGGATGGCATATGCTGAACAACCGCAATCGGCAAAGGAAAATTCTTTGGCAGTCTTGGCAGAACTTCGACAAGGGCTCTTGGGCCACCGGTTGATGCGCCTATCATAACAATTTTATCTGTTACGGCGGTAAGTTTAGATGCGGGCTCTTGCTTAAAATTACCTAACGGTGTCAGCCCGGGCCTTACCTTAACTTGAGCTTTAGTTACCGCCTTAACCTTAGCTATAAGTTCATCCTGGATTTTGTTTACGCTGATCATATCGGTGGGTTTATGGATAAAATCTACCGCACCCTCCAGTAAAGCTTGAGCTGTAGCCTCGGAACCCTTCTCCGTTAGGGTGCTCACCATAATAACGGGAGTAGGATGCTCTTTCATGATGTAGCCCAGCGCAGTTAGACCGTCCATCCTGGCCATCTCAATATCAAGCGTGACTACGTCGGGTTTAAGCTCTGCTACTTTTCTGATAGCCTCAAGGCCATCCTGAGCGGTATCGATGATTTGTATCTGTGGGTCGGACGATAGCATATCAATCAGCCGCTTGCGGCTAAAGAAGGAGTCGTCTACAACCAGAACTTTAATAGGCAATTGCTCCACACCCCCAACAAGATTTAACCTATTTGCTTCTTGACTGCTTCGAGTACCCTGTCGGGTTGGAATGGTTTAAGCACGTAGTCTTTCGCGCCGGACTTAATTGCTTGGATAACCATATTCTGCTGCCCCATGGCGCTACATACGATGATCTTCGCGCCGTCGTCGACTTTTTTGATTTCAGTTATAGCAGCAATGCCATCCATAACCGGCATCGTGATGTCCATGATAACAAGATCGGGTTTAATCTGCTGGTATCTAGTAACAGCCTCTTCGCCGTTTCCCGCCTCGCCGGCTACACTATAGCCGTTGTCAGTTAAAAGTTTTACGATTTTCATTCTCATGAATTGAGCATCAT
>CADDYS010000034.1 GCA_902810715.1 bacterium | reverse complement strand
CCGGATAACCCAGTTCTGTAAGTACCATCTCTACGCCGGCCAGTGTAGTCATGATATCAAATCTATCGAAATATCCCAGGTGGCCGATCCTAAATATCTTGCCTTTAAGGTGATCCTGGCCGCCTGCAACCGTTATGCCGTACTCGCTCTTAAGAAGCTTTACCAGCTTGCCGCCGTCAACGTCCTCGGGAATCCAAACTGGGGTCACCGCGTTGCCTCGGCCTTCCGGCGGTGCAAAGAGTTTTAAACCCATCGCCTCTACGCCCGCCCTTGTAGCTTCTGCCAGAATTGCATGGCGATTGATAATGTTCTCAAGACCTTCGTTTCGCATCAGGTCTACGGCCTCGCCAAGCCCGACGATTAAAGATACCGCCGGCGTAAAAGGAGTAGTCGGCTCCGACTTATGCAGCGAGTCGGCGTATTTCTTCCAGCTAAAGTAAAACTTGGGCAAGGTGGATTTTTCCGCCACCGCCCAGGCCTTCTTGCTTACCGATACCGCCGCAAGGCCGGGCGGCATCATAAGACCTTTCTGCGAGCCGGTCATAACGACATCGAGATTCCACTCATCTGTCTTGCACTCAACCGCCCCGATACCGGTAATTGAGTCGACGACCAGCACGGCATCGTGGTCTTTAACTATTTCACCGATTGCTTTGACATCATTTAAAACACCGGTCGACGTCTCACTTTGTACGACAAAGACCGCTTTAACATCGGGATTAGCATCAAGTTCGCGCTTTATATCTGCGGGATTAACAACCCGATCCCATGAATACTCGAGTTTTATGATGTTCATGCCGTAGGTCTCGTTAAGCTTGACCAGGCGATCCCCAAACTTGCCATTTGAGCAGCAGATAACCTTGTCCCCAGCGGACAACAGGTTGACTACCGATGACTCCATAACACCGGTTCCCGACGATGCGAAAATCAGCACATCGTTTTTCGTCTCGAAGATATACCTCAAGCCTTCCTCAATTGAGATGAGAAGTTCGGTAAACCTGGGCGTGCGATGGTGAAACATCGGCCTCGCCTGCGACAGTAAAACCTCTGACGGAACCGGTGTCGGACCCGGCGTCATCATATACTCTTTGCGCATTTAACCCTCCGTGTTAGCTCATAGCTCACAGCTGCTAGCTCTTAGATCGTAGTAGCACAGCCCTTTTAGCCCTGCTTAAGCAGGGCTAAAGCCCTGCGCTACATCTCCACAGCACTGAGTAACTTATAAAAGTTCTTTTTGTTTAATCCAGGCCATCATCGAGCGAAGCTCTTTGCCTACCCGCTCAATTAAGTGGTTGGATTCTTTCATCCTCATGGCCTTAAGAACCGGCTGGTTGGCCCTGTTCTCGAGTATCCACTCGCGGGCAAACCTCCCTGATTGTATGTCGTCAAGGATACGCTTCATCTCTTTGCGGGTCTCCCCGTTAATAACTCTCTTTCCAACAGTTATGTCGCCATATTCTGCGGTGTTACTTATAGAGTAGCGCATGCCCGAGATGCCCTGCTCGTAGATAAGGTCCACGATGAGCTTTAGCTCGTGCATGCACTCAAAGTATGCGATCTCCGGCTGATACCCGGCCTCGACAAGCGTATCAAAGCCCGCCCTTATGAGCTCGCTGGTGCCGCCGCAAAGAACGGCCTGCTCGCCAAAGAGATCGGTCTCGGTTTCCTCTCTAAATGTGGTCTCGATTACACCAGCTTTTGTAGCGCCGATACCCTTAGCATAGGCAAGCGCGATATCTTTGGCCTTGCCGGTAGCATTCTGCTGCACCGCAATCAGTGCGGGAACGCCTATCCCTTCCTCATACATACGACGGACGATATGGCCCGGCCCCTTCGGAGCGATCATGACAACATCGACGTCCTCCGGCGGGACAATCTGGTGGAAGTGGATGTTAAACCCATGGGCAAACGCCAAGGTCTTGCCCGGTTTCATGTGCATTTTGACATCTTTCTCGTATATGGCGGACTGCAACTCATCCGGCACTAAAATCATAATCATATCAGCAATCTCTGCAGCCTCGCTTATTATTTTAGCAGGTAAATTGCACTTCAGGCATTTTTCCCAAGACTTGCCGTCCTCGCGCAGTCCAACTACAACATCAACACCGCTTTCATGCAGGTTAAGGGCATGTGCGTGGCCCTGGCTGCCGAAACCGATTACAGCGACCTTCTTCCCTTGTAATATTTCAAGATCAGCATCTTGGTCGTAAAAAATATTGGCCATATCATCCTCCACTAATTTGCGGTTAATATTTCAGGTTAACCTTTTAATTATAACACAAATCCCAGCTAAAAAGCTCGCCTTAAGTAAGCCAATAGCCAAGTAGCCAAGAGCCAATAATAAGATTTAGCTTTTTCATTGGCTATTTGGCTATTGCCTATTGGCTGCCTCTTCATTGGCTATTTGGCTATTGCCTATTGGCTGCCTCTTCATTGGCTATTTGGCTATTGCCTATTGGCTGCCTCTTCATTGGCTATTTGGCTTCTTCCTAGACCTCGGCAAGCTTTCCTCTTGCAAGTGCAATCTTGCCTGTCCTGACAAGCTCTTTTATTCCGTAGGGTCTTAACAGGTCCTCCAGGGCCTGGATTTTATCGGCGGTACCGGTGATCTCCATGGTCAGAGTACTTTTGCTCACGTCGATAATGTTGGCCCTGAATATATTTGCGGTTTCCACTATCTCAGGCCTCATGTTTGGCGGCGCACTGACCTTAATCAGAACCAGCTCACGCTCGACGGAATCCCTCGGGTCAAGGTCGCTTATCTTAAGCACGTTGACCAGCTTGTGAAGCTGCTTGGTTATCTGTTCCAGCCTGAGGTTATCCGCATCGACCACAATCGTCATGCGGGAGGTATCCGGGTCCTCGGTCGGGCCGACGGCCAGGCTGTCGATGTTAAACCCCCGCCTGCTGAAGAGGCCGGAGACCCTGGCTAAAACACCCGGTTTATTTTCCACGAGTACCGACAGGATATGTTTCATCTTTCTCCTCCTCTTCTTGCTCATCTATCATCTGGCTTATAGCCGCACCCGGTATCCCGCCGAGCATCTCGTCGATTGAAGTGCCCGGTGCGACCATCGGGAACACGTTCTCTTCTCTTGCAACCATGAAGTCTATCAGAACAGGCTCGCGGGCTTCTATCGCCTTTTTCAAAACGCCCTCGACATCTTCCACTTGGGTCACACGCACTCCCTTTAACCCATAGGCGTCGGCAAGTTTAATGAAGTCGGGTGTGCCAACGTTTAGATCAACTTGCGAATATCTATGGTTATAGAAAAGCTCCTGCCACTGGCGAACCATTCCCAAATATCCGTTGTTTAGAATCGCAATGATTATCGGGAGTTTGTTTGCCGCAACCGTGGCCAGCTCTTGCGAGACCATCTGGATGCTGCCGTCGCCGTCGATATCGACAACAACGGCATCCGGGCGCCCGATCTGCGCGCCGACAGCCGCCGGCAGGCCAAATCCCATAGTGCCAAGTCCGCCCGAGGATATAAAGCCTCTCGGTGTGTTGCAGCTATAGAACTGGGCGGCCCACATCTGGTTTTGGCCAACCCCGGTAGTTATTACCGTATCTTTATCTTTAGTCAGCTTGCTGATCGTCTCGACGACGTACTCCGGTCTGATCTGACCATCTTGATGATAGTGCAACGGATATTTCTTTTTCCACTCGTTGATCATCGCGTGCCACCTGGTCTTGTCGGCATACGGCTTCTCGATCTTGTTAACCGCTGCAGTTAAGTCTTTGAGGACCGTCTTCGCGTCGCCGACTATGGGTACATGGGCTACAACGTTTTTGCTTATCTCGGCGGGGTCAACGTCTATGTGGATGATGGTCGCGTGTGGCGCAAAGGCCGATATCTTGCCCGTTACACGGTCATCAAAGCGCACGCCCACCGCCAGGATGAGGTCGCTGTCCATTATCGCGTAGTTGGCATAACGCGTGCCGTGCATGCCAAGCATCCTCAACGACAGCGGGTGCTCATCCGGGAAGGCCCCTTTACCCATGAGGGTCGTTGTAACCGGTGCCTCGATTATCTCTGCAAGGTCTTTGAGTTCTTTCCACGCCTCGGACTTGATAATACCGCCGCCCGCATAGATGATAGGCTTCTCCGCCCTGGTCAATAGCTTTGCCGCCTCTTTAATCTGCTTGGCGTGTCCCTTATAGACCGGCTTGTATCCCGGGATAGTAAAGTCCTCCGGATATTTAAAGTCTATCTCGGCCTTCGACATGTCGCTCGGCATATCGATTAAAACCGGGCCCGGCCTGCCCGATCTTGCAAGCTCAAACGCCTGGCGAATTACCGTCGGCAGTTGGTTAACATCCTTTATGAGGTAGTTGTGTTTTGTTATCGGCAATGTAATGCCGGTGATATCGGCCTCCTGGAATGCGTCCGTTCCGAGTACGGCGGTCGCCACCTGCCCTGTAATAGCGACCATCGGGACAGAGTCCATCCATGCGTTGGCCAACCCGGTTACAAGGTTGGTCGCACCCGGACCCGAAGTGACAAGGCAAACTCCTACCTTTCCGGTAGCCCTCGCATACGCATCCGCCGCATGGCCTGCACACTGCTCGTGCCTAACCAGAACATGACGGATCGTTTTGCAATCATAGAGAGCATCATAGATAGGCAATACCACCCCGCCTGGGTAGCCGAAGATTACGTCTACGCCCTCCTTCTCCAAACTCTTAATCAATGCTTCTGCTCCTGTCATACGCATTCACATCACCTCCCAGTTAGCTCATAGCTGAAAGCTCACGGCTCATAGGTTTTAATATTTAGCCATGTGCCAGCTATCTTTTTACTTGTTTTCTGTCACTGCTAGCCTCAGCTTTAAGCTCATAGCATTTATTTTCTCCTACTGTCAGCTACGAGCTGTCAGCTAGAATAGCCTTCGGCTATTCTATAACTGCGCCCTTTGCGGCGGATGAGACCATCCGCGCGTAAAGGGCGAGATATCCTTTTTTAACTTTAAGCTCCGGCGCATGCCAGTTTCTTAATCTATCCTCTATCTCATAATCGGAAAGTTTAACGTTTAACTTTCTACCCGGGATATCGATTTCTATAGTGTCGCCTTCTTTTAGGGCCGCTATCGGGCCTCTTTCCTGCGCTTCGGGTGAGACGTGTCCAATTGCCGCACCCCTTGTGCCGCCCGAGAAACGCCCGTCGGTGATCAAGGCGACTTTATCATCCAAGCCCATACCGGCTAGCGCCGACGTAGGCGTTAACATCTCGCGCATCCCCGGGCCTCCTTTCGGCCCCTCATAGCGGATAACCACGACATCGCCCGGCTTGATCTTACCGCCAAGGATTGCCCTCGTCGCCGCATCCTCGCTGTTAAACACCCTTGCGGGGCCGGAGTGCTTAAGCATACCCTCTTTTACCGCAGATTGCTTAACAACCGCGCCGTCCGGCGCAAGGTTGCCGAAGAGTATCGCAAGGCCGCCCGTCTTTGAGTAGGGCTTAGTGAGCGGGCGGATAACATCGTTGTTTAGAGCCTTGACGCCTTTTAGGTTCTGGGCAAGCGTCTTGCCTGTTACCGTCATAACATTTGTGTTAAGGTGCTTGCCTTTGTTTAGCTCGGCCATAACCGCCATGATGCCCCCCGCCTCGTAGAGATCCTCGATGTGGTGGTGACCGGCCGGGCTTATCTTGCAAAGGTTCGGCGTCTTTAAGCTAATCCTATCGACCGAATTGAGGTCAAACTTCACCCCCGCCTCGTTGGCTATGGCCGCGAGATGAAGCACGGTGTTCGTCGAGCCGCCGAGTGACATGTCAACAGCTAAAGCGTTTTCAAACGCCTTCTCGGTAAGGATTTTATCCGGGGTTATGTTCTTTTCAAGAAGGTTCATGACCGCCATACCGGCTTGCTTAGCCAACCTTATCCTCTCAGAGAATGGTGCCGGGACCGTGCCGTTCCCGGGCAACCCAACGCCCAGTGCCTCGGTTAGACAGTTCATCGTATTTGCGGTAAACATACCGGCACACGAGCCGCACGTTGGGCAGGCGCAGGACTCGAATTCATTGAGCTCTTCTTTAGTCATCTTGCCCGCTCCGACCGCACCGACCGCCTCAAAAACACTTATAAGGTCGATTTCCTGTCCGCGGTATCTGCCGGCAAGCATCGGCCCGCCGCCTATAACCACGGTCGGTATGTTTATCCGGGCCGCCGCCATCAGCATCCCCGGCGTAACTTTATCACAGCTTGGGATAAGAACAAGCGCGTCAAAGCGATGGGCCTCGACGGTAAGCTCGACGGAGTCCGCAATAATCTCCCTGCTGGGAAGCGAGTACTTCATGCCGGCATGATTCATCGCAATGCCGTCACAAACGCCGATCGTCGAAAACTCAAACGGCGTCCCACCGGCCATGCGTATGCCGGCTTTTACAGCTTCCGCAATTTTATCGAGGTGGATATGACCCGGTATTATATCATTTGCCGAGTTTGCAATTCCGATTAATGGGCGACGGATCTCCTCGTCTGTCAAACCAGTCGCTTTCAGTAGCGACCTATGCGGTGCTCTTACTACTCCTTTTTTAACCTCATCACTTCTGTAAGCCATGAAAACCTCCGGTTTCGTTCATCGTCCATAAAATAAAAAAGCCTCTCAATCCCAATGGGACGAGAGGACTCTCACGCGGTACCACCCAAATTCAGCAAGGCCGACTATTAATTAGAGCATATCAGGCCTGCTGCTCTTATTGCCCGTAACGTGGGCCACGGACCAAACTACTTGGCATCTCTGCCGTTCAGATGGCCGGCTCCAGGGCGACGTTCGACTTACATCCTATACCGGCTTCGCACCACCCCGGCTCGCTCAAATAGTAAGAAAGTCTACTACTCCCCTTCATAGCCTCTATCCTTTGCAAGCAATTGCATTTTCCCTGCTCGGAGAATATTAGATGGAATTATACAGAACGCATGCTCGGGTGTCAAGACAGGTTTGGAGATTATTCGTTGTTGTTCGTTGTAATTTAGGTTGGCTATCTTGGCTATATATTCTGAGCCAATGGGTATTACTATCAGGCAACGTATAAAAAATATTGTTCAGAGATGAGATTGGGGGTAGAAGCCGTGGGCAAATTTACAAAACTGGGCTACATAGCTCTCGCTTTGTTTGCTTTGTTCTCGATGGTTGCAGTCTCTGGCTGCCCGCAAACAACAACGACGACTACCACAACAACTGAACGGGGGCGGGCAAGAGAGCGGCAAACCACAACATAGGAATAACCATCTTTGCGGGGGATAATTGCGTAAGGTTACTGGCATAAGCAGCGAGCTGCCGTGGCTGATATATCTTATCAAACGAATTCTGACTCGGGTTTGTAATAAACCTGGCAAGGGTTTTATTAATGCCGCTCATCCCTTGATTTGAGTTTTTTATAAGCGCGTGGATAAATTCTGGAACAGGGTTATTGGATTGGTCGACCTGCTCTGTGGCTGAAGCAATAAAGAGAAATGCGGCACCATAGGCGTTATTGCCTCTGGTGAAATCGCCGGTTAATTTTACGTTGGGGTTCTGGCGAAATCCGTCGATGTAAAGCGACGGCCTATTGCCATTTATACATTCCGCATAAACCGCCAAACCCTCATCGAGCCATTCGATGTTAGCTCCACCGCTTAAATAATATAGAAGATGGGCAAATTCATGCGCTAAGGTGTTGTTGGCCTCTACCGGCTCGTTTCTTACAACGTCAGAATCGAGATAGATCAGGTTTGAGCGATCTTGTTTTGTTAAATTGCCCGAATCGAAATAGCCGTCTAAATTACCCCCCAGCTCGGTGACAAGGATATCTACCTGGCCCGCCTCTTTTTTGGCGTTTGCATTCGCAAAGTATTTAATATTCTTCGGATAAATATTTCTCTCAAAGTTCGTCAACAAGGAGGACAAAACCTCATTCGGGATCGGCTCGGAGACGTCGACCCAAATTCTGGTATGTTTACCTGAAGCGGCAGGGCGTGCTGTCACTTGCCTTGTTCCATAATCTTTGGTGCCGATGATATACGTCCGAACCTGGCCATCGGTGTTTGGAGATGTTGCAGGTGCAAGCCCCACAGGGCTTGCAATGTTTGCGAGATAAAAAGCAGCCGCAAGAAATATAGATAAGAAAAAACCGATGAAATTCTTGTTCCGTCTGAAATATTTGCTTAGGCACATAACTAACTTAAAAAAACCTCACTACTACCAAATTCTTAAAATTCTTAGCTAAAGATAACGTTTGGCGTATCTGCTTGCAACTATAACCGGTTTTTCTATGCGTGGCTTAGGGGCTTAATAAACGTTGCCCGCACACTATACGCACGCTACATTTCGCGCACGCACTTAACTTTCATACTTTCATGACAGGCACCGTTACCCCGTTACCGTTAGTTTTACTACTATGAGAAAGGCTGTACTCCGTTGCCAAAATTGGTAAAATGGTATGGGAGGGATGTCTATGAGGGAGATCAAATTCAGGGTACTTGATGGTTTTGGTAACTGGCGTTTCTCTGACGATATTGGCCTAGATACACTATTTAACAGGTTAGAATATGAATTCCTTGAGGACACTCTAGGCCAATTCACGGGCATCAAAGACATGAATGGGGTAGAGATATGGGAAGGCGATATCCTTAAAGCTACCCGCGAGACGCCAACATTTGACAGCAAGATAAAAGGTATTGTTGAATATTCAGGCAACCATGCTTGTTGGGTTTTAGCGATTAAGAGCGGCATAGAGTTTATACCACTTCATTTACTGCTTGATTTAGAGAAGATCGGCAATATCCACGAGAGACCCAGGCTGGTGACTTAGCGCCAACGCGGTTGGGAAAATCTTTGGTTTTTTATTATCCTTTGATTTTATCAATAATGGCATCCGCCATCTGTGATGTGCCGGCGGAGCCTCCAAGGTCGTAGGTTACATGCTTGCCCTCAGCGATGACGTCCCGTGTCGCGTTAAAGACTTTATCTGCGATTTCCCTCTCGCCGATGTGCTTTAGCATCAAGACACTGGTTAAGATTAATGCGCTTGGATTAACTTTGTTTTGTCCAGCGTACTTCGGTGCGCTGCCGTGCACCGGCTCAAAGACCGCATGATCCTCCCCAATATTGGCGCCGGGTGCCATCCCAAGACCTCCGATGAGGCCGGAGCAAAGATCGCTAAGTATATCACCGTAAAGATTGGGGCAAACAAGAACATCGTATAGCTCGGGTTTTTGTACGAGCTGCATGCACATGTTGTCAACTATCCTGTCCTCGGTCTCGATATCCGGATACTTTTCGCCGATTTCCCTCGATATGCGAAGAAAAATTCCATCGGAGTGCTTCATGATATTTGCTTTATGCACTGCAGTTACTTTCTTGCGCCCCTCGCGGCGTGCGTAGTCGTAAGCAAATCTTACTATACGCTCGGTGCCGCTAATTGAGATCGGCTTAATGCTTATGCCGGCATCCTCAAAGCGCATCCTGGCCTCGTGAGCTTTTAAAAAGCCGATTAGCTCTATGGCGTCTTTGCTACCCTCTTCAAATTCAATGCCTGCGTATAAGTCCTCGGTATTTTCGCGAACGATTACCAGATCGATATTGTCATACCGGCTCTTAACACCATTTAAACTGTAGACGGGCCTTAAGTTTACGTAGAGATCGAGTTCCTTACGAAGAGCAACATTAACACTTCTAAAGCCGCTACCCACCGGTGTAGTGATTGGTCCCTTAATAGCGACTTTGTTTTTCTTTATCGAATCAAGGACGTGATCGGGAAGCGGAGTGCCGTATTTGTCCATAATATCGGCACCGGCCTCCTGTATGTCCCATTCAATCTTAACGCCGGTTGACTCAACCACACGGCGCATCGCCTCTGATATCTCCGGGCCGATTCCATCGCCGGGGATCATAGTAATCGTGTGCACTGTCGGTTCCCTCCAAAATAGTTCATAGCTCACAGCTGGCGGCTGATAGGGAAGAATTATAACCCACACCTCTTTCCCTCACCCTGTGAGCTGTGAGCTGTGAGCTATCAGCTACGAGCTAATAAGCGTCCAGGGCAAACCCGCCATGTTTGCGGAAATGCTCTAAAAGACCGCCGTCGTTTAGGATTTTTATCATGACGTCGGGGAGCGGCTTTGCCGCAATTGTTATGCCTTTGGTGAGGTTCTTGACTTCGCCCTTGCCCACATCGACTTCAAGCTCGTCATCTTGATCGATCTGGGTGGTATCGCAGATAAGTACCGGTAAGCCCACATTGATGGCGTTGCGGTAAAAGATACGCGCAAACGATTGGGCTAGAACCGCGCCGACGCCTGCAATCTTAATGATGGTCGGCGCGTGCTCGCGGCTTGAGCCCAATCCAAAGTTTTTGCCGGCTACTACAAAATCACCCGGCCGTACCTTTTGCGCAAACTCTGGGTCGGCATCTTCAAGTACATGCTTTGCAAGCTCCGGCAGATTAGTCCTTAAGTGAAACAACCTCCCTGGGGCTATATGATCGGTACTTATACTATCTCCAAACTTGAACGCTTTACCTTTGATTTGCATGTAATCCTCCGGATTATGTCTAAAATGTACCAAGGTACCAAAGTACCAAGGTGCCAAAGTCAAGAAATAAAGATCTACAAATACTTCCTCGGGTCAGCTATAGCTCCCTCGATTGCAGTTGCAGCTGCTACTGCGGGCGAGCCCAGATAAATAAATCCTTCGGGGTTGCCCATCCTGCCCTGGAAATTCCTGTTTTGAGTTGCAAGACATGCCTCGCCGTCCCCCAGGATTCCGGCATGAACGCCGACACACGCGGCGCAGCCGGGGTTAATTATCGCTGCACCAGCCGCAATAAGTTTTGCTATCAGACCCTCTTCAATAGCCTTCAGATAGACATCGCGCGATGCCGGACAAACAAGAAGCCTGGTGTTGGGATTGCGGGTTCTTCCCTCAAGCATCTTTGCAACAATTCTTAAGTCCTCAATGCGGCCATTGGTGCAGGTCCCAACAAGCACCTGGTCAATCTTGGTACCCGCAACTTCACCAACCGTCTTTGTATTATCAACCGTATGCGGGCAGGAGACAGTCGGCTCAAGCTCGGACACGTCAACTTTAAAAATCTGCTCATAGGATGCATCCTCATCGGCTGAAATCGGGCGCCACTTATCGCCGCGGCCCCTCTCCTCTAAATATGCCCTTGTTGTCTCATCGGATGCAAAAAGTCCGGCTTTCGCGCCCGCCTCAACAGCCATGTTGGCAAGAGTAAACCTGTCCGACATGGCAAGCGCATCTATAGCTGGACCGCAAAACTCAAGTGCCTTGTATGTTGCTCCGTCGGCCCCGATCATCCCTATAAAATGAAGAATGAAATCCTTTGGGTAAACGCCTTTCTTAAACTCACCGGTAACATAGACCTTGAAGGTCTCGGGAACCCTTAGCCAGGTCTTACCCGATGCGATACCGATTGCAACATCGGTCGACCCCATGCCGGTCGCAAACGCGCCCAGGGCGCCCGCAGTGCAGGTATGCGAGTCCGCACCGATTAACACCTCGCCCGGGTTCATATAGTCTTCAACCATTCTCTGGTGACAGACTCCCTCGTTAACGTCGGAGAGGATCGCCCCCGTCCTGGCCGCAAAGTCGCGCAAGATTTTATGGGCATTTGAGAGCTCTTTTCTCGGGCTTGGCGCGGCATGGTCAATAAAAAGCACCGTCCGCTCGGGTTTTGCAGCCTTCTCCATCCCAAGTTTCTGAAGCTGCTGCACCGCAAGCGGGCCGGTACCGTCTTGAACGAGTGCCGCATCTATGTCGGCTACTATTATATCCCCGGCATAGGCATCGGTTCCGCTATGCTCGCTTAATATTTTCTCAGCAATAGTCTTAGTCACGGTTCGATTAAGACTCCTTTCCATGCTTGCGCAAATAATCCTGGTAGATATACACTATCTCTTTATCAAAAAGAGAACGCTTTAATTCTACAGCGACCCTTCTTACCTCGGTAAGTATCTCCTGGGCAGCTGCCGGATCAAGGTCCACACCAAACTCTTTAAACTTATTCATAATCGACGCCGAGCCGGAATGCTTGCCTATAACAAGCTGCCGCTCAAGACCTACTTCCTCAGGTGAAAAGACCTCGTAGGTCTTAGGATTCTTTATAACCCCGTCGGCATGAATGCCCGACTCATGGGCGAATACATTTGTTCCAACGATTGCCTTCCAGATCGGTATGGTCCTGGCCGATGCCCTTGCCACATACTCGGAAAGCTCGCGGAACATCTCTGTCTTAAAGCCAAGCTCGATGTGGCCGAGATACTTCATCGCCATAACCACCTCTTCAAGAGCGGCATTGCCCGCACGCTCACCAAGGCCGTTAACTGTCGTGTTGACCCAGGTTGCACCGGCTTTAATGCCGGCAAGAGCGTTTGCCGTCGCCATGCCGAAGTCGTTGTGCGTGTGCATCTCTATTTCGATACCGATTGCTTTTTTTAAGCCTCTGATAACGCTAAAGGTTTGAAATGGGTCAAGAACGCCTATTGTGTCGCAGAAACGCAGGCGGTCCGCACCCGCCTCTTTGGCCGCCAGGCCGAACTCGACCATGTAATCGAAATCGGCGCGGGAGCCATCCTCGGCGTTAACGGAGACGTAAAGGCCATGCTCCTTAGCAAATTTGATGGATTTGACAACGCTATCGATGACCCACCGGCGGTCCTTCTTCAGCTTATGCTCGATATGGATATCGGATGTAGCAACCGAGATTGCGACGGCATCAACGCCGCAGTCTACGGAGTGCTGGATGTCGCTGATAACCGCCCTGTTCCAGCCAAGGACGCTAGCGCGAAGGCCAAGGCTTGCAATTTCCTTTATGACGGCCTTCTCATCACCGCCCATGGCCGGAATACCGGCCTCAATTTGAGCAACACCAACCTGGTCAAGCAACTGCGCTATTCTTATTTTCTCATGGTTTGAGAAAACAACACCCGCCGTCTGCTCGCCGTCACGAAGAGTGGTGTCATCGATTTTTATTTTCGATGGATCAACATCAGCGTACGAATGCTGCAGGTCAAAACTGTCTAATTTTTTATCCGTCAAGGTCTACCTCCAAATATATGTAGAATAGGGCTCATTGTTGGAATATATTGCTAAATATAACCGTAGACTCTTATTTTAGAGGAAAAACAAGGGTTAAGGCAAGGATTATCATTCGAAGCTTGCATTACTCGCTTTTTTTAAAAAGCCCTGCTATTTTCTCCACTACATCGAGAAACTCGGTCGGGAATAGTACAACCGTATTAGATGCGCTCGGGCCAAGCCCGTCAATGGTCTGAAGGGTTCTAAGCTGCATGGCCCCCGGGCTTTTGGCCATAGTTGCAGCAGCTTCCGACAGGTTTACGGCTGCGAGCTTGTCGCCCTCGGCCTTGGTTATGGTCGCCCGCTTCTCGCGCTCTGCCGAGGCCTGCCGCGACATCATCTTTTTTAGTTCCTCAGGCATGTCGATATCAAGCAGGCGGATAGAGTCAATGTGGATTCCCCATTCCTTGATATGCTCCTCCACGATTTCCCCGATCCTCTCTTGGATTTGTTCGCGCTCGGTCAAAAGCTCGTCTAGAGAAAGCGAACCCACAACATCGCGCAGAGAGGCCTGGGCGTATTGGGCTATCGCGAACCTAAAATCCTGCACCTTGGTTACCGTTAATTCAGCATCGGCAACGTAAAAGAAGATGACACCGTCGATCATCGCCGGCACATTATCCTTTGTTATTACGCGCTGGCCAGGGATATTTAAAGCAAGGACACGGTTATCGACAAACCGCACAAAATCTAAGAAAGGCACGATATAGATTAAGCCCGGCCCTTTAACCGATTCAAAGCGGCCGAGACGCAAAACGACACCGCGCTCCCACTGGGCCGCCACGCGAATACCCGAGACAAAAAGCGCGATCAAGCCGATGAGAATAATCCCAATAACTATACCGACCGGGTTGCTTCCAAACGCCAGAAAAATTATGCCGGCAACGATGATGGATGGAAGTATGGTTAGAGCCATCCGAAGCGTCCAGCCGAGAGAAACGTGTATGCCGGTTGGCGTGGCGAACTGCCTGCTCGGCGATGTCCCCAGCTCACCCATATCGCTCTGGTCTCCTTTCCCGCCCTGCGTAGAAAAATTTGATAAGTTGTTTAAAATATCTCTTAAGCCCGGCATTTGTTCACCTTTCGACCCAGTTGTAAATGTTCTACGTAATACACTTAGGTTCCTGCAAATAAGTTATAAACTATTTTTGGCACCTTGGCACTTCTATGCTTGCAGCTTCTCTCTTAACAACCTATTTATGAGCTGCGGGTTGCCACGGCCCCTAGTAAGACGCATAGCTTGGCCGATAAGAAATCCAAACGCCTTGTCTTTACCTGCACGGTACTCTTCAACCGTAGAAGTGTTTTCCTCAAGCACCATGTCGATGATCTTTGATATCTCCGCCTCGTCGCTGATTTGGGTCATACCTTTTTCTTCAACGATTACCTGCGGGAGCTTACCTGTCTCAAACATCTCCGGGAAGATCTCTTTTGCGATCTTGCCGCTTATAACGCCTTTATCGATTAGCTTAAGTAGTTCAGCAAGGTGTTTTGGTGTAACTGCGGTCTCGTCTATCTCAAGACCTTCGGTATTTAGGTAGTAAGACATATCGCCAAGCATCCAGTTAGCCACCGCTTTCGGATCACCTTTATAGAGTTTTGCTGTCTCCTCGAAGAAATCGCCCATCGCCTTGCTCTCGGTAAGCAGGTTCGCTTCGTGTACCGGCAAACCGTACTCCTTTATAAACCTCTGCTTGCGCTCATTGGGGAGTTCCGGCAACTGCGATCTTAGAAAATCAATATAGGCAATGTCAAACTCCATCGGCACAAGGTCCGGGTCGGGGAAGTAGCGGTAGTCGTGCGCGTACTCCTTTGTCCTTAGGGTGCTTGTGGCACCTTTGGCCTCGTCCCAGTGCCGTGTCTCCTGCACAATCTCTTCGGGCTTGCCCTCATTAAGTGCCTTTGCTTGCCGCTCGATCTCGTATGCAAGTGCTCTCTGCAATGACCTGAACGAGTTGAGGTTCTTAAGCTCGGTTTTTACACCCAACCCTGTTGAGCCCTTTGGCCTTATCGAGATGTTCGCATCGACCCGCATGGAACCCTTCTCCATGCTGCAATCCGACACCCCAAGCGTTATAAGCACGGCGCGAAGTTTCTGCGCATAGGCCTTGGCCTCTTCTGGTGTGCGGATATCCGGCTCGGAGACTATCTCCATAAGCGGCACGCCCGCGCGGTTAAAATCGACCAGACTATATTTAGCTCCGGCGATCCTTCCTGCTCCACCGATGTGAATCAGCTTCCCCGTATCCTCCTCAAGATGGATTCTGGTGATGCCGATTCTGGTCTGGTAATCATTCATGTCCAGGTCAATAAACCCATTGATGCAGAGCGGTTGGTCGTATTGAGATATCTGATAATCCTTCGGCATGTCGGGATAGAAGTAATTCTTGCGGTGAAATATGCTGTAAAGATTGATGCCGCAGCCGACCGCAAGCCCGGATTTTATGACATACTCGATCGCTTTTGCGTTTGCAACCGGCAGGGAACCGGGCAGTCCTAAGCAGACCGGGCACGTCTGAGTATTTGGGGCCTCCCCGAAATGCGTGCCGCACCCGCAAAACATTTTGCTCTCTGTATTTAATTCAGCGTGTATCTCCAAGCCGATTACACTTTCGTATTCCATCTTGCCTCCCATCTAGAAACTAGAAACTAGATACTAGATAAAACCATCTTCTTATATCTCTTATCTTTTAAACCCACACTCTAGACCTTCTAGAGACTAGAAACTTGAAACTTGAAACTAGATAAAACCATCTAGATACTAGAAACTAGACCGGACCTATCGGTCCTGACTAGAAACTAGATAAAACCATCTTTATAGATCTCTTATTCTTTAAACCCACACTCTAGACCATCAACTCTAGTCTCTAGTTTCTAGTCTCTAGTTTCTAGCTTCGGTTTCTCACTCCAATTAAAATTCTGCTCAAAACTATAGGCGACTCGTAATATTGTCTCCTCGCCAAGCGCCTTTCCGATGATTTGCAAGCCTACCGGCAGACCATCGACAGTGCCGCACGGCACCGATATACCGGGCAGACCGGCCAGGTTGACAGGTATCGTACAGATATCCGACAGGTACATCTGCAACGGATTTGCCACCTTCTCGCCAATTTTAAATGCAACCGTCGGCGAGGTCGGCGAGACCAAAACATCAAAATCTTCAAACGCTTTGTTAAAGTCGCGCACGATAAGGGTTCTTACCTTCTGGGCCTTGCCGTAGTAGGCCTCATAATACCCTGCGCTCAGGGCATAGGTCCCAAGCATTATTCTTCTCTTAACCTCATCGCCAAAACCCTCGGTGCGGGTGCGCATGTACATATCCATAAGGTCATCGGGGTCCGGCGCACGGTAGCCGTATCTTACACCGTCAAACCGCGCCAGGTTTGAGCTTGCCTCCGCCGGAGCAATGATATAGTAGGCCGACAGGCCATACTCTAGATTGGGAAGGGAGGTCTCGGCGACAATCGCCCCGTTATCTGCAAGCACCTTAATCGCATCCTCGACCACCTTTTTGACCTTTGGGTCGATTCCCTCGGCCATCAGCTCTTTCGGGACGCCAACCCTTACCCCTTTAAGGTCATTTATCAGTATCTCTTTATAATCGGGCCTATCTATTTTTACCGATGTGGAATCCATCGGGTCATGCCTGACCAAATGGTTTAGGACGATTGCGCAGTCGGTGACATCTTTTGTAAACGGACCTATTTGATCGAGGGACGAGGCAAACGCCACAAGCCCATACCTTGATACAAGACCGTAAGTCGGCTTCATCCCAACAATGCCGCATAGTGCAGCCGGCTGTCTGATTGAGCCCCCCGTGTCCGAGCCCAAAGAAAATACCGCCTCATCTGCGGCAACAGCGGCGGCTGAACCCCCGCTTGAGCCCCCGGGAACCCTCTCCAAGTCCCATGGGTTGCGGGTCGGGAAAAACCCGGAGTTCTCAGTTGAGGAGCCCATGGCAAACTCATCCATGTTGGTTTTTCCGGTCATTACTATGCCTTCATCGAAAAGATTTTGGACGGCGGTTGATGTATAGACGGGGATAAAGTTATCGAGGATTTTCGAGCCGCAAGTCGTGCGCACTCCCCGTGTGCACATGACATCTTTGATCGCAGTGGGGATGCCCGCTAGCGGGCCGACTTTCCCGCCGGCCGCAATTTTTTCATCGGCCAGCTTCGCCTGCTCAAGCGCAACGTCTTTCGTAATCGTTAAGTAGGACTTTACCTTATCCTCGACTTCCTCTATGCGAGAAAAGACGCTATCAGTAATTTCTTTTGCGCTAACTTCTTTATTTAAGAGCTTTTCGTGAAGCTCATGAATCGTCATTTGATAAAGTTCCATTCAATCCTCCAGATTAGGTCATAGGTCATAGGTCACAGCTCACAGCCGATAGGAATTTATACCTACGTCTCTTGCCCTCACCCTGTGAGCTGTCAGCTTTCAGCTGTGAGCTAAACTATTCTCGGTACCACAAATGCCTGGTCTTCCTTCTTCGGGGCATTCGACAAGGCATCCTCGGGCGTCAGACATGCGCCCACTTTATCCTCACGTAAGACATTCTTTAATGGAATCGCGTGCGATGTTGGCGGGACGTTCTCTACATTAAGCTCCGAGATCTTCCCCGCATGCTCAAGAATAACATCCAACTGCCGAGTGAATTTCTGGACTTCAGCATCCGTTAAACCCAGCCTGGCAAGCCACGCAACATGTTTTACCTCTTTTTCACTGATTGCCATATTTAACCTCCGGTTAAATAAATTAACTTTATTCTAGCTGCCTATTGGCAAAATCCTACCATAGTATATCAGAATAACCGACAATAAGTTGTTAAGAGCATGTAACATAACCGGTGGGCCCAGCGATCCAGTTGCCTCGTACAGATAGGTGAGGGCGACACCCAGCGCCATTATGGGGATAATTAGAAAAAGGCTGGCATGCGCCAGCGCAAAGAGAAAACTGCTGAGGATGATTGCGCCCACGACGCCGATCCGCTGTCTAAAGGCGGGATATATAAACCCCCTGAAAAACAGCTCCTCAACAATGGGCGCAACAACAACGACGACGATTACCGCCAGGATAAAACCAACCGTGCCCTTGCCGAATATCTCGGGAATCCTTCTGACTGTATCCTCCGGCGGGCTGATGCCGAATCTCTGGATAATAATCGTATAAACACCGCCAATTAACTTAGCAATTATGAACCAGGCAATAACAAGGCCTAAGCCGCTGAAAAAGTTAAACGACCTAAACCCAAGGGCTTGCCAACCGGCCTTTCTTCTTACTACGGCAAAATACCAGATGAGAAGAAACAGGATAAAGTATCCGATGAAAAGGGCGATGATCGGCCCGCCGGCAGGGAGGAACTGATTTAAAATCCTGGTGGTAACAAAGGTACCGCCAAATATAGCTATAGGAAATAGAACCAGGGCGATTATGGCATCACTAACTGTCCACGGTACACTTCTGTTATCCACTAACCAACCTCTTAAAATCGTCTTCGGTAATTATTTTTACCCCCAACGATTTCGCCTTATCATATTTGCTGCCCGGATTCTCGCCGACCACGACATAATCCGTCTTTTTGCTCACACTTGAAGACGCCTTACCCCCCATGGATTTGACAAGACCTTCTGCCTCGCCACGTGTAAACAGGGTAAGCGCGCCGGTAAAAACAAAGGTCATACCGGCAAAACTGCGCGCAGAGAGACCCGCACCTCCGGGCTTCTCCTGCTCCATCTTAACACCGGCCTGGCGCAGCTTTTCAACTACGCTCCGGTTTCTGTTTTCATGGAAGAACTCGATAATGCTTTCTGCAATCTTGGGACCGACCTCTTGAATTTCAATCAGCTCTTCAGGCGTGGCGTGGGATAATTTTTCAACCGATTCAAAGTTACCCGCAAGCACCTCGGCCACGTGCGAGCCGACATGTCTTATCCCGAGCGCAAAGAGAAGCTTTGCAAGGGGACGTTCCTTTGACCTTTTAATCGCGTTATATAAATTATCGGCCGCCTTATCCGCAAAGTGCTCGATTCCCAACAGCTTTTCTTTATCGAGATAGTAGATATCGGCGACGTCTTTTATTATGCCTTTATCCAGGAGCTGTCTGGCGGCGGACTCACCGAGCCCCTCGATATCCATCGCGCCGCGGCTTGCAAAGTGGATGATGTGCTCAAAAATAACGGCAGGGCAGTTGATGTTTACGCACCTTGCAACCGCCTCACCCTCAGGTCTAACCACCTCGCCGCCGCAAGCCGGGCACTCATGTGGCATTACAAACTCTTTTTCGCTCCCATCCCTCTTGCTTACAATCGGAGCGACGATCTCGGGGATGACATCGCCCGCCTTCTGCACGATTACGGTATCCCCAATCCGTATATCCTTGCGCTTTATCTCGTCTTCGTTGTGTAAAGTGGCGCGGCCCACCGTCGAGCCCGCAACCACCACCGGCTCAAGGACCGCCGTAGGGGTTACCGCCCCGGTGCGCCCGACATTTAACTCAATATCGATCAGCCTGGTTGTCTTTTGCTCTGCGGGGAACTTATACGCTATGGCCCAGCGCGGAGCCTTGCTCGTAAGCCCAAGCTTCTTTTGCTGGGCAAACGAGTTTACTTTTATAACCACACCGTCTATTTCAAAGGGTAGCGAGTGCCTTTTCTCCTGCCATTCCTCACAAAAACTATAAGCTTCTTTTAGCGTCCCCACCTTTGTGATGTGGGGGTTGATTTTAAAACCGGCGGTTTTTAAATACTGAAGCAGTCCCCACTGATCGGGAAACTCAATGCCGGTGGCATATCCGAGCGCGTACACAAAAAGCCCGAGATGCCGCCTGGATGTGACTTTGGGATCAAGCTGTCTTAAACTGCCGGCGGCCGCGTTTCTTGGATTTGCAAAAAGCGGCTGCCCGTCCTCTTCGCGCTCTTCGTTTATCTGCTTGAATTGCTCTTTGGATAGATAGGCCTCACCCCGCACCTCAAGGATATCCGGCGGTGAGCCCAGAAAAAGCCGCAACGGAAGTGACTGGATAGTTTTAACATTCGCCGTTATATCTTCACCGACCTCACCATCACCCCTGGTAGCGGCGCCAGTATATATACCATGCTCGTAGGTAAGCGCAACCGCAACGCCATCTATCTTTAGCTCGCAGACCATTTCAACCTTTTCTGTACCGAGCTCGCTGCTTATGCGGTTGAAAAACGCCGTAAGCTCACCGAATGAGAAGGCGTTTGCCAGGCTTAACATCTTCGTGCGGTGCCTCACCGGCTTAAAGGCGTCGGAGGGCTCACCGCCCACCCGCTGTGTCGGCGAATCCGGGGTTATAAGTTCCGGGTGGGCCGCTTCGATATCGATCAGCTCCCGCATGAGCTCATCGTACTCGGCATCAGATATTTCCGGCGCATCTAAGACATAGTACCGGTAATTATGATAATTGAGTAAACCTTTTAGTTCTTCGGCTCGCTTTGCAATATCTTCGATTTGTTTGATCTTAATCCCTCCGGGATTCGTTCATCGTTCATGGATTAATTTTAACCCATATTCAGTCGCAAGCTAAATACTAAGCTAGCTTAAAATAAACATTAAAGCGCAAGCAAGAAGAGGTGAGACTCCACCTCTTCTAATCAATCCTTATAATACCCTGATTCTTCGATGAACGCTTACTGTCTAGACCCTACTCAAACAACTCGGGCACGGTAACTATCTTATATCCCCTATCCTGTATCTCCTTGATTAACTTGGGCAATATCTGTGCGGTCTGCTGGCTGCCGCAATGCTCAATGATAATGGCCCCGTTACTTAAGCCGGCGAGAATTCTGTTTTTAACCTGGTCTGCAGTTATCGATGGCTTCCAATCTAAAGAATCAACCGTCCAGTAAATCGACCTGTAGCCCGCATTTGCCGCGACTCTCAGCACCCTGGGGTCACGTGTACCATAGGGCGTCCTAAAGAGCGGCTTGCTGCTTACCCCCGCTTTCTTCTGGATCTTATCCTCAGCGGATTTTAGCTCTTTTACAATCCCATCATCCGTTAGCTTAGTTAAGTCGGGATGCGTGTCGGTATGATTTCCTATCACGCTTCCCCCATCCGCTATTCTTTTTGCAAGCTCCGGATTTTCATCAACCCACTTCCCGGTTAAGAAGAACGTCGCCTTGACGTTGGCATCCTCCAAAGCTTTTAGTATTTGTGGGGTTGCCTCGCTCCCCGAGCCCGCATCAAAGGTGAGTGCGATTTTCTTAGCAGATGTCGGCCCCCTCACTACATCTTTCGCCAAAGGCTTTATTGCCGAAGTACTTGGCGCCATGTTTGTTTTTACATCTTGGTTGCCCGTGTTGTTATCCCCGGACTCTTTTGTGGGAATTTTTAGAGTCATGCCTATATCCAGGCGGTTATCATTTTTATCAATTCCGTTTAGCTCTTTTATCTTATCCACTGTTGTATGGTTTTTAATCGCTAATGCATACAGGCTGTCGCCCGATTTAACGGTGTACTCGATATAGCCCGGTTTTTTTGTTTCTTTAACTTCTTTTGTTTCTGGTTTCTGCTTAGTGGCAGGAGTGATCTTCTTGGCTTTCACAGCCACCTTTTCTTTACTCGCCGACCTGCTGCTAAGTTTGTGCGCAAGACTAAACCCGCCATAGATAGCGATTGCAGATATCACAACTACAGCGATGGCGGCGGCAATGATCCGTTTATAGTTCCATTTGACTGCCCGTCGCCTGCGGCGTCTGGGCGTTTCAGGGCTTGCCGTCCCGGGATCAGGATTTTGTATCCCAGGGTCTTGCATCTCAGGAGTGTGCATATCTTCCACGGAGCCAACCTCCTATAAATAATAAGACCGTTTCTCTGGGTACAGCACAAGAAGTCTGTCTATTAACCATTATAGTTCTTGACTAACCTATTATGCCAGTCAATTTTAAGCCGACATAAATTCAAATTTGCCCCAGCCGCCAAGGCCATCACCGGCGATAATTATTACGCCTTCAACACCCGGCAGACTCTGGGCAAACTTGATTGCCTCGTTGATGTCGTCTTTTGAGCGAACAAGGTTTCCGGTCTTGGTAGCGGCCGCATCGGCTAAAGAAGTATTCTTTGAGAAGACCACGACGGCATCCGCACGACCAAAGCTTACGGAGTGACCCACCGTCCCCGATGATGTACAGATGCCCAGCGGCGAGTCTTCTGGTTTTATCAAAACCGCAAGTTTATTGCTTAAGGGTGAATCTCCCGCATAGATGCCGAGTTTTCGCTCAACGTTGGTCTTTATAAATATATCGCCGCCGTTTTCGATGATTACTTCGTCACAGTAGTTGAGAAGGTCTCGCCCGACATGCTCCGCGATCGCCCCCGCAACCGCAGCCATCGGCCCCACATCGGCGATCTTCGCCGCCTCAGCCATGGACTTGGCGATATCCGGCGCGCTGTCCGGAACCTCGATCGGGACAAACGATTTTAGAAAGACGGGGTAAGTGGCAATAAACATCTCGAGCTGATTGCGGTAAATGTGGACCCGCTCATATGCAACGGATGTCAGGTCATTACTTGCACAGATAAATAAGTCTGTCTCGTTTACTTTTACCTCAAAGGATTGCAGGTCCTTGGCAAGAACTTGGCTGCGATATAGACGGGGCTCAAACACAAAAACACCTCTAAGACCAGAAGCCATGAGTCAGAAGGAGAATATGTTTGCAATAGGCTCATGCCTCTCAGCCGACTAATTACGAAACTTAGAATCAAATTGCTAAATTGAAGATTAGCATAATCTGTTTCTTGTATTCAATCTATTCTCCACTTTCTAATTTCTACTCTCTAGAAAATAAGAACGCCGGCTCTTATAGCCGGCGTTCTTATTTTCTTTCTCCGGTTACAGCTTTTCATGGAAGCGAACCTACCATGCAAGCATTACTTACCGGACGATCTTTTATCATCCCTTGTCGGCGTCTCCGTCGCATCCCGGTTACTATTTAATAAAGACGTCAACGTTCTAAAAAATCCAGATATCTCGTTGTTTGCTTTTTCGGTATAGGCCGCACTTTTGTCGATATCCTGTTTGGTCTTGTCCAATCTTGTTTTGATAACCCGGACATCGCTCTGGGTTTTATCGTAGGCATAGGAAACTGTATCGTAAACCCTGGCTATCTTCCCGTATGCTGCATCGAGGCCCTGCTGCTCCTCTTTGAACTGGTTCGAAACTTGCGGTATTTGACTGAGTATCGTTAGTGCGATTAGCCCGAATAAAAGCTTGCGCATTTAAAACTCCTTTTGAAGCTAACGCTCCGTTGAAACCTACGCTACACACGGTTTCATGCATCCCAGTCTTCAACCGTCACTTAGTCTCGACCGCTGCCAAAAAATCAACGGTAGTCGTTGCAAAACTAATGGTCGCGCACCTCCTAAGACTTCCAGTTTCTGGCAGTACAACAAATAAAACAATATTAAGTTTTCAGAGGCCTATTTACCTTGGATAATAATACTTGCTGTAGAATAAGCGGTGATAAAAAAGAAACAACATCAAGTGGTCTATATTTAATTCTGGTAGGTTCTTTACCTTATAATATCGGTACCAAACCTGTAAACTTTAGATAAAATTACCAGCCAAAATTTGCCAAACGTCTGGTCATAGCAGCTCAAAGCTGACAGGAAGAATTAATACCCGCACCTTTCGCCCTCATCCTGTGAGCTGTCGGCTGTGAGCTAATTAAACGCTCTTCTAGCTACCATTATGCAGGCGTTATGGATCTCGTTTAGGCCGTGCTCCTTAGCGTATTCGATGGCCTTTTGATTATCGGCTCCGGGTTGCATCCATACTATATCTATGCCCTGTGCAACAGCCTCCTCAACCACCTTCTCGGTAACCTGTGGCGGCACCACAATGTCCACCACATCGGGTTTCTCAGGCAGGCTGCTTATGTCTGGATAGGCTTTATCACCCTGTATCTCATGCTCTTTCAGGTTTATCGGATAAACCCTATACCCGGCCTCCTTTAAGTCCTTGTAAATCTTATATCCGTACTTGCTCTCGTTGTTGGAGGCCCCAACGACCGCAATCACATTATCTTTCTTTACCGCCCGCTTTATTAACTCGTTTTCCAAGTTTTTAGCACCTCGCTTTTATAGCCACAATTAATAAACAGCCGCGCCGTAAATGTGATACCCGATTAGTAGCATATAAACAATCAAAAATAGGATGCTGGCCTCAAGCACCAACCGGTATTTTCTGAATATCCAAATAATCGAAGTTATGATGAATGCAAGAGTGACTTTAAAAACACCCGCCGCTATTGGGCCAGCCATAAACATCCTCTCCATGACCGGATTTATCTCAATAAACCCTATCCTGAGCGCTTTTAATGTAAAAACATAGTCCGCTATGTTGAGTGCGTTAAATATAAGAAGAAGCGTGATCAGTGCGCTATAATTGCTCCGCAGGTGTAGCGCCCCATGCGTAAATATCCTATAGTACAGTCCATTTCTCTGAGGGTTCTTTCTTCTGTCAAAACCTTCGCGTCTTTCGAACAGCTTGAAGCTCAAGCCTTTCTTACGACGATCTCCAACCCGCCTATCTACACCATAGCTGGGGCAACCCTCGCAGGGTTTATCACACTCACCGGCGATATCTTTTCCTTCGTAGCATACATATCTATTCAAAATTAAGTTCCAAAATAGTGGACACCAAGTAAAGTAAACTACTACCGGCTATAAGCCGGTAGCTTTGTTATCGGCTGCAAGCCGACTAAAGCTCCTCACCATCGATCTTAAAATCTGCATCCGGGGGCTCGTGTCCTTGTTGCTCGATATACTGCA
>CADDYS010000033.1 GCA_902810715.1 bacterium | reverse complement strand
ATGCAGTATATCGAGCAACAAGGACACGAGCCCCCGGATGCAGATTTTAAGATCGATGGTGAGGAGCTTTAGTCGGCTTGCAGCCGATAACAAAGCTACCGGCTTATAGCCGGTAGTAGTTTACTTGCCTGAACTCGTATTTTCAGTTATTATTTACTTTGACAACAGCATATTTGCTTCGGGAGCTGCTTCTTGGCGGCTGAGAGGTGGGGCGAAAACCTCACGACCGTTCGAACCTGAAGGGCGGATATATCCGCTTCTGGATAATACCAGCGAAGGGAACAACGAAAGTCATCAAGGACTTTCAAGCCGTGCCTTTTTCTGGCACGGTTTTTATTTTAAAGGCAAGGTTGCTTGCCGCATACTAAAGCTTGTTATCAGGAGGAATATTATGGAGCAGCTACTCAAAGGAATTGCTGAGGACTTTTTCCAGATAAGGAAAGAGAAGCCGCTTATTCAGCAAATCACAAATTTCGTTGTACAAAACGAGACGGCCAATATGACCCTATGCGTCGGCGCGCTTCCTGTTATGGTATGGGAGATCGAGGAGGTCGCCGAGATGGTAACCCACGCCGGAGGCCTTCTTTTTAACGTTGGGAACATCACCTGGGCGGATTCAATGATCGTCGCGGGCAAGAAGGCTAATGAGCTTGGTGTTCCGGTCGTTCTCGATCCGGTGGGTGCGGGTGCGACAAAACCGCGCACGGATGCGATAAAGCGCATTATAAGCGAGGTTAAAATCGATATAATAAGGGGAAACAGTGCAGAGATAGGCATACTTGCCGGAGCCGGAGGTAAAATAAAGGGGGTCGAAGCAGTTGGAGGGACTGAAGGCATACTGGATGCGGCCCGCGAGTATGCGAAACGAGAGGGCTTCGTCGTAAGCGTCACGGGTGCTGAAGATATCGTTACCGATGGCGAGAGGACTGCTCTGGTGAAAAACGGTCACCCGATTATGGCACTGGTGACGGGAACAGGTTGTATGTCGACAACCGTGACCGCATCGTTTGCCGCCGTGCAAAAGGATTATTTCAGGGCCGCAGTTGGCGCACTAGTAGCGTATGGAATTGCCGGCGAGAAGGCTGCAGCTGAGTCAGGCGACCGCCCAGGTACCTTTCATACCCTGCTTTACGATTCCATTTATGGATTAACCGAAGAAGAGATCATTGGAGGTGCCAAGGTTGAGTTCACAGTTCCGAGCAGAGCTTAAAGATAATATGGGGCTGTACGTAATAACTACGGAGGCTCCCGGAAAGAGCCATCTCGATGTCGCAAGTGCGGCGATCGAGGGAGGCGCCAAGATCATACAATACAGGGATAAACTTTCAACAAACCGTAGGATGTATGATATAGCTAAGGGTCTAAGGAAACTGACAGAAGATGCAGGTGTCAAGCTGATAATCAATGATAGAGTCGATCTTGTGCTTGCAGTCGGTGCCGACGGTGTTCATCTTGGCGAGGATGATTTCTCGCTCAAAGTAACGCGAGGTATACTTGGGCCTGAGTATATAATCGGCATCTCGGCAACGAGTATCGATGAAGCAGTAGTAGCTTATCGTGACGGAGCCGATTACATAGGAGTCGGTCCAGTATATCACACGGATAGCAAGAAATGCGCGGTACCGCCGATCGGAATCGAAGGCATTGCTGAGATAAAGGTTATGGTGA
The DNA here is from genome assembly GCA_902810715.1 of bacterium. Taxonomy (GTDB): domain Bacteria; phylum Actinomycetota; class Aquicultoria; order Aquicultorales; family Aquicultoraceae; genus CADDYS01. Next base: position 23,242 of record CADDYS010000033.1, on the reverse strand, counting down.
TGAATCTGCCTATGGTAGCAATCGGTGGTATCTCGATCGATAACGTCGATGAGGTTATGTCGGTCAAGCCGGATGGCATAGCAGTAATATCGGCCGTTGCTTCAGCACAGAATATGGCTGAGGCCGTCCGCATGCTGAATGAAAAAATCCAGCGTGCGTTAGTTGATGACTAAGCATTTTATTATTGAAATCAGGGATTTAAATGGCAACGATCATTGAGAGAATAAAAAAAGGCGAGGCACTAGATACCGTCGCCTCGGTAACACGGGATGAGGGCGTTGAAGAGAGCCACATTATTGATGGCCTGCTTAGCGGTACGATAGTAATCCCCAGAAATATCAATCGAGAAAATATTAAAGCGGTGGGCATTGGTGCGGGCCTAAGAACCAAGGTCAACGCAAATATAGGCACCTCCGATGAGTATCCCTATGTCGATGAAGAGATAAGAAAGCTAAATGTCGTGGTAAAAGCCGGTACCGATGCGGTGATGGACTTAAGCACCGGAGGCCCCCTCGTTGAGATAAGAAAAGAGATTTTGGCAAGATGCAGACTCCCGCTTGGGACGGTGCCGATTTATCAGGCAGCGGTTATCGCAAAAGACAGGTACGGGAGCATAGTCGAGATGACGGCGGATGATATTTTTGATGTAATTGAGATGCAGGCCCAAGAAGGTGTCGATTTTATGACAGTGCATGTGGGAGTCGCCTGGAAGACGATAAACGCACTTCAGCAGCAGGGAAGGGTTGCCGATATCGTAAGCCGGGGAGGCGCTTTTACGGTCGGCTGGATGATCCACAACAACCGTGAAAACCCCCTCTACGAGCAGTACGATAGACTTCTCGCAATTGCTAGAGAATACGATGTAACTTTAAGCCTGGGCGATGGCCTAAGACCGGGCTGCATTGCCGATGCGTCCGATAGAGCCCAAATCCAGGAGCTTCTTATACTTGGAGAGCTTGTCGATAAGGCAAGGGATGCCGGTGTGCAGGTGATGGTTGAAGGCCCGGGCCATGTCCCGTTTGACCAAATTGCCGCCAACATGAGGATTGAAAAAGAAATCTGCAAGGGCGCGCCATTTTATGTGCTTGGCCCTCTCGTAACCGATGTCGCACCCGGATACGACCACATAACCGCCGCGATCGGCGGCACTATGGCGGCGGTCTCCGGTGCCGATTTCCTATGCTACGTAACCCCCAGGGAGCACCTTGGTCTGCCGACAGCAGCTGATGTACATGATGGCGTTATAGCTTCAAGAATCGCGGCACATGCAGCTGATATAGTGAAAGGAGTAAAAGGAGCCCGTGAGTGGGATCTCAAAATGGCAAAAGCTAGAAAATCTCTTAACTGGCAGGAGCAGATAAGACTTGCGATTGACCCTGAAAAAGCCGCAATGGCTTACGCCGAGAGAAAAACAAAAGACATAGACGGTTGCACGATGTGCGGCGACTTCTGCGCCATGAAGGTAGTCGCCGAGTATTTGGGAACGGACGTAGAAACGTGTTAAAAGTAAAAGACATCGGTGAGTTTGCACTAATAGAACACATAGCAAAAATTGTGGAGCACGCCGACGAGCGCGTCATCTTAACAATCGGCGATGACACCGCGGTCGTCAAACCGACCGACCTTGATTACATTCTTCTAACAACCGACCTTTTAGTCGAGGATGTGCACTTTACCTTAGATACAATATCCCCGTGGCAGTTGGGATACAAATCAATTGCCGTAAACCTTAGCGATATTGCAGCGATGGGAGGTCTACCCAACTACGGCGTTATATCCCTCGCCTTAAACCCAAAAACCAATGTGTCAACGGTAGAGGATTTATATAGAGGGATGGCCGACGTCTCAAGAAAGTATGACTTAAGAATTGTTGGCGGAGATGTCACAAAATCGGATAAGATGATTATAAACGTGGCGATTGTCGGCGAGGTCGAAGAGGAAAATCTTTGCAGGAGAAGCGACGCACAGGTTGAAGATATAATAATGGTGACCGGCGAGCTGGGCGCGTCGGCGGCGGGTCTTCGTATCATATTAAATCCGGGCTTAAGATCCAAAGTTAAAGACGCGGATAGGTTAGAGAAAGCGCATTTCTTGCCCGAGCCGAGAATTCGAGAGGGGCGTATTCTAGCAAAACTTGGGATTCACGCTTTGGAGGATATCAGCGACGGTCTTGCAAGCGAGATAAAACATATATGCGAGGCGAGCATGGTCGGTGCAAGAATTAACCTGAGCAAGGTTCCGATAGCAAGAGGCGTGGAAAAAGTAGCGGAGCTTACCGGGGAGCGGGCGATAGACATAGCTCTCTCCGGCGGTGAAGACTACGGGCTGGTATTTACCGCACCAATAGAGATTCAAAAGGAAATTGAAAAGTCTTTTGCCGGTATCGGCATTAAAGTAACCGCCATCGGTGAGATTTTAGATAAGTCGCAAGGGATAACAGTTGTTGATTGGTCCGGCAACGTAAAACCGCTTGAGATCAGCGGCTATACCCATTTCTAGTACAGCGTCACAAATAAATTGAAGGTTTATTATATAGACTACCTATCAGTAGTAACATTGCTTATCGATCAAGAGAAGTGTGACGCTGTACTAGAGAATAGAAAATAGAGAAGTAGAAAATAGATTGAATTATTGTTAGATAAGTTAGAAAGATGAGGGCAAAGTTACTAAGAGCATTTTCTATTCGGTCTATTCTCTATTATCTATTTTATCTATTTTCTTGAACTTATCGATCAAATGACGTTTAACAGAGCAGTAAGGTGAACGTATTGGAAATCAAAAAGGTAATCGCTATCGGGGGCTCAGATCCAAGTGGTGGGGCCGGTATCCAAGCAGATATAAAAACATTCACAGAGCTTGGTGTGTATGCATATACGGCGATTGCTGCAGTAACTGCGCAAAACAGTAAGGGCGTTAAATCCTACGAGATACTTAGCGCAAGGTTTTTAAGAGATCAGATTGAGGCGATATTAGACGATACCAAGGTGCACGGCGTAAAGACCGGGATGCTCGGCAGCTCGGAGAATATTATGGAGGTCGTATATCTTGTAAGCGGCCAGATGATAGAAAACTCGGTTATCGACCCTGTAATTAGGGCCAACGACGGCAAAATGCTGGTCTCTGAGGCATCTATTACGGTCTTAAAAAAGAGGCTTCTGCCGTATTGCTTCATGGTCACCCCCAACGCCAGCGAGGCCAAGTGGCTTACCGGTGTTAACGTAAAGAACGTTGATGATTTTGTAAAGGCCGCTAAAGTCCTCAAAGAGACGGGTGTCGAGTGGGTCCTTATAAAAGGCGGCCATCTTGGGGGCCAAAAAGCAGTCGATTTACTGTTTGACGGCAAGAACGAATTTTACTTCGAGACCGATAAAGTCCCGATCGAAAACGTTCGGGGGACCGGCTGTATGCTGGCTTCGGCTATTTGCGCATTTCTTGCACAGGGCATGCAGGCTTACGATGCGGTTGATAAGGCGAAGACTTACGTGGTTAACAAAATAAAAAAGGCGGTCCTTTTGGGTAAAGGAAGCCTGCAGGCAATACATTCTTTTAACGAGGGAGAGTTAAGTGAGAATAGGACTGATTAGCGACACGCACGGCGATGTCGAGGCATGGCGGAAAGCCGTTCGTATATTTGAAAACATTGATTTTGCGATTCATTGCGGCGATATTATAAGCAGCGGCCCTTTTAATCCAAGGGGGCCATCGTATCAACCGCTTGAGCTTGCAAAAGCCATAAATTTCGCGCCTTTCCCAACCATCTTTGCCAAGGGAAACTGCGACGCAGACGTTGATGCATTGGCGATTGGATATCCCATCCAAAACCCTTTTGCTTTTGTGTATGCGGAGGGCTTAAGAATAATGGCGACGCACGGTCACCTTTATGATGAAAACAAGCTGGTCGAGATGGGGGTCCGGTATATACTAAACCTTATCGTAACCGGGCATACCCACGTACGGGGTATTAAGGCGCGGGACGGCCTGATCCTGGTAAATCCGGGAAGCGCCTCTTTGCCAAAAGGCGAAGATGATTTCCCAACCGTCGGCTTGGTTGAAGACGGAGCGGTTAGAATTATCAACCTGGACGACGGCTCCGAGGTTGAAAGTATGGGGATATAAGCTTTCAGAGCAAAATTAAAGCGCGCGTGTAACCTTGTTGGCTTTTAGGTCTTTTGTGCAAACGTAGATGGTTTTTGGCGAGCCGTCGATAATCGCGCGAATCTTCTGAAGATTCGGATTAAATCTTCTGCGCGTCTTCCTGTTGGAGTGGCTTACGTTATTACCGGTCATCGGGCCTTTGCCGCATATATAGCATTTTCTGGACATTTTCTTAATCTCTCCCCAATAAAAATAAACTCAACATCGAAAAATAGTACCATTTATTCGGTTATCTGGCAAGGCTTAGAGACAGGCTTAGAGATTTTCGTGTGAGATTTTCGATTGTCAAATTAAACACCGGCGAATCGGTGAATAAGAATTGTCATTTACCCTCGTTACTTGCTTTCACCCTGTGAGCTGTGAGCTTCGAGCTATGGGCTAATCCGGTTTACCGATTCTTTATTGGGGGTATTTTAACTATACCCGCTTATCTGAAAGGAGGTGACCAGTGTGACAAGACAAGAGATTATTAATAGGTTAAATTACTTGCGCTCGCAGGAGCTTTTTGCTATTCAGCAGTATATGAACCACTTCTACAGGGTAAAAGGCACAACTTTTGCTGAGATTCAGGGTATGGAAAGAAGCATTGCACTTGTCGAAATGAGGCATGCCGAAATGCTGGCCGAGAAGATCAATATGCTTGGCGGCGACCCTATCAGCAATCCAAGCCAGGTTGAGCAGATGAAAAGCAGCAGGATTACCGAAGGCAAGACGCCCGAGGAGATGATTAGTGCCGATCTGCAACTTGAGAGGGGAGCGATCAGGGATTATACAAAGGCTGTTATCGATATCGGGGATAGCGACCCGGGGATAAGAAAAATGCTTGAGGGCATTCTGGAGCAAGAAGAGGAACACGCCGACATCTTTGGAAGCTATCTGAGTGAAAGTCAGGCCTACGATATCGGCGAGCTAAAAGGCGCTGCCTAGGATAAAGCAAGAACTTTAGAATGCGATATAGCATTAGATCATAAAAAAGCGCTGTGGGAGACGGCGCTTTTTTATCACCGCAAGGGGGACTGCATTGCCAAGGCGTATTGATGTCGGCGAGTTGCAGCTTAGCATGTACGAGAGTCTTTTTCCGTCAGAGATAAAGGTGCTGCGCAACTTGTCCAAGAGGTTAGAAGGGGCACGGGTGCTTCATATCAACGCCACGCCTTACGGAGGTGGCGTATCTGAGCTTCTGCGGTCGATTGTTCCGATGGAGAGAGCCCTCGGGATTGATTCGAGCTGGATTGTAATTTCCGGTGATGAGAGGTTCTTCCACGTAACAAAATCTTTCCATAACGCTCTACAGGGTGATACTTACAAACTCACGCCGACCGATAAAGAAACCTATCTTGCCTATAACAAACTTAACGCCGATGCACTAACCAAAGACTATGATTTTATCTTCGTCAATGATCCGCAGCCGGTTGCGATCAGACACATGCGCCCCGACATCAAAGCCCGCTGGATATGGCGCTGCCATATCGATACATCAAATCCGAACCCCCAGGTTTGGCAGTTTTTGCTTCCGTTTATTAACGACTACGATGCAGTTATCTTTACCATGCGGGAGTTTGTTCCGGAGGGCATAACGGGCCGGGTGGATATTATCCCGCCGGGCATCGACCCGCTTAGTCCAAAGAATATGGAGCTGCCGGAGAATATCAGCCGCCACATTCTAAATTGGGTCGGCGCGCCGAAGGACGGGCCGATTATCTGCCAGGTATCGCGTTTCGACCCGTGGAAGGACCCGCTTGGTGTTATCACCGCATATCGGCTGATTGCAAAAGAAAGGCCCGGTGCGCGTCTTATCCTTATTGGTTCAATGGCATTGGACGACCCTCAAGGCTGGGAAATATATGACAAGATAATAAAGGCTAAAAATAAGGATAACCACATCCATATTTTTACCAACTTTATGGGGGTGGCAGATATCCAGGTAAACGCATTTCAAAGAGTGGCGGATGTAGTTATCCAAAAATCTAAAAAAGAAGGCTTCGGCCTTGTTGTCTCGGAAACCCTGTGGAAGGGAACGCCGATAGTTGCAGGGCGTGCCGGGGGTATACCGATGCAGCTTGCCGGAGGCGGCGGCTTTTTGATCGACTCAGTTGAAGAGACCGCCAAGCGCGTTTTAGAGGTTCTGAATAACCCGGGCCCGGCCGCCGAAGAAGGACAGCGGGGAAGGCAATATATCAGGGAGCATTTTCTAATAATGAGATTAATAAAAGATCATCTAAACCTGCTGCTTTCTTTGGCTTAAAGACTAATACTGGTGAGGGTTATGAGCGGCAAAAACCGTGGGGGTGTCCTTTTTTGCGATTGCGGGGATACCATCCACGGCACGTATCCTGCCGTGAAGACGCAGGGCAAAGCGATGACAATCAAAAGCTAACGGCTGACATCAAGCCGGCTGCAGGGCAATATATACATTGAAACAGGTTTCATATCTAAATCCGTGGGTAAAGAAGAAATAACTTTAACGAGACTGCGGGTGTTTGCTATGAACGGCGGCATAAGGCTTGGCAAGATTTTTGGTTTTGAGACAAGCCTGGATTACAGCTGGTTTATTATCTTTGCGCTCATTATATTTTTGCTGTCATTTTCTGTTTTCCCGCAGTTGATCCCGGGTTTAAGCTCTGCCGCATATATTGCCATCGGTATTATCACATCGATCCTTTTCTTTGGGTCGGTACTTTTTCATGAGCTTATGCACTCGCTTGTCGCAAGAAGATACGGTATTACCATTGCAGGCATAAGGCTGATGATTTTTGGCGGCGTCTCTCAGATATCGGCAGAACCGCGCACCCCCGGCATCGAGTTTAAAATGGCAATTGTTGGGCCGCTCAGCAGTATAGTTCTGGGCGGAGTTTTTCTTGGAATCTCCTTTGGAGGTCGCCAGCTTGGGTTTAGCTCTTTTATCAGCGCGGCGGCGTTTTATCTCGGTTACATAAACGTTCTTCTTGGCGTATTTAATCTTCTCCCCGGTTTTCCGCTTGATGGCGGAAGGGTTTTTAGATCCATAGTGTGGTACTTTACCGGCAATTTGCGGCGCGCCACGGGTATCGCTGCAGGAATTGGTAAAGGTATTGCCTATGTAATGATATTTTTTGGAATAGCCGGGATATTTGTCGGCAGCTTAAACCTGATATGGTTTGCGCTTATAGGGTGGTTCTTGCTCAGGGCGGCAGAAGCCGAGTACCAGGAAGTCGTCTACCACGAGGCTCTCAAGGGCGTAAAAGTAGGCCAGATCATGACACAGAGCCCGACGACAGTCGATCCCGATATTACCATCGAAGATGCGGTCAGAGATTATTTCTTAAAGCACGACTGGGTTGCCTACCCGGCGGTTAAAAACGGAGATGCTAAAGGCATGATCACCCTTAAAAGCATACAGCATCTGCCAAGAGCAAGCTGGGGCAGCACACGCGTTGGCGACATCATGCGCCATGTATCTGCCGATATAGTGACCGATCCCGACGTTGAGGTTTTCGATATCTTGCCGAAGCTGGTTACTATGGCGGAAGGGCGGATGCTGGTTATAAAGGACGGCCTGCTTGTGGGTATTTTAACCAGCGTAGATGTAAACAGGGCTATAATAAGGCGGCTTCATCTTGGAGAAGAGGCAGGGAGGCCGGCAGCCTAAACAGACCTCCCCACGATGCGTGATCTAAGCAGCTTTTCTTTCGGACAGCGTTTTTAGCTCGTCCATTATTTTTTTCAACTGATCCATTACTTGATCAAGCTTTTTGTTTGCCTCATCTAGTCTGCCCTCGATAGCTGGATGCCGGTGCTCCTCGTGACCATGCTCGTACTCTTCATGATGCATCATTTTCACCTCCGTTTTGTATACCCGGAACTTCAATATCTGCACAATTGCAGCAAATATTCTTTAGATCGATTTGCTTCCTTATAAATAAGCTAGAGCAATATGAAACCAGCGGATATTATTGTTCCGGTTATCTACTTTGTGTTAAAATGCCTAAAACTGAATATGCTCCTAGGTGCCTCAGACTTTGAGGATAATAGGGAAGCCGGTGCAAATCCGGCGCGAGCCCGTCACTGTAACTGGAGAGCGAACCGCAAGAAGCCACTGGTTGGAAGGCTGGGAAGGCGCGGCACGCAATGATCCAGAAGCCAGGAGACCTGCCTGGGAACGATACAAGAGCTGCCTTCGGGGATTGGGGTGATAGCGATGAGAATTGATTAACCTACCTCAGCGGCTGGCTGAGGTTTTTGTTTTTTTGGGCTATATGGCCGCCGGGATTTTCGTTCTGGCGGAATTTAAGCTCCGCGCTTGCTAATTACAAAAGCGTAATATCGTAATCTAATAGAGAGGATGAACAATTAGTGAAAAATAAAGGGTTTATTGGCATTATTGCGCTGCTGTTCTCGTTGTTTCTTGTATTTCTAGTTGGTTGCTCCGCTGTAAATATAAATAAGGCCCAAGAAAAACCGGTACAGTTGGAGAAAAAGCAGGTCTCATTTCCGGTAACGGTAACTGATGACACGGGTCACAAAATTACAATAGAAAAGGAGCCCAAGCGACTTATCTCGCTTGCACCATCGAATACCGAGATACTTTATGCGCTTGGATGCCAGGACAGATTGGTTGGTGTAACCAGTTATTGCAATTATCCAAAAGCCGCAAAGAGAAAAGAAAAGGTCGGTACATTTGCAAATCCCAACCTAGAGAAAATCCTATCGCTTAAGCCCGACATTGTTTTTATAACAAATGGCATTCAGGAGCCGGTAATAAAGCGGCTTGAGGAAGCTAAAATAACTACTTTTGTGGTATCGCCGAAAACGGTAGAAGGTATGATCGATGATCTGGTAAGAGTCGGTAAGGCAGTAGGAAACGAGGATAGGGCAGGGAAAGTTTCAAACGGGCTAAAGAAAAGACTTGCAAAGGTTGAGAAAACGCTATCCCACGTAAAGAAAAAGAAGACTGCTTTTTACGAGCTCTACCACGAACCGCTTATGACGGTAGGCGCGAAGTCCCCGATTAACGATATATTGAATAAGGCCGGTGTTATCAATATCGCCGGCGATATCCAGAGTGCCTATCCCCAATACAGCCTGGAGATACTTATTCAAAAGGACCCTGACGTTTATCTTGCGTCAACGGGCAGCATGCAATCGCCGGGTGATATATTAAAGCGCAGTGGATGGGCGGGCCTGTCGGCAGTTAAAAATAACCGGGTTTATGTTTTTGACGAGAATATTATCGACAGACCGGGGCCGAGGATGGTCGATGCAGTTGAGAAAATAGCTGCCGCAGTGTATCCCGACCTATTTACGAAGAAATAAAATGGCTTCTGTGTCCGGGTTTAAGAGGGGGGTGGTTTTCCCTCTTCTTGGGTTAACGTTAATAGCGACAATTATAATTGCAAGCTCGGTTGGAGCAGTTTCGATCCCGCCTGCAACAATTTTGGGTAGTGCTTGGTCAAAAACGGTTGGCTTTACCGGTAGCCATGTTGTAGGTGCGGGAACAAAAGACTTTATTATCTGGCAGATCAGGCTGCCGCGTGTGGTCTTAAGCATGCTGGTTGGGGCATCACTTGCGGTAGCCGGGACAGTTACCCAGGGTCTATTTAAAAATCCGATGGCTGACCCCTATGTTGTAGGCGTATCGTTTGGCGGCGGGCTGGGAGCAACAGTCGCACTTCTTTACGGGGCCACGCTGGGCTTTGGCGAATTCTTGGTTCCTATGGCCGCATTCCTCGGAGCGCTTGGTGCGACATTTCTCGTCTACAACCTGGCTCGTACCGGCGGCAGAGTGCCTGTTTCAACTTTAATTTTATCCGGTATTGCCGTTGGCTCGTTCTTATCAGCGATTATCTCGCTCTTGATGACTGTGCATGGCGAGGATTTGCAGAGTGTGGTGTTTTGGCTTATGGGAGGTATGGCGGCACGTAGCTGGCGGCATGTTGGTATGGTAATCCCCTTTATTGTTGTGGGGTTTGCGTTGGCAATGGCTTTTTCAAGAGAGCTTAACGTTATGGTAATGGGCGATGAGCGGGCATATCAACTAGGTGTTGATATTGAAAGGGCAAAAAAGGTTTTAATCGTTGCGGTATCTCTGCTTGCAGGTGCGGCTGTTTCGGTAAGCGGCTTGATCGGCTTTGTCGGCTTAATCATCCCGCATGTTGTAAGGTTGGTAATCGGGCCAGACCACAGGATTTTACTTCCATGCTCAGCACTGATTGGAGCGATTTTTCTCATATTTACTGATACGTTAGCCCGTACTATCCTTGCGCCGGCTGAGATACCTGTCGGCATTATAACAGCTATGTTTGGGGCACCATTTTTTATGTATTTGTTAAGAACTAAGAAGAATAGTTTGGCGTAGGGTGAACAAGATGATCCCAATACTTGAGATTAAGGACTTAAACCTTGGCTATGGAAACCGATCTGTTATTTCACAGATGGAATTGCTGCTTAGAAAAGGTGATTTTTTAGCAATTGTTGGGCCCAACGGGAGCGGAAAGACGACTCTTCTAAGGGCGATCAGCAAGGTATTAAAGCCGAAAACCGGCGTGATCTGCGTTGATGGCAGCGAGATTGCCATACTGTCCCATAAAAGCCTTGCGCGCAAGGTGGCTGTGGTGCCGCAGGAAAGTTCGATGGCATTCTCCTTTACGGCACTACAGGTTGTACTGATGGGGAGAACACCCCATCTTTCGCGCTGGCAAACAGAGGGCGCGCTCGATTATGGTGTTGCTAAAGATGTCATGCAAATGGCCAACTGCTGGCATTTAAAGGATCGACCAATTAACGAATTGAGCGGTGGAGAGAAGCAGCGTGTTATTATTGCACAGGCGCTGGCTCAAGAGCCAAAGCTTATTTTACTCGACGAGCCGACCCTACACCTGGATATTGGGCAACAGCTTGAAATAATGGAGCTACTTAAAAAATTGAGTGCTGATACTGGGATGAGTGTTTTGGCGGTGCTACATGATCTCAATATTGCAGCTTACTATGCAGATCATCTGATGCTTGTTAAGAACGGCCACATTGAGGTAATGGGCCCACCTCAAGAAGTAGTGACGGAGGAAAATATTCGCAGGGTATTTGGGGTATCGGCTGAGGTAAAAAAGCATGAGTTAACGGGAAAATCCTATGTGATATTTCAACCTCATGCGGGTGAATAACGGCATTATAGCCGGTGGGCGCTGGGACGCACCTACAGATTCTACACTTACTCAGCTACGCATACATACATATGCATAAATAATTGACAGGTATAATGATTAGCGATAGCCTTGAATCATGCCGAGGGGTCCACGATTTAATGTCCCGGGGATGACTTATCATGTGATCTGCCGGGGTATTGAAAGAAGAGAGATCTTTAAAAGTCCAAGAGACTGCCACTATATAAAAGAAGCGGCCACCTGTTTCAGAATAGATTTGCATCCTTTAGCATTCAAGAGGGCACTTATTTCTTGGAACTAATCCGCTATATCCACTTAAATCCAGTAAGGGCCGGCATCGTCTTGAGACCTTAAGAGCTTATCAGTCTGGCCTTACTGTGGGCATGCAACGCTTATGGGCATTGCCAAAAACCCGTGGTTTGAAGTGCAAGAGACTCTTGCATGTTTTTCTGATAAACAGAAAACCGCACGAAGGATTTTAGTTAAGTTTATGAATGAGGCCCCTCTTAAAAAGCAGGAGAGCGACGTAGACCAAAATTTGCCACTGGCAGATAAAAGGAGTGGTTCAAAGGAGCTTGCATTTTCACCTAAAGAATTATCAGATAAACTTGGTGTTAGCACCTCAGCCATCTATGAGAACCTGCGAACAGGCAGAGGCAGGCTTGATAGCGCATATTTCTTAAAGAATCTTTAATATCTGTAGGTGCGTCCCCCATACGCATTTCAAAATCACCTGCTCCCTTTTTTTCTCATCGCATCACTATATGCCCCCGAGCACGCTAAAGCACACCTCTTCAGATAGCTGACGGACTTGTGCGCTAAAGATGGACTTATCTTATGCCGAGGCCCATAAAATTTGATATCCGCAAGACTTGAAATCCCTCGATTTATCTACCGTGCGATGTTTCGATAAGTGGGGAGAAAAGCGATAGTTAAAAGGCGATTCTGATTGCAGAGGGCTTTCCTATAGGTTCACTTGCATTTCCATGAGGGATGGTGTAAAAGGATAAGGGAAGTCTTATTTCAATATCAAAGGTACCTCAAGTATCTGTAACAACTGTAGCAACGTCCCCTTGTCAACTTGTCAACGTTTCTTGCCCTGGGTTTCATATCGAAGTGCACTGTCTTCCATCGCCATAAAATATTAACCGTCGAGCTAATTCACAAAATTGATAAACCCCAGATAGCTCAGTATAATAGTAGCAAGTATAATAGCAGATCGGCCAACAAAACAAGCCGTGAAGAATTATATAACGTACTTAGCGACAATCAGAAAGTGTTATTGGCTTCTTAGCCTTTAAATGGGAGGTGGGTTACCGATGGCCTATCCGGCAGAAAAGAAGGATAAATATACATATGAAGATTACCTGCGCACACCAGAGGATAAAAGATATGAGTTAATTGGAGGGGAACTCATAATGGTACCGGCACCAACAACAAAGCACCAGGAAATACTTGTTAAACTTACGCAATTATTTATGAATTATAATGATGAAAATGGTGTGGGCAAGTTTTATGTTGCCCCGAGCGACGTTTACCTCGACGATGAAAACGTTGTTCAACCCGACATCCTGTTTGTCTCAAAAGAGCGACTGGAGATAATTACGGAAGCCAATATCAAAGGCGCACCCGATCTTGTTATCGAAATACTATCGCCTTCCTCGGCTTACGTGGACCTCATTAAGAAAAAGGCGCTGTATGCAAGATTTGGTGTTAAGGAGTTTTGGGTTGTTGCGCCCGATGAAAAAACAGTTGAAACCTTTCAACTTGAGGAAAACGCCTACAGGACATCCCAGGGCTTTTCTGAAGCAGATAAACTTACCTCAAACATGTTTCCAGGGCTATTAATTGAGCTTAAGAAACTATTTAAATAAACAAGAAACATCCTCGGAGACCTTTCTACCGTAATGAGAGTTTGCGAACAGGCAGGGGCAGGCTTGATAGCGCATATTTCGCTTTAGACTAAGAATCTTTGGTAACTGTAGGTGCGTCCCAGCGGTGGCCCTCTTCGCCTGGCTGCGTTTGCGCTGTTTTTGCTCCTTTTGCCAACGTTCCAAAACCTCCTCTAAGTCATCACCATATAAAGTCGTGCCGGTACTAGCGACTTCGTGCAAGAAACTCAACTTAGGCAACCTACATTGTTTATCATGCCTGTCCCAGCAGAAATTAGTGATATGAAGCTCGTTCCCATAGTGCTTAAATATCTCCTCTTTTAAAGGCTCGAAGACCTCATAAATCCTTGAATCATCGACATGATGCTTAAAAAGCAGAAGAATATCAATGTCGCTGTCGGATCTTTCATCACCCTTAGCGATACTACCATATAATGATGCATGTACTAATTGATTTCTTATATCTTGATAGGATTGCAGGGCTGAGACAAGCTTAGCCTGAAGTTTATTCATTACAGACTCTTCTGCTTCAAAAAGGGAAGCGAGCGGTTTATACATGATATTATCCTTATTAAGGGAGTAAAGCTTGCTCTTGCCAGCATACTTTACGTTAAGAATGTCGCTTTCTTCAAGAACCTTTAAGTTTAACCTAGCAGTAGCATGTGGAAGATTACTCAACCTGGCAATATGTCTGCCGGTAAATTCGCCAGGGAACTTAAAGAGCGTCCTGAGGATTTGAATCCTTGCTTCATTTGCAAATAACTGATCTAATGGGCGATTTATTTTCATGGTTACCTCCATTACCATTATAATGTATGAACAATTTATTGTCAGTATGGTTAATATTGTAACCATATGGGTAAATCTTTAATCACTTACTCGGAGATTATGTTAAGCAGATCTGTTAACAGCCGATGTCTAACTACGCAGGTATCAATCTTGCAATCTTTCAGGAACGGCACCGTCACAGTACCGTCACTGTGGGAAACTACGTTTTTCTGGCTCCCCCTGGTTGAAATAATCATCTAATATCCCGAAAAAAGACTAACATTAATTGGGGTAAGCAAGTGTTAATATAGTATTATATATACATTCGCTTATTAACTTGCCTCTAAATCAGTATTATGGTCATTACTGCTGGCAAAAGGAGGACTATATTAGTGGCCCCAAATAAAAAACTTGATCTTACAACTCTTGAGAACTGGCTTTGGGATGCGGCGTGTGTGATCCGCGGCCCAGTTGATGCACCTAAGTTTAAGGATTATATATTGCCGCTCATCTTTCTTAAAAGGCTGTCGGATGTATTTGAAGACGAGCTGCAAGAGTTAGGTGATATGGCTGAATTTGTGGATGAGGACCACAGCCTTGTGCGTTTTTATATACCTAAAGAGGCGCGCTGGGAGAACATTGCCAAAAAGACGACAGGTCTGGGTGAGTATCTTTTTGATGCAGTGAAGGCGGTTTCTCGGCAGAATCAGCAACTTATAGGTGTTATAGATGTAAGAGATTTTAATGCAACGGCAGCGGGGCAGAGGATCTTAGGCGATGAGCAGTTACGGGCACTTATTCAGGTGTTATCGAGGCACCGGTTAGGTATCGATGATGTCGAGTCTGATATCCTTGGAAGAGCATATGAGTACTTGCTGCGTAAATTTGCCGAGGGGCAGGGACAAAGTGCGGGTGAGTTTTATACGCCACGTGAGGTTACGATTTTGATGTCGCATGTTCTTGACCCAAAGCCGGGCGATGAAATCTATGACCCTGCCTGTGGCTCGGGGGGCTTACTCATCAAGGCGTATTTGAAATTCAGGGATAAATACGGCAAAGCAAAAGAGAACGGCAAGAAAGTTATTTCTGAGGATGTTGCGCCATTGCATTTTTACGGGCAGGAGATCAACCCGGCAACTTTTGCCATCGCTAGAATGAACGTGTTCATCCATGATATGGAATCAGAGATTGCGATCGGCGACACCATGAACCATCCGGCATTTATGAAAGATGGTGGCTTGCGCAAGTTTAACATAGTTACAGCCAACCCCATGTGGAATCAGAACTTTCCCATAAGTACATATGAGCATGATACCTACGGCCGGTTTAGCTTTGGGATACCTCCCCAATCAAGTGCCGATTGGGGCTGGGTGCAGCATATGTTTGCATCATTAAAAGAAGGCGGCAAGATCGGCGTTGTTTTAGATACCGGTGCTGTGTCGCGGGGGAGCGGCAATCAGGGCTCAAACCGCGAGCGGGACATCCGTAAAAGCTTTGTCGAGCGTGATTTAGTAGAAGCAGTAATTCTATTACCCGAGAACCTCTTCTATAATACATCAGCGCCGGGAATAATTATGGTTATCAATAAGGCAAAGCGTGCGCCCGGCGAGATCCTTTTAATCAATGCAAGCAAGCTTTTTGCCAAAGGCAGGCCGAAGAATTACCTGGCAGATGAACATATCGAGCATATCAGCGGGCTTTATCTTAATTGGAGGGTCGAGGAAGGCGTCTCGGCAATTATTTCAAAAGAAGAAGCAGTTCGCAACGATTATAACCTCTCGCCAAGCCGGTATGTCTCGACGAACGGCAAGGAAGAAGTTTTGCCACCACAAGAGGCGATTGTGCTCTTGCAAGAAGCCGAAGAAGAACGCTCCGAGGCCGACCGAGAGCTTAATGAGGTTTTAGTGAAGCTTGGGCTTGGAGTGTTGATAGGTGAGTGAACCGATTAAGAAATTAGAGCAAAGAGAAAATGGCGAACTTGAGCCTGGCTTTAAGATGACTGAGCTGGGGCCGTTGCCTGAGGAGTGGGAAGTTCTAAGATTTGGGGATCTTCTAAGAACAGGTGATATTTATACCAAGACTGGATTTGCTCAAGGTGGCTATAATGAGGCAGGTAGGGGTGTTCCTCAACTTCGGCCATTTAACATCGATAATAACGGAAATATAGATTTATCCCAGGTAAAGTACGTTGATCCACCGCCAAGCAATAGCACTTACTGGGTGCGTCCAGAAGATATAATATTTAATAACACGAATAGCGAAGAAATCGTTGGTAAGACTGCATACTTTACTTTAAGCGGAGAGTTTGTGCTCTCAAATCATATGACGATAATCCGTGTCTTAAGCACTAACAAGATAAACAGATATTGGCTTTCTAAACTGTTCCTATATTATTGGGAACAAGGTACGTTTAGGGCACTCAGCCGACGATATGTAAACCAAGCAAACGTTGCCTTAGAACGTTTAAAGGGTCTAATTATGCCATTACCGCCGGCAGCTGAGCAACAAGGGATTGCATATGTGATGAATACTGTTCAGCGGGGGATTGGGGAGACGGGGAAGGTTGTTGATGCTGCGCGAGAGCTGAAAAAATCGCTGATGCGCCATCTTTTTACTTACGGTCCGGTGGCTTATGACCAGGTTGATAATGTACCTCTCAAGGAAACCGAAATCGGCTCTGTGCCAGAGCATTGGGAAATAGTAAAACTAAGTGAGGTTGCGAAGACAGCGAGTGGGGGAACACCATCTAGAAAAAAGCCCGAGTATTATCATGGTGAGGTACCTTGGGTAAAGTCCGGTGAATTAGAGGATAGCCTTATAGATCAAACCGAAGAGTTCATAAGCGATCAAGGTCTTAAGGAATCTAGTGCAAAGATATTTCCAAGAGGCACTCTTGTTATAGCGCTTTATGGTGCAACGGCTGGTAAAGTAGGTATATTAGGTATGGAAGCTGCCACTAATCAAGCGGTTTGTGCTATTTTCCCAGAATCAAAAGCTATGCCCGAATATCTCTTTTATGTTTTTATCAAAAGACGGCAAGAACTATTAGGCGAGCGATATGGCGGCGCACAACCCAACATAAGCCAAACCATTCTAAAAGAATTCAGGATTCCCATTCCACCCCTCCCGGAACAACAAGAAATCGCCCGTATCCTCCAATCAGTCGATCGAAAAATCGAGGCGGAAGAAAACAGAAAGCGAGCACTAGAGACTCTATTCAAAACATTGCTGCATTATCTGATGACAGGTAAAATCAGAGTTAAAGACCTAACAGAGGTGAAACATGAGGCGTGATGAAGCCTTGCAAATCTTAAAATCTCACAAACAGGAGCTTGCCAAATTCGATGTAAAATCGCTTGCCATCTTTGGTTCGGTAGCAAGAGACGAGGCTGGGCCGGAAAGCGATGTAGATATATTGGTTGAGTTTAGCAAGACGCCTTCGTTTGATGGTTATATGGAGTTAAAGTTCTTTCTCGAAGATATTCTAGGTCGATCTGTTGATTTAGTAACCAACGATGCGCTGAAACCTCGCATCCGACCATACGTTGAGAAGGAGCTTCTATATGTCGCGTGATTATCGCCTCTTTTTAGACGATATTCTGCAATCCTGCGAAAAAATATTGCGCTATACAAAGGGGCAAACTTTAGAACAGTTTCTTTCCAGCGAGCTGGCGTACGATGCTGTATTGCGCAATTTAGAAATAATAGGTGAGGCGGTTAAACATATCCCCGATGAGTATCGGAATCGTTACCCTGAAGTAGAATGGCGAAAGATCACCGGCTTTCGGGATATTGCAGCACACGAATACTTCGGCATAAATGAGTCAATCGTATGGGACATTATCCAGAACAAGGTGCCCCTTCTCAGAGAGCAAATAAAGCGAATTCTTCAGTTAGAGGAGCCGGAGGATGTCAAGCCTAGGTAGCGAGCGCTATGCTGTTCAAAATCCGTTGATCCGCTACTCAACTGAGGTCGGCTGGAAGTATATCGACCGTGATGAATCGCTTCGTTTACGTAGAGGGGAGAGCATCCCAATCCTTTGGGATGTATTCGTCAATAAAGTACAAGACTTAAACCCCGCAATTGCAGACCATCTGCAAGCCGAAGATGTAGCAAAAAGACTCATCCGGGTATCACCAAACATTGAAGGCAACCTTGAGGCTTGGGAATTTCTAAGGGGCCTCAAAACAGTATTTGTTGAAGCGGAAAGCCGCGAGCGAAATGTCCACCTGCTTGATTTTGATGATAGCAATCGCAATGCGTTTCATGTTACCGACGAGTTTCGCTTCTCAAACGGTGTTACTGCCATTCGGGCCGATATTGTCTTTTTGATAAACGGCATCCCGGTTCTTTTAATCGAAACCAAGTCGGCAAAGAAGATAGAGGGCATAGCCGATGCGCTTGATCAGGTGCGGCGATACCACCGCGAGGGTGCCGAGCTTTTAGCGATTATGCAGGTATTTGGCCTCACCCATCTCGTCCAGTATTATTACGGCGCAACATGGAATACCTCGCACAAGAATCTCTTTAACTGGAAGGAAGAAGCGGCAGGCACAGATTTTGAGACGCTTGTTAAAGCATTCGTTGCACCTGAGAGAATCCTTCGTGTGCTGCGCGACTACATTCTTTTTACCCGCAAGGACGATGAGCTTGCCAAAGTTATCCTGCGTCCGCACCAGATGAGAGCGGTCGAGCGCGGGCTGGGTAGGGCAATTGATCGCACAAAGCGGCGCGGGCTAATCTGGCACACACAGGGCTCGGGCAAGACCTACACGATGATCACAATTGCAAAGCGGCTTATCGAAGAACCTGTCTTTGAAAACCCAACAGTATTGATGCTTGTTGACCGGAACGAACTTGAAACCCAACTCTTTGGAAATATTGCTGCAATGCTTGGCATCGGTAACATCACAGTTGCTGAGAGCAAGCGTCACCTGCGTGAAATCCTCGCACAAGATACCCGTGGACTGGTCGTCTCGATGATTCACAAATTTGACGATATCCCGGCAAATATAAATACTCGCTCTAATATATTTGTCCTGGTGGACGAGGCGCACCGCACAACGGGCGGCGATCTTGGCAATTACTTAATGGGGGCGCTTCCCAATTCCACATACCTTGGCTTTACGGGAACGCCGATTGATAAGACTGCACATGGCAAAGGTACATTTAAAGTATTCGGCACAGACGACCCGCAAGGGTATCTCGATAAATATTCCATCGCCGAGTCTATCAAGGATGGCACGACTGTGCCGCTTTACTACGCGCTTGCGCCCAATGAACTTAGGGTCGATCGTGAGGTGCTTGAAAGAGAGTTTCTTGATCTGGTTGACGTGGAGGGTGTAAGCGATTTTGATGATTTAAATCGCGTACTTGAAAAAGCAGTAACGTTACGCAACATGCTTAAGAACCGCGACCGCATCCAGATGGTCGCCCAGTATGTTGCAAAGCACTACATGGAGACCGTCGAGCCCATGGGATACAAAGCGTTTCTTGTTGGGGTGGATAGAGAAGCATGCAGTCTCTTAAAAGAGGCGCTTAATAAATACTTGCCGCCAGAGTTTTCGCAGGTTGTTATCAGCCAAGCGCAGAACGATCCACCCGGGATCACCCGTTACTATTTATCCGAAGATGAAGAAAAACGTGTCCGCAAGGATTTTGTCAATCCTGATAGGATGCCAAAGATTTTAATCGTGACCGAGAAGCTTTTAACCGGCTATGACGCACCGATTCTTTACTGCATGTACCTGGATAAACCAATCCGCGACCACGTCCTCTTGCAGGCTATCGCCCGCGTTAATCGGCCATACGAGGATGAGATCGGCAAGCATAAGCCGGGCGGCTTTGTCCTTGATTTCGTTGGTATCTTCGACAACCTTGAAAAGGCACTCGCATTTGATTCAAAAGATGTTGAAGCTACTGTCCAGGGAATTGATCTTTTAAAGAACCGTTTTGTCGATTTAATGAATTTGGCTAGAACCGAGTACCTGCCGATCGTCAAGGGCAAGGTGGCGGATAAAGCAGCAGAAGCCGCGCTCAATGCATTTATCGACGAAGAAAAACGCCATGAGTTTTACCGCTTCTTTAAAGAACTAGAAGACCTGTATGAGATTATCTCGCCCGACCCATTTTTACGCGAGTTTATGTCTGATTACCAGTTGCTTGCAGACATGTACGGGGCAGTTAGAGCAGCTTATGAAGCCGGCCCACCTCTGGACCGGGAGCTGGCCCGAAAAACGGCGCGCTTAGTCCAGGAATATGCAGAGGCGGGGTTGATCCACGAGACCGTTAAAGTTTATGAGATTACGCCAAAAACCTTGAAACAAATTGCCGATAGCCATCAATCGGATACTGTTAAGATATTTAACCTACTTAAAAGCATCCAACAAAAGGTACAACAAGAAGGCCTCGCCAAACCATACTTATTATCTATAGGCGAGCGGGCAGAAGCTATAGCGGAGTTATTCAAAGAAAGACAAGAGGCAACGGAGATTGTCCTTAAAAAGCTCGTAGATATATGGCAGGAAACCATCGACGCGGATCGCGAACTAGCAGAAGCAGATGTCTCTAAAGCGGCGTTTACAGTATTCTGGCTTCTTAAGCAGGCAGGTATCGCACCTGAACAGGCCCGTGTCGTTATGAATAAAGTTGATCAGACACTTGATCAGTACCCGTACTGGCGAACTAGTGGCAACCAATCCCGACAAGTACGTCTTGCACTTTACAGCTACCTCAAAGAACTAGGCGCAGAGAACATACCAGAAATCGTAGAACACATCATGAACACATTAGAAAAGGGTCGATAGAATTGGATAAAATAAGGCGAGATTTGCCTCAACCGTTAGAAGAACTCATACCCGCCCGCATATTCAAATCAGAGGTATTGGCCTGGGCACGTCGTATAGGCGTTGAGCCTAAAGAGATACACATACGATCAATGGCCCGTAAGTGGGCAAGCTGCTCAAGCAACGGCCGACTAACATTTGATGCCGATTTACTTAAACAACCTGCATCATTCAGGCGAGAAGTAATAGTGCATGAGCTACTTCACATGAAGCTACCTAACCATAGCAAACTTTTTAAGTCGCTGCTTAGGACGTATTTGGCCGAGGCGGATGTGGGGTAATTGCTAAATTTAGATTTATTTCTATGGACAATAGAACATATGTTCGCTATAATATCTTTTACAGTCGTTAAGGAGGATATCCTTGCCCTATCGTCCGGTTAAAGATTTTCGTGATCCAATTCATGGCTTTGTGCGCTTATCTGAAAATGAGGTAAAACTGGTCGATTCACCGGTTTTCCAACGGCTACGTCGCATACACCAGACGGGTATGACCCACATTGTTTATCATGGGGCAGAGCACAATCGATTTGGGCATTCGATTGGAGCGATTGAATTTGCAAGTCAGGCATTCCATAGCATAAATGATCGGAACCCTGGTGTGTTGGGGTCAAACGTGGAAGAGATAGAGAGAAACAGGTGCTTATTAAGGTTGGCGGCATTGTTGCACGATATAGGCCATGCTCCGTTTTCACACGCTGCCGAAGCGCTGTTCCCTTTAAAGAACGAAGAAAAGGCTGAGCGATACAGCCACGAGGACTATACGGCAGCCATCCTAAAGGATAGCGAGCTTACACCAGTTCTTGAGGCTACGTTCTGCAAAGATTTAGGCATCAAGATTGATGAAATTGCCCTACTTGTAGAGGGTAAAGCAGTTGAACCAAAAGTACTTCCACAGCTTATGAGTAGCGATCTTGATATCGACCGTATGGATTATCTTTTAAGGGATTCGCTATATACCGGTGTTCTATACGGTCACTATGATTACCAGCGGTTAATAAGAACCTTAACAGTGAATCCAGACACAGGCGATCTGGCTGTCGAGTTTGGCGGGTTACATTCGGCTACAGCATTAATCCTTGCCAGATATTTTATGTTCATCCAAGTTTATTTTCATAAGACCAGGAGGATTTACGATCTTTTGCTAGATAAGTTTTTAAGTTCGGTTCTTCCAGAGGGCACATTTCCACCACCTGATAAAATCGAGAAGTTTCTCAAATGGGATGATGTGCGGGTCAACCAATTGGTTGCAGAGCATAGAGACACAAATGAGTAGGCAAGACGGTTATACTATCGTGATCACTACCATGTAGCAATTGAGTCGCCGGTTCATCCAACAACGGCAGAACAGTATTTGTTCGCGGCAATTACGACTGGAGAGTTTCCTTTTAGTGAGGAGCAAGCTATAATCGGCAAAGCCTCCTCGGTTCCATACAAGCTGCGGCCACCAAAATTAAAAGATATGGAAGTGCCCGTTATGCTTATTGACGAAACAGGTAAAAAAGCATCAAAACCGCTGGCTGACGAAGCAAAAGTTTTAGAATCACTGGATGAGCCACTTAAAATCTTGCGTATTTACGGCGCAAAAGGCAAAGATGTAGACGAGATTAGGGCATATTACATGAAAGAGAAAGAGAGAATAGAAAAGGGTGTCTAACGATGAATGAGATAGCTGCAGGGGTTATTGCAAAGCTAGTTGAAATGAGCGATGGGATTGAAGGCAAGAAGGTAATGCAGAAGTTGGTATATTTTTTACAAGAAAGAGGTGTACCGTTAGGGTTTAAATATCAACTCTATTTTTATGGACCTTATAGTCATGAGCTAACATATGCAATATCTGATTTTGAAGCCTTTGGAATATTGCTAGTACAACCTGCGGCAAATAATGCAACTGCATACAGGGTCGGTCCTGCCGCAAACATCTTTACGAACTTAAACAAAATCTTTCTCGATAGATTTCAACCTATTCTTGAATCTGTTTTAGATACATTCGGCAAGAAAACCAGTAGTGAGCTCGAACTCCTAGCGACTATTGATTTTATTGATAAATCATTACGTGGTAAGGAAGAGAAGGTTAATAGGGGTCGAGTGGTTGAATTAACAAAGAAGGAAAAAGCTAAATATTCTGAGACAGCTATAAACAATGCTTATGATGAGCTGGTTAAAATTGGCCTTATAAATTAAGTCGGGTGATATAAGGAGGGTATTCTTATCTTATAATAACTCAATAGCTTTTTTGGCT
Organism: bacterium; assembly: GCA_902810715.1. Taxonomy (GTDB): domain Bacteria; phylum Actinomycetota; class Aquicultoria; order Aquicultorales; family Aquicultoraceae; genus CADDYS01. The sequence continues at coordinate 204 of CADDYS010000033.1, read as the reverse complement.
TACGGTAATTTTGATACTAGGATGTTTATTTATGCCAACTAAAGTAACTGAGGCTTTCAATATTTTTAAGTCAAATCTTGAAGTAAACTACTACCGGCTATAAGCCGGTAGCTTTGTTATCGGCTGCAAGCCGACTAAAGCTCCTCACCATCGATCTTAAAATCTGCATCCGGGGGCTCGTGTCCTTGTTGCTCGATATACTGC
>CADDYS010000032.1 GCA_902810715.1 bacterium | reverse complement strand
GATACTTTATGTCATATACGGTATGGCTTGATCTTCTATAGTGCTCCATGCCGCAAGCATACTAAAGTCTTCGCCTAAAGGCGAGGGATTTTCTCCCAATCCCCGAAATGGACATTAAAAATTCAAAAATAAAAATCAAGGCCCAAAGGGCTGCAGTCCTGGTGAGCTGGAGGTCCGAAGGACCGAAACCCTGAGCGAAGCGAAGGGCCTAGGCGAAGGATCGATATATTGGTTGTCATTGCGAGGAGTGAAGCGACGAAGCAATCTCATACGTTAGCTCAAGAGATTGCTTCGCTATCGCTCGCAACGACAAAATCTACTAAGCATACAAGTATTTAATTTTGAATTTTTAACTTTTCATTTTGCATTTTGCATTACTTATTAAGATAAGCTTTATGCGTGCAGCAACACACTATACTGGCATGCTGAAGGATTGCAGTTATTTACCATCCCAACCTGATGGCATATGACATCTTCAGCCGAGCCCTCCAGCGATATGCCAAACCTGGCACGCAATAGCGAGACCAGAAGGTCCATAGTCGTCCAAACCACGCTCTTGCAACATATACAGTTCTCAGCATGACTGGCAAGATGATCGATTGCCTGCGCCACAACTTTCATCGTTGTCGTGTCGCGGCTATCTCCACCGCCGGCGGCTTTAAGCACAGCATGGAATACTACGCCTACCGCCGGAATAACCCCGCATACTCCCGTCCTATGAGCCAGGCTGGTTATGGCCTGCTCTTTTACGGCCTCCAGTGCATCCAGGATACCGCTATTGGTTATCTTTACAACACCATCATTCTTTACAGCGGTCAGTACCGCCGCTGCAAGTATCCAGGAATGTTCGCACGAGCACTCGGGAAGGCTGGGGTAAGCCATCATAACAGCGGCAAGGTCAAAAGGATCTTTTGATTTACTAGAGCCAACCACCTCTTCGATAAAGCTTGAGATAGGTTTGTGATAGCATGATTGGCAGACATAATGCCCTTCAGGACACCAGGTACGGGTCTTGTATTGTTCTCCACAAAAGTAGCAGGTGAGCAACTCTTCGCTCTCTAGAGGCTCAAGTCTGACCCTGCACACGGCGCAACTCCGCATATAACCGGGCCGTGCGGGGTTCTTCTGGTTTGCTTCGTCTTCGACCTGCCCAGCAGAGATATCTATAAAATGATGCCTACCGACATCGACATCAAGACATCACCCGCTGGGTAAAATACCATCGGTCTTTTCAGGGATCACTGCTCATCTCCTGCAACTAAATCTTCGTTGATAATTTTCCAGTTATCTTTTACTTTTTTAAGATGCCATTTGTAGGTATTTTTGACGAGAGCGCTGTAATTTTGATGCTGAGTATCGTATTTAATATAGTATTCGACATCGGCGCTAACATCGGCGCTATCTCCTCCAACGTTCATGCTTTGGACCTTTACGCCGGTTATGCTAAAACCAAGAACCTGTAGCGGTGTATTTGTGCTCAGCGAACTTGGGCTTTTATTATCGTCTTTTTCTCTATCGGCAGCGATTAACATGTCAATTAACCTCTGCTGTTCGGCTAATTCTCCTGATTTTGCATCATAGAAATTCATCAACTGTTGTTTAAGATCACGTACTTTATCCTTATTAGCATCAAGTCGCGCTAATTCTTTAATCTGCCAGCCGTTCAAACACACGTTAAGAACCTGCACCTTTATTTTATCCGTCTCTTGGGAGTTTCGCGCTGCGATTACTTGTCTTATACCAACTAGAACTATGATCGCGGCAATCACACCTACAATTATTCGAATTTGTCTCTTACTTAGGTTCACAAACTGCCTCCATTCAACACCGTGAAAACCGTTTTTTTGATAATGGGATTTTAGCTGGTCAAACTTTGCCTTCTTGTTATAATATTATCTAAATTAACAGTATATAGCAACTTACTTATACATTAAGAACCACTGGAAAAGTTATATAAAAAAGCCGCTGCTTTTTGCAGCGGCTTTAGAAGTTAAAATAGCGTGCATCAAATCGCAAAACGTCAAGTATCTCAGCCATTAGTACCGCTCGGCTAAAACCCTCGCGGGCCTTACACCTGCGGCCTATCAACCAGGTAGTCTACCTGGGGCTTTATGGAAACCTCATCTTGGGTGCGGCTTCGCACTTAGATGCTTTCAGCGCTTATCCGCTCCGGACGATAGCTACCCAGCGGTGTCCCTGGCGGGACAACTGGTACACCAGCGGTCCGTCCACCCTGTTCCTTGCGTACTTAGGGCAGCTTCCCTCAAGTTTCCGACGCTCACGGCAGATATTGATCCGACCTGTCTTCCAACGGTCTAATTTTCCAGCTCACATACCGCTTTAATGGGTGATGAACCCAACCCTTGGGAGCTTCTGCACCCCCAGGATGCGGTGAGCCGACTACGAGGTGCCATAGCCACCCCGTCAATGTGGTCTATCGGGGGTGATTGGCCCTATTTCCCCGGAGAAACTTTTATCCCTTGTAACGGCGGCCCTTCCACGCGGTACCGCCGCGTCACTAGGCCCGGCTTTCGCCTCTGCGCGGCCTGTCGGCCTAAGCAGTCAGGCGCCCTTATACCCTTGCGCTCACTGCACGATTTCCAACCGTGCTGAGGGCACCTTCGGAGCCCTCCGTTGCTTTTTAGGAGGGTGCCGAAACAGCCAAACTACCCACCTGACCCTGTCCCCCCACCGGGTTCACGGTGGCAGGTTAGGTTGCCCAAGATCAGGCTGCAGTCAAGCTTCCGGGGGCTTACATCCCGCCGCGAGAAACCGGTCTGTTCACCGATTTAGCCAATTTCACCGAGTCCCTCGTTGAGACAGTGCTCGAGTCGTTATACCCTTCGACATGGCGGAAATTATCCGTCTGGAATTCCGCTACCTTTGGGCCGTCGTATCCATACGGCCCCCGTTTACCGGGGTTTCGATTTGGAGCCCTTAAGTTGAGCTACTGGGGATCCGGATGATCCCCAGTAACCTACCCTACGACTCCGCTTCTTAGGATCCGGCACTGGGAAGGCGTCAGCCCCAATACATCGTCTTACGACTTAGCAGAGACCGGTGTTTTTTATAAACAGACGCTCGAGCCAATTTAACTGAGCCTCCACCCGGGTTGCCCCAGGCAGAGTTCCCCTTATCCCGAAGTTACGGGGTTAATTTGCCGAGTTCCTTAACGAGGGTTGTCTCGCCCGCCTTAAGGGTTTACCCCTTAGCCTGCCTGTGTCGGTCTGCAGTACGGACACCGATAATTTTGTGGGCTTTTTTAAGCGGTTCGACCTTGCCGGATGGACTTCCACTCGCCCCCCGACGCGGCCTACCCGCGTCGCCCACCAGCTAGAGACTAGATACTAGAGACTAGACCGGACCTATCGGTCCTGACTAGAAACTAGAAACTAGATAAAACCTTCTAGATACTAGAAACTAGACCGGACCTATCGGTCCTGACTAGAAACTAGATAAAACCATCTTTATAGATCTCTTATTCTTTAAACCCACACTCTAGACCTTCAACTCTAGTTTCTAGTTTCTAGTTTCTAGTCTCTAGTCTCTAGTATCTAGTATCTAGTTTCTAGTCTCTAGTATCTAGTCTCTAGTACCGGTGGCGCCGGATTATTAACCGGCTTATCCATCGACTACGCCTTTCGGCCTCGCCTTAGGTCCGGCTAACTCCCAGTTGATGAACAGAGCTGGGAAAACCTTAGGCTTTCGGCGGATGGGATTCTCACCCATCTTAGTTAGCTACTCATGCCGGCATTCTCTCTTGTCTACCGTCCACCAGCCCTTACGGACTGAATTCAACCGGTAGACAATGCTCCCCTACCAATCTAGATACTAGAAACTTGAAACTAGAAACTAGATAAAACCTTCTAGATACTAGAAACTAGACCGGACCTATCGGTCCTGACTAGAAACTAGATAAAACCATCTTTATAGATCTCTTATTCTTTAAACCCACACTCTAGACCTTCAACTCTAGTCTCTAGTCTCTAGTTTCTAGTTTCTAGTCTCTAGTATCTAGACCTCACGGCTTCGGTGGTAGGCTTAGCCCCGATAAATTTTCGGCGCAGGATCGCTCCACCGGTGAGCTGCCACGTAGTGCACTCTTTAAGGGATGGCTGCTCTTAAGCCCACCCCCCGGTCGTCATCGCGATCCCACTTCCTTAAGCATCACACTTAGCCTACACTTAGGGACCTTAGCCGGTGATCTGGGTTGTTCCCCTCTCGGCTATGGACCTTATGCCCACAGCCTCACTCCCGGGAAACAACCAACGGTATTCGGAGTTCGATTTGGGCTTCCAAACCGGTGCTTCTACCCCCGTTGATCTATCCCGAGGCTGCACCTAAATGCATTTCGGGGAGAACCAGCTATCACCGAGCTCGAGTAGGTTTTCTCTCCTATCCACAGATCCTCCCACGGCGCTCTCAGTCGATGGGTTCAGACCTCCACGGCGACGCGAAGACGCCGCCGCTTCATCCTATCCATGGATAGCTCGCTCGGTTTCAGGTCTACGATAAGCGACATAAGCGCCTTGTTCAGACTCGCTTTCGCTACGGCTCCGCCTCTTCGGCTTAACCTGCCGCTTACCGTAACTCGCCGGCTCTTATACAAAAAGCACACCGTAACTAGAAACTTGAAACTTGATCGGGCCTGACGGCCCTGACTGGAAACTAAATAAGATCATAAACTACCGATGGTAGATATTCTCTTAAAAGACCCTCTCTCTAGACCCTCAAGTCTAGTTTCTAGTCTCTAGCTCCGATTGCTTGTGGGCATACGGTTTCAGGTTCTATTTCACTCCCCTATCCGGGGTTCTTTTCACTTTTCCCTCACGGTACTGGTGCACTATCGGTCGCTGGGGTATTTAGCCTCGGGAGGTGGTCCTCCCAGGTTCACACAGGATTGTATATCCCGTGTTACTCGGGGTACCGCCGGAAGTCTCTCACATTTCGCCTACAGGACTATCACCTTCTATGGTACCTGTTCCAAGGTCTTCAACTACGCGAAAGATTTGTAACTTCCTGAGGATACCGCAGTATCCTCAAGCGGACCCCACGACCCCCGGCGGGCAACGCCTGCGGGCTTTAGCGCCCGCCGGGTTTAGGCTATTCCCTTTTCGCTCGCCACTACTAAGGGAATCACTCACTTGTTTTCTTTTCCTCCAGGTACTGAGATGATTCAGTTCCCTGAGTTCCCCTCCCCACCCTATATATTCAGGCAGGGATGAGCCTAGAGACTAGAGACTAGACCGGACCTATCGGTCCTGACTAGAAACTAGATAAAACCATCTTTCATTGGTCTTTTATCTTTTAGACCCACACTCTAGACCTTCAACTCTAGTCTCTAGTATCTAGTTTCTAGTTTCTAGTTTCTAGTCTCTAGACCCGGGTTTCCCCATTCGGAAATCTCCGGATCAAAGGTTGCCGCACCTCCCCGGAGCGTATCGCTTACGCGGCCTCGTCCTTCATCGGCCCCTAGCGCCAAGGCATCCACCATACGCCCCTAAATTACTTGACGTTGGCTCCTCGATGCACGCTATTTTGTTTTTAAAGAACAATGCACTCAACCCTAGTGCTCAATCGCACATCGGTTGATAAGAAAATAGAGAATAGACCGAATCGAAAATGCTTTAAGTTTTATTAATCCTATTCTTTCAATCCATGCCCACGATAATTCAATCTATTCTCTATTTTCTATTTTCGATTCTCCGGGCCTTTAAATCTTCGATTTAAAGGCCCGGTCGGGTGTTCCTGAGGGTTGCCCTCAGGGGAACCCGGAGCCGGAACACCCAAACCGGAGCAACGGCACTTAGAACTTTTCTCAAGTTCTCAAAGAACGCCCACACCTCTCGGTACGGGCAGCATGCCCATCCAACGACCACCTGGTTGGCCCGAGTCTCGATACCGACCCTCCAGGTCCCAGTAGACGTTTCCGCCCGCTGGAACCCGGTTAGACCGAGTATCTTCGACCGAGCCTCCAAAGGTGGACGCGGCCGGCTATATGAGGGAGACCCGAGAACGTATTCACCGCAGCTTTCTGATCTGCGATTACTATCGGCTCCTGCTTCATGCAGTCGGGTTTCAGACTGCAATCCGAACCTCGGCCGGCTTTTTGGGATTGCCTCCCCCTCGCGGGTTCGGAAAGCCCTTTGTACCGGCCACTGTCGCGTGCGTGTCGCCCAAGGCATACGGTGCATGCCGATCTGCCGTCGTCCCCAGCTTCCTCCCACTTCGATCGCGGGCTGTTTCCCATGAGTGCCCGGCGCTGTCCGATGGCAACATGGGATGAGGGGTTTTGTCCGTTATGCGGCATTACCCGCACACCTCACGGCACGGACATTAACGGTGACTATGTACACCTACCCGCAGGGGTCTGGGGGAACGTCCCCAGAGGGCCGGCGTTTCCGCCAGCTTACTCCTGTAGGCAGCCTTGGTAAGATTCTGCGCTCGAAGTCGCATTAAACCGCACTCGCCGCCGATTGTGCAGGCCTCCACAAGTCCCTTGGTTTTCAGCCTTGCGGCCGTACTCCCCAGGCGGGGTACTTATCGCGTTAGCTTCGCCCCAGGCCTTCCTGAGGGTCAAGGGCTAGTACCCAACTTTTACAGCCAGGAATACGCGGGTGCCGAACCGCTTCTCTCCCCTGGCTTTCGTACCTCAGCGTCAGCCCCAGTATAGGAAGCTGCCTTCGCCTTTGGCGTTCTTCCCGGTATCAACGCATTCGACTGCTACACCGGGAGTTCCACTTCCTTCCGCTGGGCTCCAGGAGGATAATCTCGGCTGACGTCCTCCCTTTTGACCGGGAGGCTTTCACAGCCGATACATCCAGCCGCCTACGTACCCTTTACGCCCAATAAATCCGGACAACGCTCGCGCCCTACGTATAACCGCGGCTGCTGGCACGTAGTTAGCCGGCGCTACATGAATGGGTACTTTCACCCAGCCGGGGCTATTAACCCCCTGGGCTTACTCCCCATCCGTCAGGAGTTTACAACGGGTGTTTTCACCCGCCTTCTTCCTCCATGCGGCATTGCATCGTCACGCTTTCGCGCATTGCGAGAGATTCCACCCCGCTAGCCCTTTCGGGCCCGGACCTTGTCTCAGTTCCGGTGTGGCTGACCATCCTCCTAAGACCAGCTACCCGTCATCGGCTTGGTGGGCCGTTACCCCGCCAACTACCTGATAGGACGCAGGCTCATCTCAAAGCGGAAGCCTTTTTAAGGGGCTACCTTTTTCTCGCGCCCCCGCAGAGGCGTGAGCTTATCCGGCATTTTATTCCGGTCTTTGAGGCGGGTTGCCTACGCGTTACTCACCCGTACGCCGCTTGACCGTCCCGTTTATCCAAAATAAATCTAAATAGCGGGACGGCTCGCTCGACTTGCCGGGGCAAGTGCATGCCGCCAGCGTTCGTCCTGGGCCGGGACCAGACCCGCAGAATTTAAAACTCAACAAAATAATTTTTAAGGACCATTCGTGCCCTATTGATTTACCCAGTATCCACGAATCTTAATCAATGTGCGAACTACTACAATTACCAGGAACAAAAAAGACCGAGCATCAAATCCCGGTCTTTTTACTGGCCTCCAACTACCATACTACACCCAGTTTTTAAAAAGTCAAAAGCAAAGAACCAGGTCACAACACCGGTTCTTTAAAAACAAAAAGGGCTTAAGATAACCTTCGCTTCGCTGCCCTTCCCCGATTGGGGCTCATGTCAGGATTTCCTGCAAACACCTTGGGTTTACTCACCCAACATACCGACAGGACCCTCTTCTACATGGCAACTTATGCCCGACCGTCGGTCCCATCCATATTGGTGGGGTACGCCGGCCTTCTTCTGCTATCCTAAGCCCTTTGATTTATAATTTTCAAAGTTGTAAGTAAGCTCCTGCTCCTTACAACTATATTATAATCCTTAAAAGTCTATTCTGTCAATTTAAATTACCTTATTACTTTTTGCCATTGCCTAAATGCCTTATGACATTTATCCTTTGCTATGGATAGACGTTTCGAAATTTAGGGGATGACCATGATGGAGTTTTTCCAAACGGCTATAGACTGGCTAAGTAGCCACCAGACGCCGGCAATTATCGTAATTTCTATATTAAGCATCATAATATACAGGCTCATTATTATAGCCATCCGGCATGCGGTCGAGCTGGTCAGCAAAGACAGGTTTCTTTCTGCAGAACAGGCAAAGCTGCGCGCAAAGACTTTAGGATCGGTTCTCGAGGCACTGGCAAGGTTCGTTATATTCTTCATAGCCACACTGATGATCCTTGATGTGTTTAGAATTCCCATCGGGCCCTTACTCGCCAGTGCGGGTATCGCCGGTATCGCTATAGGTTTCGGTGCGCAAAGTCTTGTCAAAGACTTCATATCTGGTTTCTTCATTTTATTTGAAAACCAATACAGCGTGGGAGACGTCATCCAAATCGGCACGAGTAAAGGCACCGTTGAAGACCTAGATTTGCGCACGACTAAACTCAGGGATGCCCAGGGCCAGTTGCATATTATCCCAAACAGTGAGATCAAGGTAGTAATAAACCAGTCGCGTGGCTGGGCAAGACCGATAATAGACATCGGGGTGTCAAATAAAGAAGATCCGGCGCGCGTGACTCAGATTATGGAGGACGAACTCGATAAGATCGCAAAATCCGTCAAAGTAAAGGAGGCTCTGCTTGAGCCGCCCCAGGTTGTCGGTCTTAAGGATTTCAGAGATAACGTAATGGTGTTTAGGATAACTGCGATGACTAAGCCCGGGTCCCAAGACGAGATCGCCGACCTAATAAGAGCCGGAATGAAAACCAGATTTGCAAAAGAAAACATAGAGATGTAGGGACGTTCTTCAGATTCTCCAAATTCTGAAGAACGTCCCACTTGTGGCTAGAATAAGCCGGCCCAGTGGATAACCGCCAGCACTAAAGCTAGAACCAGCAATATGTAGATAACATTGGCTAGCGCGACGCTAAGTGCGAATACGCCAAATAGCTGCAATAGGGCCAAAATAACCAGGATAACAAGTACCGCATATAATATATTCCAAAATACATTAGAGGTTCTCATCGCCATTATCTCCACCCCCTCTGGGGATGTATTTACCCAGTTTTTGGCATTAGAAACTGTAAATGTGCAGTTGAGAAAAAAATTAGTGAGATGATGCACTTACCTGGTTTGGTTATCGTGGGGCAACTTAGTAATAAGCCTTAAAACGACCAGCCCACCGGTCAAGAGAGTCAGGTAGTAGGTAAACAGTCGCCAGAGCAAAACTATCACGCCTTTGATAGCATTCGGCACAAGACCGCTCAGAAGGGTGATGAGCGCGCCCTCGACTAGACCGCTTCCCCCGGGCACCGGGGATGCGGGAGCCACGCTAAAAAGTAGAAACAATCTAAACACAAGTTGTGCAAAGTTACTGCGTACACCAAACCCAAACAAGATGAGGGGCAGGACAGAGAAAACAGCCGACCAGGCAACTATCTCCGATAAAAAGACAATCAGGATCGCCGGGATATTTGCGTATGAGAACAAATCTTTAAGATTTGAGCTTAGGTACTCGATCTCGCTGTGGACTCTGGTCTTTGCTCTTCCAAGCCGGTCCTGGCCCAAAAGCCTCACTGCTGTGCGATTGCTAAGAACTTTAGTGACTATGTTCTTGGCATTCTCCGGCCGTTTAATAAAAAACAGTATGATTATCGACCATATTGCTGCGGCAGCAGCGATTCCAAAAAGACCGGCCTTGGCTGAACCGGAAAGTGAAGAGCCAAAAGCAATAAATATCATCGCCCCAAGTACAACAAAAAGCCACGAAGATATCGTCGCCCTGCTGCCGGTTACCGCCGCCGCCTGCCCGGGGGATAATCCGTCCCCAGTTAAAATAACAACCTGCGCGGGGATCAAACCGGAGCCGAAAGGGGTTATCAATCCAAAAAAACTTCCGCCGAGATAGGCGCGAAATGAAGAGACAAGGGAAATCGGGCGATTTACAGCCCTGGTCAGTGCATAAAAAGGCAGTGCACTAAAGAGCCAGCTTAGACTCATCGCAAGGAAGACAAGAAAAAGAAAAGTTAAGTCTATTTTTGCAAGTGCCCTTAGGGTTTGTTTGCTAAAAGTAAGAGTTATAATTACGGCAACCGCGAGAACGCCGAGCAGCACCACAACCAGCAAACCTTTTCTCGCCCTATCTAAGTCTATTTTGTTTTGCATACTCAATCCTGGCTTGGTTTTAAAATATTTACCTATAGCGCAACCTACTTCTAAGTAACCCAGGTTTTAGTATAATTGAAAACTACCATTCGGTGAATAAATGTCATTGCGAGCACCCGACCCACTGAAAGTGGGTAATTTAAGAAAGAAAACACTTTGGCAGAAGAAGTGTTTTCTTAGGAGGAGCGATAGCGACGCGGCAATCTCCTAAAGATTACTTCGCCTTACAGCCCGCAACGACGGGTGGGGGAAACATTCGAGATTAACCCACATCCATCAGCTCGTCTGTGCCGAAATCTTCAAGCAAGCCACGGAACTCCTCTCTGTGTCGCAGTGCTTCTTTTAAGATGACCTCGGCCAGCGATCTTAACTGGGGGTCCCAAATCTCTTCGAGGTGCAGCTCATACTCACTTATTATCTGGGACTCAAGATCATAATCCGCCCTCACCATATGCTCAAACACTTCAGGCGTGGCGATATCATAGTGATCAACAGTGGCGGTACCTCCGCCGTCCTCGATTGCGGTTACCAGCCACTCAATGTGTTGGTTCTCCTCGTTTATGATATCGGCTATTATGTCCAGGGCGGGCTCATGGTCTATCCTTGTAAGGTGCTGCTCATATTGAAGCTTTGCCGTCCTGGCCAAGCGCAGGAACTGGTTAAATATATCAAATAGATGTTGGCGAGATGACATAGAAACCTCCGGTTTTAATAGTTATTTCCCAAAAAACGAGGAATTGAAGCAGGAGTGCGGGAGGGGACGTTCCTTTAAATACCTTGTTTTAAAGATTAAGAAACTCAATCGGTCTGATAATATTCGCGCCCAGGATTGCATGCTGCTTCATAATCTCCATTTCTTCTATAGACAACCTGTCCGGTTTGTTATGACTTTTTATTTTGAGATAATCGTTCTCATCAAGCAGGCAGATACAACAATAGTCGGCTTTGAAAAGCGCGTTTGCTTTTTCGGTTATCAAGTTAAGGATTGAGTCGAGGCCTTGGCCATCGAGTATGCTCAAATCGATTTCTGTTAGCAGCTTAAGCTCATCAACTAATCGGTCCATTTTACAACGCTTCCGAATCCATAGTTACTTTAAGAACCGCTTCGAGTGATGTCTTGCCCTGGATGACCTTACTAATTCCTGCCTCACGAAGCGTTCTGAAACCGTATTTAAGAGCGGTCTCTCTTATGTGGGCCGCGGACGACTTGGATATGATAAGCTCTTTCAGCTCATCGTTGATCTCCATGACCTCAAATATAGCCTCGCGCCCTTTATAGCCGGTGCCCTTGCAATCCGGGCACCCAAACGCCCGGTAAAATACAATGCCTTCCCGGGACGGGATACCCAATTGCTCCAGCAACTCCGGCGCCGGCTCATAAGCCTCCTTGCACTTCTGGCAAAGCAGGCGCACCAATCGCTGTGAGATAATCCCAAGTATCGATGAGGCGGCTAAAAACGGCTCGATTCCCATCTCGATAAATCTTGCTGCAGTTGCCGAAGCATCGTTGGTGTGGATAGTTGAGAAGACAAGATGGCCCGACAGAGCTGCATGTATAGCCATTTCGGCGGTCTCCCTGTCCCTTATCTCTCCAACCATAATTATGTCCGGGTCCTGGCGGACGATTGATCTTAGCCCGCTTGCAAATGTGACCCCTGCTTTAGGGTTAAGCTGAACTTGGTTGGCCAGCCTCAGTCTGTACTCGACCGGGTCCTCAATCGTAACGACATTCTTCTCAACAGAAATTACGTTGTTTAAGGCGGCATAAAGGGTTGTTGTTTTGCCGCTTCCGGTTGGCCCGGACACAAGTATCATCCCGTAGGGACGGTTGATCATGCGCCTGAACTTCTGTAAATTCTGCTCGTCAAAACCTAAGTTCTCGGGACCGTTAAGACTGGCATTCTTCTCAAGAATTCGCAAGACAACCTTTTCACCAAAGATTGTAGGGAGGGTGGATATACGTATATCCACCCTTCTGTATCCATTGCCGCCGCCGATAGTAACTGAAAAACGCCCGTCCTGGGGTGCTCTTCTCTCAGCTATATCGAGGTCGGCCATTATCTTTAGCCTGGATACAACACCGGCGTGCATGTCTTTTGGTGCCGTTATCACCTGGTGTAAGATTCCGTCAACGCGGTTTCTAACCTCTAAGCGGTCTTCATCGGGCTCGATGTGAACATCGCTTGCCTTGTCGCGAATAGCCTGACTTATCATCATATTTACCAGTTTAACAGCCGACTTATCAGAAAGGTCGATATTGCTAACCGTATAGTCGCCTCGTCCGGAGCCATTTCTCGCCGGAGATTGTATAACTTCTTCGTGGTTCCTCTTCCCGTTTGCCGGTTCCTGCATCCAATAATACTTGTCGATAGCCTTAAGAACGCTTCTTTCAGTACTAACTACCGGGTTTACTTCGTATCCGCTCACCCCGGCTATATCATCGATTGCAAATATATCCAGTGGATCAGACATAGCAAGGGTCAATACTTTGCCGTTTTTGGAGATTGGGACGGCTTTATGCCTTCTTGCCAGCGATTCCGGGATCAGTGAAACTGCTTCTTTGTCCAGGATGGTTGTATCCAGATCAACATGGGGGATATTAAGCTGCTTACCGAGAAACTCGATCATCGTCTCTTCGCTCACAAAGCCAAGCCCTTTTAAGACCTGACCGAGCCTCCCGCCGACCTTTTTCTGCTCGGTAAGTGCCATATCTAGCTGCTCTTTTGTTATAACGCCAAACGCTACAAGCAGTTCCCCAAGCGGGATTTTGCTGGCGGAGTGTCGCACGGCTACCTCGCATACACAAATTTAAAGAGTTTTGACGAATTCTAACAAAATAATCGGCATATCCCCTGGCAATCTTAAATAATTTGACGACTATTTGCGTCATATTATTCCTACTATATTGCTCGGAGTTGCCCGGCAGGCCGGGCGTTAAAAAAGCTTACTTTTCGATGCTTGCAGGTTTGAAATGAGATAATGGATAAATATACATGTGTGAGATATTATGAATAAACAGAGACGTTTCAGCATTAGAACTAAACTTATAGTTATATACATGCTTATAGCTATACCGCTTATTGCCCTACTTGCTACCTCGTTTTACAACCAGTACAAAACACTTCGGGACGAAGCTATAACCGAAAGATTTGATATAGCAAGATTAACTGCCTCAAATTTTAGCCTATTTATAGACCAAACCACACATACCGAGATCATCGCCGGAGACACTATTGTAGATGAGCACCTAAGCGCAACCGCCGCTGCCAGCCTTCTCACCAGAATCGCTAAAAGCCGTCATGCCGTGGAGGTCGTTACGGCCCACCCCTCGCCTTTCTCAGATGTTGTTTTTCTGGACAAAAACGGGGTTGTTGTTGTTGCATCAACTGCTAAAATAATTGGTCAGAATAGGGCCGGTATCCCTGCAGTTAAAGCAATTATAAACGGAAAAGAATCTGCTATCGGCGATCTACAGATCAACTCTGACGGCCAACTGGGCTTTCCGATTGCCATTGGGATAAGAAGAGACAACACGCTTGCAGGCATTATCAGCATATCGGTTAAGGCGGATAGTCTCGGCAGCTTTATGGGCACCGCTGTAAGTCAAGGCGGCGCTAACATAGTTGATTCCAGCGGCCATTTAATTTTTCAAAGCCAAACGGCTCAGATACCCTTTGACAGGAGGGATTGGAGCAACGAGCCTTTTGTTAAAGCAGCCCTGGCCGGAAAAACCTATACATCAACCGGCCTAATATTTTCGATAGACAGAAGCTATCGAATGGGTGCCGAAATTCCCATCCGTAATATTGGTTGGGCAGCAGGGTCCTTCGTCCCTGTAGAATCGGTCCTTGGCCCAATACGCCAAACTGCAATTTTAAGCGCGCTTTTTTCAATGGTTATACTTTTACTCACCTTGTTTTTAGCCTATATTTTGGGCGAACGTTTTGCTGAGGGTTTAATTACACTTAAAAAACATATGCAGGAGGCGCCCCGGACCGGCTTTACCGAGCATGTTTCAGTTACGACGGGGGACGAAATCGGAGACCTTGCAGAAAGCTTTAACCGGATGGAGGATGAAATACTTGCCGCGCAGTCAAGTGAGAAAATACTGCAAGAACAGTTGCAGGAAAGAAATGAGGAGCTATCGACTCTTTACGAGAAACAAAAGAATATCGCTTCGGTGCTTCAAGAAAGCCTGCTTCCGAAAATAATCCAAAAGATCGACCATCTTGAAGTCGGACTGAAATTCGAATCAGCAACCGAGGCCGCCCTGGTCGGCGGCGATTTCTTCGATTTTGTCGGGATATCCGATAGAAAGTTTGGCATAGTAATCGGCGATGTGTCGGGTAAGGGAATTGATGCCGCAACTTTAGCCACCACGGTTAGAAACACTATCAGGGCGTTTGCGTATAGTGAATCCTCACCCGCCATGGTAATTAAAAAGGTAAATGAGATAGCTATCCTCGAAACCCCTCCATCGATTTTCATAACGTTATTCTACGGTGTCTTTGATGCCGAGACTTTTGAGTTTACCTACACCAACGCCGCCCACTGGCCGCCGATAATCTATAAATCAACCCAAAGTACTTTCGAAGAGCTTAAGACCGGCGGACTTCCGCTCGCTATGTTCCCGGAGGCCGAGTATATTGATCATTCGATAACGCTCTTACACGAATCAATCATCGTTCTTTATACCGACGGCGTCACCGAATCGAGAACGGGCCAGGAGCTGTTTGGACTCGGTGGTCTTCAGAAAGCCATAGAGAAGTATGCCGACCTTTCGCCGACTGAAATGGCGGAAAATATCATTAAAGAAGCGAAGGCGTTTGGCGGCGGCAAGCTTCTAGATGATGCTGCGGTGATGGTCGTTAAGATTGTCTAGCAATATGTCATTGCAGGTGTTGAGGAATACTTATTACAACTGCATTTGGCCAGAAGAATAAGAGCGCCCTTAGAACAAGCGCGGTTTGGTTGTGCAAGAAGTACCCCCACCAGTGAGAGACAACAAACTCCGGGATTATAACCGTCATAATATCGTCCGTCATCTCGATATCTATCTGCCGCAGCCTTCCAATAATCGGGCCGATTACGTCACGGTAAGGGGACTCCAGCACTTCAAGCGGTATACCAAATCTCATCTGCTCCCATCGCTTTTTCACATTCTCGGTCTCGGCGTCGTCTATGTTAACATGAATTGCACGTATAACTGTTGGGTTTAGTGACTGCGCATATCTAATAGCCAGCACGGTTCCGAGATGTACCGTTGAAACCAACACGACAATATTATGTTTTACCGCCGGTATGGTCTTTAGCTGCTCCAGAGTAAGCTGTTCTGCAACCGATACATAATGCCGGTGTATCCTCCTAAACATCCACACCAGGATAGGTATAATGATAAGAACAATCCATGCGCCGTCGATAAATTTGGTTATCGCCAGAACCAGCGTAACGATCAAAGTTACGACACCGCCGGCACCATTGATGGCGGCTCTGTGCCACCAGGCAGGACCCTCCTGTTTTCTCAAGCCATACCAATGTTTGACCATGCCAAATTGCGAGAGCGTAAATCCTGTAAAAACGCCGACCGCATAAAGAGGAATTAATCTATTTGTACTTGCTCCAAACACCAGGATGAGTATTCCGGCGAATACGGCCAGGATGATAATCCCGTTTGAGTATGCTAATCTAAATCCCCTATGTCTTAACTGCCGGGGCATATATCTATCGTTTGCCATAACCGAGGCGAGATTTGGAAATCCCGCAAAGCTGGTATTTGCCGCAAGGATGAGAATGAACATTGTGGTGATCTGAACGTAGTAATAAAAGAAGTGCTTCCCCCCAAAAACCGCCCTGGTAATTTGCGAGACCACTGTCTCCACCGGACTGGGTGTAACTTTAAGAATCCTTGCCAATTCGGTCGTTCCAAGAAAAAGCGAGCCCAGTATTAAACCCATGATTACCAATGTAACCCGGGCATTTTGGGCTTCAGGTGGCCTAAATGACTGCACGCCGTTGCTTATCGCCTCAACACCAGTTAGTGCGGCGCAACCCGATGCGAAGGCTCGTAGTATGAGAAACAACGTAATCGGCTCTATTGCTTTGACGGGGTAACTGGAAACCGTAAACTTGTGACCGGTTAGATAAAGGAAGAAGCCGTAGATAACCGTTACCCCTAGACCAAGAATAAAAGCATAGGTGGGCGTAGCGAATATCCTACTCGACTCCCTCACGCCCCTCAGGTTGGCGATCGTAAGTATTATTAAGGCAATCACGGCCAGGTCTTCATTATAAGGCAGTAACAATGGAAAAGCTGATGTTATCGCAGCTACGCCTGCGCTAATACTTACTGCGACGGTGAGGCTATAATCAACGAGAAGCGAGGCTCCTGCAATTAAGCTGGGGGTCTCGCCCAGATTCTCTTTTGATACGACATAAGCACCGCCGCCGCTCGGATATGCGAGAATGAGCTGCCGGTAAGATATAACCACTGTCGCCAGTAAAATGGCGATTGCTGTAGCAATAGGAAATGAAAGATACAGGGCGCCCGCGCCCGCCAGAGCAAGTACAATTAATATCTCCTCGGTCGCATACGCGGTTGATGATAGCGCATCTGAAGCAAAAATAGGTAGTGCGTATCGTTTAAGCAACTTTTCTTCGGCCAGGCGCTCCGTAGGTAAAGGTCTACCTATTAATAATTGCTTTAACGTTTGATAAGACATCCCGCGCTCACCCTTATTGGCTACAAAGTTAAAGAATAATTATTCTTTAACTATTTTCCCCTTAACACAGGGCTTTAGCCCTGCTTGCAGCGAAAGGGTGAAGGGCCCAGGAACTATCCATATGCTCTGGTGAAAAGTTGGTAGCGCGTACGGGGGTCGAACCCGTGATCTCCGCCTTGAGAGGGCGGTGTCCTAGGCCACTAGACGAACGCGCCATGAATATAATTATGGCAGCTTCACGCCGCCGTAAATATTATACTTAAGTCATTTTGTTGTGACAAGAGCCGCCATCCTTGCCCGCATTCCCAAAAATATCGGTTAAAGCTAAGTATCAGGTTTAATCTATTAATGCTATTTCTTGCCATATTTTTGCAATACATACATCTACCAGCTATAATATAACACTCACCCTCAACTTAAGCTTTACTAATAACCATCAACTTAACCATGATGTTTTACACCCATCTAGCCACAACGGCCCACTCAGTATAGAATAGAGCGATATGTTACCATTAATTGCTAACAAATTTAAGGGAGGTCGTTTAATGATATTCAGGTGTGAGGTATGCGGAATGCTAACGTTCGGGGCAAATCCACCCGAAGCATGCGAGGTATGCGGAAGTAGCCCAAGTAAGTTCTCCAAAGTCGACCAGATCGAGGATGTTAATGGCACAGAGACGGAGAAGAACCTTAAGAAAGCTTTCTCCGGGGAGTCCCAGGCAAATCGCAGGTACATACTCTTTGCGCAGGTAGCAAGGATGGAGGGAAACCCATTTGCGGAAAATCTCTTCTTAAAGCTCTCTTATGAAGAGACCTGGCACGCTCTTTCACATTTGCTATATCTGCTTGGTGGCAGCCGGACGGCAGAGGAAAATATAGTCGAATCCATCAAAGGCGAGACTTACGAGGCCGACACGATGTACAAAGAGTTTGCAGCAAAGGCAGAAGAAGAAGGCTTTGACAATATAGCCCGCATCTTCACATGGCTTGCAAAGATCGAGCAGGGGCACGCAGATAAACTCAAAGAGTTACTCAATGAGATGGGAAAAAGCGCTCTTACTTAGTTAGCATTTCCGGTAAACTCCGCGTAGAGTTTAATAAACTGCTTCCTGGCTCTAAATATCTTGGAGCGGATTGCCGCTATCGTGGTGTCCGTTGCGTAGGCAATGTCTTTGTAGCTTAGGCCATCAACGCATTTCATAAGTAAAGCCTGGCAATAGTGCGCGGGCAGACTTCGCAGGATCCGGTCGATTACTACCATGCTCTCTTTCTCATCAAAAACATCTTCTGGATTTACTTGCCGCCAACCTCTGAACTTCTTGTGTATCTCCTCCACATCAAAATCAGCGCACGGCTCGATCTGAACCTTCTTTCGCCTCCTTAACTCATCTAGGCAGAGATTTGTAGTTATCTTATATAACCAGGCCAAAGGCGGCGTACCTGAACCAACCAGGTCTATGTTTTTATAGACTCGAATGAAGACCTCTTGAGTAACATCTTCCGCCCGGTCATAGCTCCTTAGCATCCGGTAGGCAATCTTAAAAACACGATTGTAGTGTTCTCTGAAGAGTTCTTGGAAATTATGGATAGATTGTAGGCTGATATCGATTTTATTGTTGCCCTTTATGATGTCTAGCCCAAACTCGGCAGCCAAAAAATAGAAGCATTTACCAGCACTTGGGATAAAAGCAAAGCAACTGTCTTCAATGCAGGGTTCAGCTTTTGTTTTTGATGATGACATGGGGCAATTTGCCCGCTGTTTACTTTTTGCCGCCGTTTGCAAAGTTTGTAGATTCACGTCTGCCTCTAACTCTAGTAACCGCAAATTATGCGGCTGGGACACTATAAAGAGTTAATCAAGGCCAGCAAGGTACAGATCGATCAAGAGCTGGTTGTTAACTTAGTCAAGATTATGTTACTAGTTTCACAAGTAGTTGTAAAGGCAATGTTATAGAAAATATTAGCTTTATGAAGCTGTCTAGAAGATGCCTTCACAGGGTATAGACAGCAACAGGGGTGTTTTATGTGCTGGGTGTTTTATGGGCAATTATCGTTACCTTGTTGGCCTTATGGGTCTTGGGTCTTGTCTTTAAAATAGCCGGAGCTTTTATCCATATCCTTTTAACCATTGCGGTTGCTCTGGTAATCATCAATGTCATCTCCGGTGCATTCAGAAAAGGTGATTAAGCAACTTGCGCAATTATGAGGCTTGGCATTAACTCAATCGGGACGGTTTTATCCACGGCACCCATCTCAATCGCCGCTTTAGGCATGCCGAAAACAACGCAGGACTCTTTGCTCTGCGCAATATTAAAGGCGCCGGCCTCTTTAAGCTCAAGCATACCGCGAGCGCCGTCGCTTCCCATTCCGGTCAATATAACACCGATGGCTTTCTTGCCTGCAGAATTTGCCGCAGAGCGGAACAAGACATCAACAGAAGGCTTGTGCCGATTCACGGGCGGGCCATCCTTTATTTGAACATAAAATCCCTTGCCGTCCCTTTGAAGCAGCATGTGTTTGCCGCCGGGAGCTATAAGAACCAGCCCTCGTCCAACCCTGTCGCCGTCCTCGGCCTCCTTTACGGTTAAATCAACAAGATCATTGATGCGGTCGGCGTAAGCTTTCGTAAATTTCTCAGGCATGTGTTGAACTATGACTATGCCTGGGGAGTCGACCGGCATCAGCTGCAGCAAATCACTTATGGCGACTGTACCCCCCGTCGAGGCGCCGAGAACTATAACGTTATCATTAGGCTTAGGCCCCGTTACCCTGTCGGGTTTAATTACCTCATCAACTGAATGTTTTGGTAGGACGACCAGCCTATTGGGTTTTTTTCGTATGTTGGCTTTAGCCGCCGCCTTAATTTTTGTGATTATCTCTTCTCTTAAGGACTCGATTCCCTGGGCTATGTTAATCTTAGGTTTTGTTATAAAATCAACCGCACCCAGTTCAAGAGACTTTATTGTCTCAACCGCATGATGATCGGTGTGTGCGCTTAGCATAACTACAGGTATTGGATTGGTCTTCATCAGCTTATCCAGAAAAGTAATACCATTCATCCGGGGCATCTCAATATCAAGCGTTATGACATCGGGTTTGAGCTTCTCTATTTTAGGCTCTGCGAAAACAGGGTCGCTGGCTATGCCGACTACTTCAATTCCGGGGTCATTGTCCAGGATGTCTTTTACTATTTGACGCGTAACCGCCGAATCATCGACGATAAGAACTTTTATCTTTGCCATATTAGACCTTCGCCCGACAATCGAAAATTGTAAATCCCTAATCAGTCCTTCTGCAGATGCTGTTTCCTATAAGCTTAAAGCGATCCTCACGACCCAAAAGCGACTCAGAGTGCCCGAGAAACAGATGACCGCCGCTTTTTAAATTTTCGTAAAAACTATCGATAATCTTTAACTTTGTTGCTTCATCGAAATATATGATGACGTTACGGCAAAAAATGATATCAAAGGGGTTTCTTACTGAAAGCTCTTCCGTAACCAGGTTATGTTTGCGGTAAGTAATGATTTCCTTAAGGGACTCCTTGGCTAAGAAAAGGCCCTTGTTTGCGCCTATGCCTTTTTTAAAATATGTGTACAAGTACTCCGGGGGTATAGGGGCGACAACGTGCTCGCTATAGACACCTTTAACGGCTCTATCCAACATTTCGGTATCTAGATCGGTTGCCAGTACCTTTACATCCCAACCCGGCTTATGTTTGAAAAACTCTTTTAGGGTGATGGCGATGGTATACGGCTCTTCACCGGATGAGCAGCCCGCGCTCCAGATTCTAAGCTTCAGCCTGCCGCTTTTTCTTCCCTCTTCGTAAAGCTGCGGCAGCAAAATATCTTTCAGGAACTCAAAATGGTGTCTTTCGCGGTAGAAATCGGTTTTATTTGTAGTAATCCGGTTTATTAGGTGATTTAGCTCTTGGCGACCATCTTTATGTTTAGTAACGTAGTTATAATAGCTGGTAAAGTTATGTAAGTTTAAATTGCGCAGGCGTTTAGATAGCCTTGATACGACCAGCATCTTTTTCTGGTCGGACAAATTGATGCCGGTCAGCTCTTTTATGAGTTTTCTTAGAAGCTCAAATTCAGTATCATTGATTTGAAATTGCGTCAATATATTGACAGTTCCCATTAAAACCATCCGTTGATTGTTCTTTGTTTGTTGGTAAAGGCCCCGGGAAACCTTGCGCTTAACCGGGGCCTTTTACACTGTTTCTTACGCCGCAGCAAGCATCTCAAGCTCGCCCTCGGAGAGGACTTTGTCCACGTCCAGGATAATGATAAGCTTGTCCTCTTTTCTGCCCATCGCAGATATAAAATCAGCTCTTATACCTGAGGAAAAGTCCGGTGTTGGTTGGACCTCACTCTCTAAAAGAGAGATGA
The DNA here is from genome assembly GCA_902810715.1 of bacterium. Taxonomy (GTDB): domain Bacteria; phylum Actinomycetota; class Aquicultoria; order Aquicultorales; family Aquicultoraceae; genus CADDYS01. The sequence continues at coordinate 3,956 of CADDYS010000032.1, read as the reverse complement.
CATCTGAAACCGCATCGACTATTACACCGATTACTCTATCTTTTACCTCAAGGATTAAGATAACCGTAAATTTATCGTAATCTTTCCCAGTCATGTTAAACTTCAGGCGAAGATCAATTACCGGTACCACTGAGCCCCGCAGGTTTAGTACTCCTTTTACAAAAGAGGGCACATTCGGGATTTTAGTAAATCCCTGATATCCTATGATCTCTTGTACTCTTAAGACCTCAACCCCGTACTCCTCATCCCCGACGGAAAAGGTCACAAATTGACCTGAGGTTCCCTTAGAGATGGCTTCATTTACCGCTTCAATTGTTCCCACCTATACCATCTCCTTTTCCTAGAACTCTTCAAAGCCTTCTTCAAGCTTGATCTCGGTGTCTTCCGCTCCGGCTGCCTTGGCTAAAGTTGGCTTTTCTTCTTTCACCGGCAGTTCGGTAACTGTCGCCGGATTCATTTTATTTTTACCTTTACCGGATTTTTTAGCATGCTTTGTCTCTCTTCTAAAAGAACCGCCTGAATTTACGGTAAACTGCGACATAAGCCTCTGCATCTCCTCCGCCTCCATTGCAAGGCCCTCAGATGCAGCGGCGCTCTCTTCTACTAAGGCTGCGTTTTGCTGGACCACATCATCCATCATAGTAACTGCCTTGTTTACCTGATCTATTCCTGCAGCCTGCTCCTGGGAGGCGGCAGAGATCTCGGATATGGTATCTGCAACCTGCTGGATGGAGGCGATTATCTCATTTAGAGTCTTGCCCGACTCTTCCACCAACTTATTGCCCTTTCCTATCTTATCTACGCTATCTTGAATCAGCTCTTGGATCTCTTTTGCGGATTCGGCGGACCTCTGGGCCAGGTTTCTAACCTCACCGGCAACTACTGCAAAACCTTTGCCCTGCTCCCCGGCTCTTGCTGCTTCAACTGCAGCGTTAAGCGCAAGTAGATTTGTCTGAAATGCTATCTCGTTTATTACATCGATGATGTCTGCGATTTTCTTGCTGGCGCCGGTTACCTCGCCCATAGAAGACATAGTCTCTTCTGCAACCCTGCCACCCTGTTGGGCCATGCCAACAGTATCTTGGGCCAGTCTATTTGCCCTTCCGGCATTTTCGGCGTTCTGCTTTACTGTTGAGGTCATCTCTTCAATAGTTGAAGCGGTCTCCTCAAGGGCTGAGGCCTGCTCCTGGGTTCTTTGGGATAGCTCCTGGTTGCCTGCAGCGATCTGATCTGCGGAATTGGCAACGCTCTCAGAGGATATAACTATATTGCCGACCATGTCTGAGAGATTATCAATAGTCTCATTTAATTCTTTAGCCATCTCGCCCAGCTCGTCATTGCGTTTGAGCTCGACTTTTTTGGTCAGGTTACCTTTAGCGAGGGTTTTAAGAGCATCTACCATAGCCTGAACCGCACTAACGATATTTCTTGACAAGAAGAAGGATATAGCTGCACCTATTAACGCACTTATCGCAGTTACTATAACAACTAATATCTTCTGGGCCCTGTTGTTGGCTTCAGCCTTTGTCTTTTGCTCGTCTTTAACTTTCTGGATAAAATCATCGAGTTCGGTAAAAGCCTTGTCCATCTTCGCCATAGCGGCCTCGCTCTTCTTCTGGAAGATGGCTTGGGCATTAGCTTTATGTCCCGCTTCAAGCTCTTTTAAGGCCTCTTGGCCGGCCTCGTGAAGGTCGCGGTGGGGTTCTTCGGTCGCCTTTATAAGACGAGCCATCTCCGCTTCCTCGTTTTTAAATTCGCCGGATTTTATATAGTTGTAGTACCACTTGCCGAAGTTACAATCCTCGGGTTTGAGGGGCTCATCAAACTTTTCACCAAACATAAGGGCGCGCGCTAAAGCGGTATTCCACTCGCCATGCTCGTCTTGGAAAGTTCTCATTAGGGTTGCGAACTCAGAGTGCTCGATAACCGTCTGGTCTGCGTTTACAACGCTCTCACTTGTTATGTAGATTACAACACTCATAATTACCATAAGAGCGATTAAAGCTCCAAACCCAAAATAAAGCTTGTTTCCAATAGTCATCCTAAACCTGCTCATTTAATCTACCTCCCTGTAAATGCCGGTCCTTTTTACAAACTCAACGTGCCGGCTTTGGTCTCCAACATCCCTGTAACGTATCACGGCTAGTCTGCATTAAAACTACTTGCTAATAGTAAACCCTCGATAGTTCACCACCCCCGGTAGCGTATAGAGAGATCTATGCGGCCTCTTTGCCTAATTCTCTCAAATGGTTTAACTTTGACGACTCAAAAGCCAATCTCTCAAGGCCGTGTATATCAAGAATTAGCGAAACCGTCCCGTCGCCCAGAATTGTCGCACCCGCCGTACCGTCAACCTGGCGAAAATTCTTTTCAAGGCTCTTAATTACCGCCTGCTGCTCGCCAAGAACATCGTCAACAAGGACACCAAACCTGCGCTCGGCGCTCTCTACTATAACCACCAGCGCTTCAGACGGGTCGGTCCTCCCGGTTTCTATGTCGAACACCTCATGCAGGCGCACGAGTGGAAGATACTCGCCACGCGCATCCACCACCTCGCCGCGGCCTTCTACCGTCTTAACGGAATTCTTATTGGGCCTTATTGACTCGACGATTGAGAGTAACGGTATAGTGATAATCTCTTCCCCGACCTTCACAGTCATTCCATCGATTATGGCCAGGGTTAGGGGTAGCTTGATTCTAAACACCGTGCCCTTCCCTACGGACGAGATAATATCAACAGACCCATGCAGATCAGAGATATTTTGTTTAACCACATCAAGGCCCACACCACGGCCGGATACCTCTGTAACCTTCCTAGCGGTTGAAAACCCGGGCAAAAACATAAGCTGGTATATTTCCTGGTCGCTAAGCTCGTCGCTTTCCTTTGCAAGCCCTTTTTCTACGGCTTTTGCCAAAACCGCCTTGCGGTTAATACCATGGCCGTCATCCGATACCTCGATAAAGATATTTCCTTCTTGCTGGTAGGCAGATAGACCGATGACTGCTTCTTCAAGCTTGCCCACCTTTACCCGCTCTTCAGGCAACTCGATGCCGTGGTCTACAGCATTTCGAACGAGGTGTTTTAACGGGTCGCTCAACTGCTCGATCACATTTTTATCAAGCTCGGTATCCAATCCGCGTAGCTCTAAGCGAACCTTCTTGCCTTCATCATTTGAAAGGTCTCTAACCACACGATGGAAGCGGCTGAACAATCCCTCGACCGGGACCATGCGAACCCTCATAACCTGCTCCTGAAGATCCCTGCATATTCTCTGTAGGCTTTCCATCGAGCCTTGGCCGGACCGCCTACTAATATCAAGCTGGCTACACTGCTGCTGCTCAACACGAGCAACTGCGATTACCAGCTCGCCGACAAGGTTGACCAGTTTATCCAGCTTATCTGTATCCACCCTAATGGTAGTCGCCTTCTGAACCTCACGGCTCTTAAGCTGCTTCTCCAGGACTTCTTGAACATCCTCTTTCGTAACCTTTCCGGTCTTGACCAACAGCTCACCAATCTTTTCCTGCTTGGCAAGAGCCTGGGCGACATCGTCTTTAGAGACAAGACCCTTGCCGGATAAGATCTCGCCAAGCTTCATATCGGCAACTCTAAGGTCTACCCCATCCTTGAAGTGCTGGGTGACATCTTCAATAGATATCTCGCTATCGTCCTGGACAAAGATAAAGGTGTTCTCAACTCTTGAGAAAGGCTCCTTGGTCTTTAAAATCAGGTGCCAGGTAAGGTATAGTTTGTACACATCAAGCGCGTGGAAATCGGGGAGGAGTCCTTTGTTGACCTCTATATCGACGATCTCTCCTAAGTCCGCTAACTCGCGGAAAATCATTAACGGGTCGGTGCCGGTCTCGAACAGGTTTTCAGAAAGTTTCATATCAATCTCAAGGTATGAGTACTTGCCCTCTTCATCAGCACGGTGGTCGGGTTTCTTAACTTCTTG